>DATDBH010000237.1:0-37303 GCA_036524985.1 Microlunatus sp. | reverse complement strand
GGCTCCGGGACGTTCGCCATCCAGCTCGCCAAGCGACTCGGTGCCCACGTCACCGCCGTCGACAACGCCGCCAAGCAGGACTTCATGACGTCGGTGGGGGCCGACGAGGTCGTCGACTTCCGCCGGACGGACTTCACCCGGACAACCGCGCCCTACGACCTCATCCTGGACATGGTCGCGCACCGATCAGTGTTCGCTTACCGGCGTGCACTGTCGCCAGGCGGAGCGTATCGGTGCGTGGGCGGGTCGACGCGCGCAGTGTTGCGGGTCCTCACCGTCGGCATGGTGGCTGGCCGACTCACCGGTAGGTCGATCGGCGTGCTGGCAGTGAAGGAGGGTCCGCAGCACTTCGAGCCGCTTGCCGACCTCTGCGTCCGAGGAGGAGTGCGGATCTACATCGACCAGGTCTTCACACTCGACGAGGTGCCCGCCGCGCTTGCTCGTGTTGGCGATGGCCGCGCTCTCGGAAAGGTGGTGGTGACGCCCGAGACGTGATCACCCGGCATGCCCGGGTGTGCCGTGCAGGACGAACAGCGGCCCGCCGTGGCTCGGACCCCACTCGCCGACCGCGAGTTCGTGGTCGCCGCCTGCCGCGATCCTCACCAGACCGGCCCGCCTCGATCACGAGGGCTTCGTCAGGTTCAGCTGCACCATCCCCACCGTGGTCAGCCACTGCTGCTCGAAGCCGTCCTCGACCAGACCGGTCGGGTACACGCGACCGCGGAAGGCGCCGGCCAGCGGGTCGGCGACCAGGCCCACCAGGGTGACCGAGTTCGCGGCGGCGGTGGTGACGATGCTCGCGCCGGGCTGCGTCCCGGAGGGCCCCGCGTAGTAGGTGACGATCACGCTGCCGGCGAAGTTGTCGTAGCCGGTCCAGTCCACCGGGACCAGATAGGTCTCGCCCGAGGACGTGACGGGAGTCTTCGGGACGTTGATCGACCCTTTGGCATCCGGGCCGATGATGCTCATCGCGAAGGAGGCGTCGGTCGGGATGTTGCTGAACTGCAGCCCGGCCTTGAACACCCCACCCCTCGGCGGCCCGGTCAGGGGCATGTTCTGGGTCCAGGTCTGTCCGGCCGGGGTGGGTACGTCGTTGGTGTTCAGCCAGCCCATGTTCGGGTGTGACTGGACGAACGCCCCCAGCTGGCTGAAGTCGCCGATGTAGCCGATCCCGGCCCGGGGGTCCTGCGCCGGCTGACTCAGCGGCGGCACCTCCACCCAGGCGATCATGCAGTAGTGGCCGTTGACGGGAACGGCCTTCCAGTCGAAGGGCGGGTAGGTGTAGTCGACCTCGTTCACCGCCTTCGACGACACCTCGATGTAGGTGTTGGCGCTGTTCACCTGGGTGATGCCCTGGTTCATCCAGCTGGTCGGCCACAGCATGAGCGCGGGATCGCCGCCCCCGTTGACGTAGTACAGCCAGACTCGGGAGGTGCTGGCCCCGTTGACCGTGTTCTGGCCGCGTACGTAGATGACGTTGTCGGCACCGGCGCCGGAGATGTAGATGGTGTTGGCCGGCGGGGTGTTGGTGTTGTAGCCCTGAACCAGGGTCGCGGTGGGATCCGGGAGGGCTGTCTGACCGGACGCCCAGATGTCCGGGCACGTCGTCCAGGCCCCGGTGGTGTTGCCCGACGCCGGAGTCTGGCCGACGTAGTCGCGCAGGAACAGTCCCTGGTAGGGCGGCGTGTCCTCGAGTCCGAGGAGCACCGCGCCGGCACGGAACGCTCCCGGCTCGGTGACCCCGGCCTCGGCGTGATCCTCGGCGCCCGCCTGCACCTGGGACAGCAGGCCGAGGTTGCCACTGTGGATGTTGGCCGTGTACGCGGCCGAACCGTCGCCGGCGACGACGATGGCGTTCGGCATCTCCACCCCGCTCGACCAGCTGAGCGTCTGGACCAGCCGGAGGGAAGCGGCGTCCAGGACGCGCACGCCGGTGGCGACCTGGTCGACGGCGAAGACCCGGTTGCCGTCCGGCGAGACCGCCAGACTCACCAGCTCGGCGTACGAGTTGGCCGGCAGCACCACGGTGTCCCGGGTGAAGCCCACCGTGTCGACCCGCACCAGGGTCCCGTTCAGCTGGCCGGCGCAGGCGACGTAGAGGGCCCGGCCGTCCGGCGACAGCGCGCTGGCGCCGGGATAGGTGCCGATGGCCAAGGGGTTGCCGGAGATCGCGTAGCCACCGTGCGGGTCCCGCTTGACCACCGTCAGCAGGCCGCTGGCCAGGTCGGTCAGGTAGACCGCGGAGGCGTCCGGGGCGACCGCCAGGGTCAGGGTCGATCCCGGACTGCCACCGCTGGCGCGGACCGCCAGGGTGGTCAGCTGCCCGTACGCCGGGGTCGACGCGAGATCGAACCCGGTCAAGATCGCCGACTCGTCGCCGGCCACCGTGAGCACGAACAGTGCGCTCCCGTCGGCCGAGCAGGCCAGCGCCACCGGCTGACCGCCGCCGGGCAGGGGGATCGTGGCGGTGCCGACCCAGCTCGCGGTGTCGTAGACCTCGACCTGGTTGCCGCCCTCGGTGACCAGGTACGCGGCCGCGGCCGACGCGAGCGGGCGGAAGGCGAAGGCGACCACCTTGGTGGCGGCCAGCTGGGGGGTCACCGTCTGCGAGGTGACGTCGTAGCAGAACAGGCCGGTGGACGGCGTGCCCCGGCCGAAGCTCGCCAGCGCATCGTGCCAGGCGACCACGGTGCCGTTGTCGGGCGAGATCGCCACGTCGCTCGGCTGGGTGCCGATCGGGGGGAGAGTCTCGGCGAGCGCGAAGGTGGCGAGCGTGATCACGGCCAGGGCGCTGCCCGTGCCCACCAGCACCAGGCCGGAATCCGGGGTGACCGCCACCCCGGCCGGCTGGCCGGTCACCGCCGTGGAGGTGAGCACCCGGCACGCCGTGGGATCGGCGCCGACGGCGATCAGCGAGACGGAATCGGACCCGCCGTTGCCCACCACCGCGTACGCGCCGGTCGGCAGCACCGCGATCGACTGGGGCCGGGTGCCGGTGGACAGGCGCTGGCGCGGCGCCTCCGGGTGCACGGCGTCGACGGCGACGACCGCGTCCGCGCCGGGGCAGGCGACCAGCAGCACGGCCCCGTCCAGGCTCACCGCCACGTCGCCGGCCCCGGTGAGTCCGGTGATGGTGCCCACCACCGAGTGCACACCGTCGTGTGCTCGGCCGATCACCGACACCGTTCCGGAGCCGGAGTTGGCGACGAACACCTGAGCGCCGGACGGCATCGTCGCCACGCCGCCCGGACCCTGTCCCACGGTCAGGGTGCCGACCACGGCCGGCTGCTGGCCGGTGGCCACCACGACCAGCTGACCGGCAACGCCTCCCTTGTCGATGCTGACGTAGAGGTACTTCTCGTCCGGGGAGAGCGCCAGCCGCTGCGGAGAGCCTCCGACCGTGACGTTGCCGACGCCGGTGAAGGTGTACTGCGGCGCCGAGCCGGTCGCCGCCACCGAGATGATCGACACGGTGCCGTCGCCGGAGTTGGCGACGTAGAGCGTCTCGCCGTCGGCCGTGAACACCATGCCGGCGGGTCCGTGGCCGGCCGGCACGCCCGAGGCGACCGGCTGGTAGGCGATGGTGTCCACGGCCGCGATCGTGGTGCCGTCCCCGGCCAGCACCAGGCTGGCGTTCGCGGGCGCCGCGACGTAGCTCGCCCGCACCGGATGGCTGGCCGGCTGTGGGACGAAGGCGGACAGGATCAGACTGCGTTCCACCACCGGGTCGTCGGCGTCCTGCCCGAGGGGGTGCAGGGTCAGCATCTGCGGGCCGCTGATCGGCTTGCTGAGCGTTCCGATGTGGTCGTACCGGTTGGGATCGGGTGGTCCCTGCGAGCTCAGCAGCTGCAGCTGCTCATTGGTGTTGACGTTCCAGCTCAGGTCGACGTCGCGAGGCAGGTCGCCGGCATACAGCTGCTGTGGTTGGGCGACGAAGGAGTTGATCACCGGGAGCACCCTCGCAGTGACGTTGCGCAGCGCCACGTTGCCCAGGTTCGCCAGCGCGAGCCCGTCGGCGGTCAGCGTCATCGGGGTGTTCTTGGTGATCACCGCCGGATACCTGGTCTGACCGGTGACGTTGGCCCCGAACGGCGCCAGGGTCATCGTGCCGGCGTCGCTCACCTGCCAGCTCACCTCGACCTCCGCGGCGCCGTCGGTCAGCACCGCCGGGTTGGGCTCCACCTTCAGTCCGCAGATCTGCACGTGCGCCTGCTTGTTGATCAACAGGGTGAACGCGCCATCGGCATAGCCGTCGATGCCGGAGTACGACAGCAGGGCGACGGTCGGCCCAGGCTGGAAGTCGGTGACCAGGTTCTGGATCAAGATCGCCACCGAGGCGTACGGGCCGGAGCCGACGATCGGGTGACCGGCGGGTGGTTCCAGCACCCAGGTCGGGCTCTGCAGCCCGAGCTGCGGGGTGATCTTCCACCGCGCCGCGTTCGCGCCGGCGAGCACCTTGAACGGGGGCTGGACCTGGGCCGTGGTGCAGAGTGCGCCGTAGCCGAGCTCGTCGCCGGCGTAGACGAAGCTGAGCACGAACTGGGTAGCGGGCCCGGCGGGTACGGGTCGGCCGCGGGTGCCCGCGTAGAAGGCCAGGGCGAGGGAGTTCTCGACGGTGTTGTAGGCGGGCACGGTGGTGACCACGTCGTGGAGCAGGAAGTCGACCTCGATGTCCTGGCTGAGCTGCTCACCGCCGTGTGGTGGGGTGGCCAGGGCGACGCTGAAGTGGGTGGGGAACACGAGGTTGCCGACGGTGATCCCATCGACCCGGTAGACGTCGACGGTCAGCGACGCGCTGGCCCCTTGGGCGCCGGCGTCGGCCAGCGCGCCGATCTCGAGGTCGAGAGTGCTGCCCGAGCTCAGCGCGAGCGTCGAGGTCGGCGTCATACCGAGCACCTGCTCGCTGGGGAACGGCACGATCTGCCAGCCGGTCGCCTGGGGCTTGATGGCCGCGAACTCGGCGGCGGTCAGATTCAGCGGACCGAGCTTGAGGTAGAGCAGTGATCCGGTCACGGTGCCCGCCTGAGACTCGTCGACCACGGTCCCGGCCGGTTCGAAGTCGGCGTGAGCGGTCGTGCCGATCACCAGCGTCAGGTTGTTGTCGGACGCAGTCGCCGAGACGTAGATCGTGTTGTCCGCCTTCGGGTTGTTCAGGCTGAACGTCAGCTGGGCTAGGGACACGAGTTCTCCTGGAGGTCGGGTGGGTGCTCAGGCGGGATGCTCAGGACGGGATGCTCAGGACGGGGCGGCGGCAGGGGTGGCTGCAGGGGCGGCGACGGTCAGCACGTCGACGAACACGCCGTCGTCGATGCCGTCGATGTCGTAGTAGTCGAAGGTCACCTGCGCCTGGCTTCCGACGGGCGCCGCGATCAATCCCGCCACCGAGAGCCGGAGCTGTTCGCCGGGACCGAGCGTCAGCGCCGCCGTGGGCGCGGCCGCCCAGTAGGGGCCGTACTGCGGGCTGGTGAAGGACTGGAAGCTCCAGTCGGGTCCACCGAGCTGGATCCTGGTGACGTCGGGCGGGGCGACGAGAGTGCCGAGGTGGAGATAGAACACCGATCCGGAGCTCGGGGTGCCCTCCGCGACGGGCGCGCCGGGTCGGAAGGTCACCGAGCGCTGAGCGGCGTTCGTCACGGTGAGGGTCAGTGCGTTGGCCTGGCCGGTGTGCACCACCGGTGTGCCGCCGACGCCGGTGAGCGTGAACCTGAGCACGATCGGGTTGAGCCGCAGCCAACCCTCCCGCACCTGCTGGGGGCTGAACGCCCAGAGTCCCGACGTGCTGGGCGGGCCGAGATCGGGGGTCACCACCCACTCCAGGCCGCCGGAGCCGTCGGGCTCCACATCGAGGAAGGACAGTGCGTAACCGGCCACCGAGGGCACCGGGATGGCCAGGCCGCCGGCCCCGGACAGCACGGGCGCGGTGAACAGCGCCAGGTCGAGGGAGTTGGTGACCGCCTGGCTCTGGTCGCCGGGGACCTGAAGGCGGAGCGTCGGCAGCACGCCGGTCGTCGCGTGCACGGGGGCCCGCGGGTCGATCAGCATCAGCAGATATCGGGTCGAAGCGGTCAGGTTCGGCGGCTCGTGGCCGCCGGACGGGTCCAGCGGCGGGCTGGGCGGGACCGTGACCGTCTGCTGGGTCGGCGGCACCACCCCGGAGTGCGCGCCGGGTGCGGCGGCCTGGCAGTAGAACGTGGTCAGGTCGTACCCACCGGCCGGTCCCGTGTGGGCGGTCGGGGCCTGGGTGAAGTAGCCGATCAGGCCGTCCCCGAGCTTGGCCAGGTCACCGACGACGACGGGGAACTCGATGCCGGTCAGACCGGCGTCGGAGTCGTTGCCGAGGTTGTCGAAGCTCAGATCCAGCCGGGCGGCGCCCTCGAGCTCCAGCCGGACGGCGGCCTGGACCACCGCGACCGGGCGGCCGACCAGGGCCGCGAGCTCGGTGTCGGTCGGCACCGGTCCCGGCTCGACGGTGGCGGCGGCCGCGTCGATCGCCTTCCACATCGCGGCGAAGAAGTCCGCCGACGCGTCGCCCAGCGCGGTCACGAGCTCCCGCAGCTGCGGGTTCTGGAACGCCATCACCGTGGCGAGGTCCTCGTTGACCGTGCGGTCGTCGCCGGGAGCGGACTGCCAGCCCACCGCCGGTCCGCGGCCGGTGTGCTCCCTGAACAGGATGCCGAGCGGCCGTCCCGCCTGGTCGTAGACCGCCAACGAGCCGTCGACGTGGTTCGGCAGCAGCCAACCGCAGACCGGCGAGATCGCCGGGTTGGCGGTGAGGAGCTCGGTGTCGGTGCCGTCCGCGGCCAGCCAGCGGAAGGCCAGCCGGGCGGGCTGGGAGACCCGCGGCGACAGGTAGGCGATCGAGGGCACCGGGGAGTCGTCGATCACCGTGGTCATCGAGGCCGCGCAGATCAGCTCCGGGATGGTCACCGAGCGCTGCTGGCCGAACACGTCGACCAGAGCCAGCCCCAGCTTCAGATAACCCGCTCGCAGGGGGTTGAACAGCCCGTCGTCGAAGCTCGGACCGCCCGACCTGGGCGCGTCGGTGCTGATCTGGGCGATCAGCTGGGTGAGCTGGGTGTAGTCGCTGCCGGTGGGCACCCTGATCTGCAGCTGGACCCCCGGCTGCTGGTCGACCAGCTGGTCCACCAGGCCGTTGAGTGGGGCGACCAGGAACCCGTCCCCGCCGGTCAGCTCGGCCAGCACCGCGCTCAGGGTGGCGTCGGTGTGGGTGGCGAGGTAGCCGGTCAGCTGGCTGGCCAGGGTCTGGGCCGGTGTCGGGGTCAGGTTGCCCGAGCCCGCGTACTGCTGGGTGAAGGGGGCGGTGCGCGGGTCGATGGTGATGCTGCCGCTGCCACCCGTCGGCGCGTACGTCAGCGTGCCGCCCGCGTCGGGGTCCAGGGTGTAGTTCGCGGTCAGCACCGTCGGCTGGTAGCCGACCGGCTGCTGGTCGACGCTGGTCGGCTGCAGCGGCAGGTAGTGCACCGTCCAGGAGGCGAACAGCGGATACCACTGGTCGGGCTGCCACCAGTTCACCCCGACCGGTGAGGGGAGGTGACCCGACACGGTGTAGCTGCCCTGCTCCTGTCCCTGCAGGGCGGCCACCAGCGCGGTCTCCAGCGAGCTCGCCGACTGTCCGGAGAGGTCGGCCAGCAGGGTGGTCGAGAGCAGGCAGGTCTCCCGCAGCACCCCGGTCAACAGCTGCTCGTCCGGTAGTCCGGCCGGCGCCGTGACCGCCGTGAGCTCGGCCGCGGTCAGCGTGGTCCGCCCCACGGTCACCGCGGTCAGCAGCTGGTCCGCGGTGCGACAGACCAGGAAGCCGTCCGCGTCGAACCGGCCGTCGCTGCCGTACCGCTGGGGGAAGGTCAGACCCGGCGCGGACAGCACCACCACCGGATCGGTGGGCTGCAGGAACCTCGCGGCCGGGGCCGACCGCAGGCGCATGGTCGCCGCCAGCTGGGCGACCACCGCGGCGTACTGCCGGTCGGCGGCACCGGTCAGGGCGGTCTGGGCTTCCGACAGCGTGGTCCAGCCGGCATAGCGCTGCTGGGCGACGGCGTACGCGTCATCGGTCTGGGAGGGGTCGACCATGAAGATCCGGTACCAGTCGGCGAACAGCTGCCAGCGATACCAGTCGGCGTGGAAGCCGCACTGGTCGGCCTGCTGGCGCATCACGTTCAGCTGATCCAGATCGGCGGCCAACCGGGTCGGCAGGTCGATCAGCTCCCGAGGGTCGGGGCTGGTGTCGTCGGCGGCCACGATGGAGTACACGGTGCCGGAGTGCTCGCCGGCGTAGCGCTGGGCGTGCAGCCGCTCCTGCAACGCGCTCAACCCGTCCGGGGTGGGCTGCTGGAAGGTCTCCAGCAGACCCGACTGGAAGGCATCCAGCAAGGTCTCGAACAGCGGCACGTTCGGATGATCGCGGCCCATGAAGTACGCGGCGAGCGCCTCCGCACCGGTGTTGCCGATCGCGGCGTTCACCGTCAGCGGCTGCTGCACGGACTGGCCGAGCACGTAGTCGGTGTCCGGGCTCCAGCGGATCCCCTGCAGCACACCGGTGTAGACGCTGCCGGCGAGGATGCCGCCGGCGAGGGCGTCGAGGCCGCCGGTGACCGTCCAGCCGCGATCCGTCTGCAGCGACTCGACGGTCGCCCCGGGCTGCACCGGGTCGTCGGCCGGCTGGTCGTACCAGCCAACCACCGCGTACGCCAGCCGGGCCGGGTCCGTGCGGGGCGGGGTGAGGTCGGCGAGGTCGTCCCAGAAACCGAACACCCCGCGACAGCTCGGGTAGTACGCGGCGAAGCCGACCTCGCCGTTGCTGACCACGGTGAGCGGCTTGCCGGTGGCGTCGGCCACCCGCACGCCGCCGACCGAGCGGGCGGGGCTCCAGCCCTCGGTGAGATCGTGCGTGCGTCCCAGGTAGGCGAAGGTCGGGGGCTGCGTCTGGTCCGGCTGGTAGGGCAGGGTGACCGAGGAGGTGCCGCTCGGTGGCGGCTCGGTGGTCAGCGCATCACTCTCGACCAGCCAGGACCGGAGCCTGGTGGTGCCACCCGTGATGGCGATCCGGGTGATCAGCCAGCGGCTCGGCGCCGCCGGGAAATCCAGCTCGGCACCGGGCCCGCCTCCTCGGGTGAGCCCGTCGGGCATCGCCCAGTGCAGGTGGGCGCCCACCTCGAGCTGGTCCCACGGGGGGAAGTCGAAGGGCCGGCTGATGTTGCGGGCGAGGTACGCGGCGTGCGCGTCGGTCACCTGCTGCGCGTACACGGTCGTCGCGCCGGCGAAGCCGTTGGTGGCCGACTCGGCGTCGTTGGCTCCGATGCACAGGCCCACCACGTCGATCGGCACGACCAGCGCGGTCGCGGCTGCGGCCGTCCCGGTCGCGCCCGTCCAGGTCGTGCCCGTCTCAGCCGCGTGCACGGAACTCAACCTCGGTCACCCCTTTCACCATCTCGAGGGCGAACTCGGCCGACGTCACCGTGGTCATCCCCTGGTGGAACCGGCTGTTCAGCACGGCCAGCAGGGTGGCGGCGGTGGTCGCGGCGCGGACCGTCCGACCGTCAGCGCGGGTGCTGATCGGCGCCTCGCCCTGCGGAGGGTCGTACTGGTGGCCCGGTGTGGCGCCCGTGACCTCGCGCAGCGTGGTGGTCAGGCTGCCGGCGGTGCCCTCCGCGCCGCAGTGGAGCTGGCCGGGGGGCTGGTGCAGCGCGAACACCGCGGCGGGCCCGTCGAACAGGCTGAGCAACACGTCCTGACCGAGGCGTACCGACCGCAGCAGCGTCAGCGGGTCGTCCCGTTCGGGGTCGCGCCAGGCACTGCTGGCCGCGTCCGGCCAGCCGGCCACCGCTGCCGAGCGGACCAGAAAGCCGGTGATGGGACCGGTCGGCTGCGGATCGTCGGTGAGGGACGCCGGATCGGGGTCCGGGTGCAGCACCGGGTTGGGGCGGTGCAGCCGGCGCCGCGCCCGCGCGGACCGGACCAGTGGATCGTGGTGCTCGGCGTCCAGCGCCAGGTCGGTGGAGGTGGCCCGGCCGAGACTGAGCGCGCCGTCCAGCAGCGCGCTGATCCAGGCCTCGTCCAGCCGGAACACGCGCAGCGACTCCGGGGGCAGCATCGCCTCGTGCGGAACCAGGTAGTTGAACGGGACGCCGTCCAGCAGCGACAGTCCGGTCAGCCATGCCACCACGGGCTCGGGCGGGGTCGGCTCGGTGGTGGCCAGCCGTACGCTCCGTTCGGCGAACACGCTCTCGAACGCACCGTCGAGCACCGCCTGGCAGCTCTCCTGGACCCGTCGGCTGGCCGCGCTGGTCTTGAGGGCGCTGCGCCAGCCGTACAGGGCGAGGGCGATGGATCGGTTCTGCAGGGCCAGCAGCAGCCCGAGCTGCCAGGCGCTGCCGTACGAGACGTCGAACATGCCGGTCTGGGGGTTGTAGCGGTTCACCGCGTCCGGACAGGAGATCGGCGTCGTCACCGTGGCAGCCACCGCCAGCGGTGCGAGGGGGCTTCGATACCAGGACACGGTCCGGCCCCCGTGCCTCAGGTGATGGGTCAGCGGCGCGTAGCCGAGCGCGAACGCGTCGTGCGCCAGGATCGTCGCATCGGCCGCGGTGACCGAGCCCGCGGCCTGCGCGTTCATCGCGGTCTGGACCTGGCCGGCGTCCGGCCGGGTGCCGAGAAAGGGCAGCTGGAGGGAGGACAGGATGCCGTCCTGGCCGTGCGGGACGGCGTTGAGGCCCTCGAGCAGCGACTCGAAGGTGGCTGCCCCGTCGGTGGCGGTGAACGTCCACCATCGGTAGGTCAGCAGTCGGACCGTGGTGGCGCCGTGCCAGCCGGGTGACGGGGTCCCGTCGTCCGAAGGGAGCAGCGGTCCCAGGTTCTCCAGCGACACCAGGTACGCGTGCGCCCGGGTTCCCGGTTGCGGCACCCGGTTGCCCAGAACCACGGCGTAGCTGGTGGCCTGGTCGGCGGTGTCGACCCCCTCGACCGTGTCGGTCTGCCGGATGTGGGCCAGCAACGGCAGATCCTGGGCGGTGGGCGCGACCGCGGAGAAGGTGCCCAGGTCCAGGTCGATGGTGGTGCACGCCTCGTCCGGCGTCTGGCCGTAGTCCAGGGGGTCGAGGTGCGGGTACGAGGCGGTATCGGCCGGCATGGTGCCGACGCCGGTGACCGAGGAGCCGACCACGGTGATCGGCTGCCCGACGGGGATCAGCTCCTTCGCCGTCCGCGGCACCGGCGTCGGGGCGACCGACTCGTCCAGCAGCAGCACCGCCAGCCAGGGCGCGGCAGCGTTGCCCGGGACCGAGACGCGCTCCCACGGCAGCGTCTCCCGGTTGAGCAGCACGTGCGGCAGGTCCCCGTCGAGCTGACCGGTGGCCAGGTCCGGCGGGAACACCGCGTTGAGCTGGCTGGGATCGATCGAGAACCGCTCGCCGGCGACGGCGAAGCGTCGGGTCTGCTGGTGGGTGCCGGGTGCTTCCTGGTTGGTGTCCTGGATGGCGGTGATGGTGTACTCGCCGTCCTTCAGCGCCGGCTCGTCGTAGGCGATGAAGGTGACGAGCCGCTCGGGGTCGAGCACGGTGCGCACAGCCCGGGCCCCGGTCAGTCCGAACGGCCCGGTCAGCCCGCTCCGCCCGATCACCGCTGCTCCCCGAGGAGGCGCAGCACCGGGTCGGCGATCAGGTCGTAGGTGGCGGGTGAGGACAGTTCCGACACGTCCACCGTGGTGGGGAGCGGCCAGCCCTCCTCGGCCATCACGGCGAGCAGCTCGTGCCGCACCGATGCCGGTCCGGTGGCCGTGATCGTGCCCCACACCGTCTGGTCGGTGAACGGGTCGGTGATCGGCGCCGTCGCATCGGTCCAGGTGAACGGCTTGATCGGGTCGGCGATGGTGTACTCGAGATCGGCGATCTTGATCGGCAGCGTGTGATCCGGCGGTGTGACCACCGGCGTCAGCGTGAAGCCGACCGCGACCCGGTCCAGGGTGGTCGAGTTGAGCGGGTCCACGGCCTTCGGCACCCCGTGCGCGTCGAAGTCCCGCTTCTGCCACAGGGCGGTGGGCACGTTGGACAGCAGCGGGCCGGCGTGGAAGGTGCTCACCTCGGCACTGGTGATGGTGATCGTGTGCGTGGAGGTGAACGCGGTGTCCGACAGTCCGACCGGACCCGCGCCGAAGTCGGTGTTCGGCACCGGGGACTGCGGCTTCAACGACACGTTGGAGCTGAACGTCCACTCCTTGGTCGGGATGGCGGTCTGGGTGACCAGCTGCAGGGTGGCCCCGTTGACCACCCAGTTGAGCTCCCCGTCGGCGTCGGAGAGCCGCTTGACGAGGCCGGCCTGCACGACGATCTGCACGATCGCGGGGCTGGCTGCCTCCGTCGTCGCGGTCCGGGCCGGTGCCCGGCTCGCGGAGCCCGAGCTCGGCAGCAGCTTGGTCATGAAGTCGGACCAGCCGATGGTGGTGTCGGTCTGCTCGGAGCTGTCGCCGAAGGTGATGGTGAACGAGATGATCGACAGGTCGATCCTCGCCCGACCGGCGAAGCTCGGTCCCCAGACCTCCAGGTCGACTCCGACGTGGATGCTGATCGTCACCGAGGTGAACAGCAGGTCGAGGGTGAACGACGCGCCCAGGTGGATGCCGGCCGAGATGTAGTAGTGGAACGGCTCGAACACCAGCAGGAAGTCGGCCTCCACGTCGAACCAGGCACGGATGGATCCGCTCTGCCAGACCGCGGACAGGCCGCCGCCGGCCATCACCGCGCTCGACGTCAGCGCGAAGTACAGGTCGCCGTTGATCACCAGCTGCGGGGTGACCTGCCAGTTGAGGCCGAGCCGGGGCACCACCGGATAGCCCTTCGGCGGGGTGAACCGTGGGCTGTAGCCGCCGAGGGTGAGCACGAACTGACCGAGCAGGTCGCCGGCGAACCAGGTGACCATGGCGAAGCCGCCGGTCAGGTGGCAGGCCTGCGACAGCACGTACGACTGTGGGGTGAGCTGCCCGAGCACGGCCAGCACGCCCTCGGTCGGGTTGAACACGGCTTCCAGCTCCAGCTGGGCCATCGCCACCGGCGGCGCCGGCGCGGGTGGCAGCTGCACGGTGGAGATGCCCAGCAGCGCGATCTCGAACTGGTGGCCGAACTCCACGGTCAGCAGGGCGAACGACTGGACCAGCTCGAAGGAGGTGAACCGGATGCCCAGCGCCAGCCAGTAGTCCCCGACCGAGGGTGCGACCACGCCCGAAGCGGACAGCTCGGTGATCACCTTCACGACGTTGTCAGCGATCGCGTTCGGGTCCATCGGCGGTGGGCTGCCGGTGCCCTGTGCCCACTGCACCAGCGGGAAGGTGGCGACGCCGTCGACGGGGGGGATGACCAGCTTGCGGTTGAAGCCGAAGCCGGCGGCCAGCCCGTTGACGAAGAAGAAGGCCGGTCCGCCGATCGGGAAGTCGAGCACCGCGTAGAGGAACAGCGACGGGTGACCCTCCACCTCGCAGTAGCCGCCCAGGGCGCCGATCATCAGCTCGCCGGCCTCGATCAGCAGCTCGCCGTAGAAGTTGACCGGGTCGATGCTGCCGACCAGCGCACCGCTGACCGCGACCGGACCCTCCGCGTAGGTGATGGCCAGGCCGTCGATGGTGAACTCCGGGGTGAAGCTGGTCAGCGAGGAGCCGACGCCCAGGCCCAGCACGGCGATGCTGAGACCACCCGCCGTGACCGACGCGTTCATCAGGAAGTAGAGGACGCTGTCGGCGTAGCGGATCCCGACCTTCTGGAAGCTGACGGGACCGAAGCTCTTCTGCAGGTTCAGCCACACCGTGCCGGCGGACGGGTTCGGCGGCGGGTCGCCCGCGGACCCGGCCACGACGAGGAACTGGGTGTTGGCGGCCGATGCCGAGAGACCGTCGGGGCCCGGCAGCTCGTACGGGCTCACGCCCGCCTTGGCCTTGGCCGGGGTCTGCAGGCTGAGGGTGGTCTTGTCGCCACCGGCGTCGAACACCATGGCCAGCGCCACCCCGGAGAGGCCGGCGGCGGGGACCTGTGGATAGCCGGGACCCAGCGTGGCCAGCTCGGCGTTGATGGTGGTGGCCGCGGTGCCGTCGAGGCTGTCGGCGACGAGCACCTGGATGTCGTCGACGCCGACCGAGACCACCTCGTTGATGTCCGGCCCGATCACCGGCAGCTCGCTCAGGCTGATCTGGTGATCGACGTCGAGACCGGAGAAGAAGTGCCAGGCGGTCGTCTTGAGGGCCACCAGCACCGCCTTGCCGTAGGTGGCCGACTGGGCTTCGAGCACCAGCACGGTGTTCGTGACGCTGTAGGAGATCGTGGCGGACATCAGGTTGAGGTCGAGCCCGGCCGGAATCGGTGGTGCGGCCAGGCCGAGAGCCGCGGCGAGCGCGTCGATGCCGAGGTAGTCCTGGTTCAGCGCGACCCAGCTGCCGGTGATGATCTTGTCGTCGGCGGTGAGGTCCACCTCGACGGTGAAGCTGGAGTCGCCGATCTGCAGGCCACCGATCAGCTGGTACGACGCCTTGGCGGAGTCGATCACCAGCTGGAGCTCGCCGTCGAGGGCGGTGCCGAGCATCGGCAGCTGCACGGCCGCGTCGGCCTTGCCGTAGAGGGTGTAGGCGCACGAGCCGCCGGCGGGCTTGGCCAGTGTGATGCCGAACTCCTCGAAGGTGATCTCCAGGTCGTCCGGGATCGACACGTGGCCGTCGGACAGTCCGTGCACCACGTCGCTCAGCTTCAGCTCGTGGGCCAGCACGGCGGCCACCGTGACCTCGCGGGAGTCGGTGTCGTAGGTGAGCTCGAGGTCGAACTCGGCGTCGAAGGTGTCCTTGAACAGCGCCGCCGTGGCGTCGAAGGTGAACAGCACCGGGCCGGTGCCGATGGGGGCCATCGCGATCACCGACAGCGACGTGCTCTCGATCGAGAACTGTCCGTAACCGAACGGGGCCGTCGCTGCGATCCGCGCGCCCACACTGACCAGCCCGATCGAGTGGCCAAGGGTGAACGTCGCGGTCAGCCCCTGCAATGACACCGCCTCGAAGGCCTTGACCATCACCTCCGGCAGCAGCGTCGTGTAGTCCAGGCCGAGCAGCCCGATGATCTGCGCCGGCGTCAGGCCAGGCGCCGGGCCCGGATCGATCGCCCCGACCGGCTGGGGCTGCGCCAGGGCGCGCGGACCACCGCCGGGCGAGCGGGGGGCGATCATGAAGGTGACCGTGCTCGCGCCGGACGACAGCAGGGCCTTGAAGTCGCAGACCGGTTGGTGGTTGACGTTGAGGGTGGTCGCGAACGCCAGCCAGGCCAGCGCTGCGCCGTCGCTGCCCGGTCCGGTGCTCAGCTCGATCCGCGGTGCGCTGAGGTCGAAGCGGGTGATGGCCACCGGGGAGCCGAGCTCGCCGGTCAGGGCGACGTCCGGCATGCCCGAGGAGAGACTGCTCAAGGCAGACGGGTCGACGAGCCCGCCCAGTGGCACGCTGGTCAGCGTGCCGCCGGACAACAGACCGGCCGCGACGGCCAGCGGACCCACGATGGCGGCGAGGCTGAACAGCCGGGATCCCTGTGTCAGCGGCTCTTCAGTGCCGTTCCAGCGGTAGGTGTCGGTCGGCGAGGTGGTCACGACGTACGCGATCTTGGTGAGCACCAGCTCGGAGAACGGTTCACCGGCGAGGGCGCCGAAGGTCGAGCCGAGCGTCCAGCCGTCCGGCAGGGACACCGCGGCCTGGACGTCCGCCGCGCCGGTGTCGGTGGCGCTGAAGGTGGCCGTGACCGTCAGACCGCTCGCACCGAGCAGGTTCGCGGTGCCGCTGACGACCAGCGTGCTGCCACTCGGGGCCGGCACCGATGCCGTCGTGGCCAGCGTCAGGTCGCTCGTGCCGAGCACCAGGTGACCGCGCAGGAGCTGGTCCAGCCCGGCCCGCGGCGACAGGTCGGCAGCGGTCAGGGTGGCGGCCGAGACGACGATGGACGAGGTCGCATCCACCTGGGCCTGCAGCGTCTTCTGCAGATCGATCAGGGTCATCGCGAGGTCCGTGGCGGGACGCGTGGCTCAGACATCGAACAGCACCGCCAGGTGGTCGCTGGTGCTGGCGATCCGCTGGAAGTTGTTCCAGTTCTGGAAGAATCCCAGGCCCGCCGCCGGGTTGACGCCGGCCGGCTGAGGAATCGGCGCGGCCAGGGAGCTGGCGTAGCCGTACCCGCCGGTGAGCGACGCGTCGACCCCTGCGGGAGGGGGCGCGACCGCGGCGTAGGGCTTGCCGACGACGGTGTTGACGATCGTGGTGTTGTGCGCCGGAGCCGCCAGGCCCACCGCGTAGTCGACGAAGGCGTTGTCGATCGACCCGCTGTCGCTGGGCTGCAACGGGTGGATCGACATCGCTCCCAGATAGCCGTAGCGCGGGTACACGTTGTGCGTCGGGTCGGGTGCCACGCCGGTGGCGTTGAACGGGGTGGCTCGGGCAACCGGCAGCAGGTGGGTGAGGCAGTACGGGCGCCGGTTGGGATTGACGTTGTCGTTGTTGTCGCGTGAATCGATCAGCATGGCGTAACCGAGGTTCTCCAGCGGCACGTAGGCGCCGTTCTGGGCCATGTTGAACGTGTCCACGTTGAAATCGCCGACCACGACCCCGACCTCGTTGGCGGCCAGGGCCAGATCGGTGATGGCGGCGACGGCGGTGGTGGCGCCGACGGAGGTCGACGGCGACGTGTGCACCGTGAAGACCTTCAGCGTGCGGCCGCCGCCGACGTCACGGAAACGGGTGTAGTACGGACTCCGGTTCTGCGCGTTCGGAAAGTCGATCCGAGTCCCGTTGCCCAGGAAGTGCTGCCACTGCCCGGCTCCCTGCCATTCGTTGATCGCTGGGCCGGCGGGGGGGTTCCAGGTCCGATTCAGCTGCAGCGCCGCGATCGGGTTGTGCGGGTTGGGCATGGCGTTTCGCCAGGTCGTGTTGTAGTCGATGACGTTGCCCTGATGGAGCAGGCTGGGGGGCCTGGCCAGGTTGAGGCCGCCGGTGCTGCACCAGATGTAGGGGCCGGTGAACTCCAACGTCGTCGAGTTGTAGTAGACCGCGACGGATTCCCGGATCCCGAAGTCGCCCAGCATCAGCGGCGGCACGAGGCACCACGTGTTGCCCAGCCGATTGCGGATCTGGTCGAGCAGCAGCGTGACCGCCAGACCGACCCGCGAACCGCTGTTGTTGACGCCGCCCTGATAGCTGACCTCGCGGGTTCGCGAGAACACCTCGGCGATGACGATCAGGTCGGGAGGCGGCGGCGAGTTGGCCGGTAGCGGCGCGGTGGGGGCGATGACCTCGTTCAGGATGTGGTCGAGCCGGCTCTGCGACTCGACGAACGCGCCGAAGGACGAGGTGTTGTAGATCTTGTTGATGGAGAAGTTGTTGATGTTCCAATAGAGAATGCGCGTCATGGCTGCCACCGGGTGCTTTCCGTGTGGGTGACCATTGCTGCTCTTTCACCAGGTGCGCGCGTCGAGGGGGCGACGTGGCGGTACCGACACGGCGCATCGACAGAATGTGACTGGGCTTCGCTTGAATACCTGAAGCTGCCGGCTCGGAGATCAGGCCGCACTGGCTTAATTCGCGGTACGTTCCAAAAAATAGCGGCGGGGCGACAACCCCGGCAAGACTCTTACAACGTATTCCTCGGTGCATCCTCGTCCCCCCTCTCGAGGCGAAGAACAACGGCGACCGGGCCGGCTGCTTCTCGAGCAGCGACCTCGAGCTCGTCGACAGAGAGGGCCGCGAGTTCTGGGTCAACGAGAGGGCCTCCAGCTACGTCTCGGACAGCAACCCGCTGCTCGAGGAGATCAGCCCGAGGGGGTGGACGCCGAGCAGGCCCAGATCACCCCGGCGGTCCGGTGACGGTCGAACTCAGCTGTCGATGCGGTCGGCCGGTTTCGACGAGCGGGCCATTAATTCTGTTCGGCCCCCCCGGCATGGTCGTCCCGTGATCCGGTGACGGTCGAGGCCCCCTCGACGCGCTGCCGGATCATCGGCGGGTCGGGTGAATGGCGGCGTCAGGGCCGGCCACTCACCCGACCTCAGTCGGCACGTCGGCGGTAGTGGAGCAGCAGCTCACCGGACGGTGAGGCCTCGGCGGTGACCAGGTCCCACCGGCGCAGCTCGGACTCGCCGAACAGCCGTTGTCCGGACCCGACGGTCGCCGGAGCGATCACCAGCCGCAGCTCGTCGACCAGCCCCGCGCGCAGCAGCGACTGCGCCAGGCTGATGCTGCCGTGGATGCCGATGGTGCCGCCGTCGCTCCGCTTCAGCTCGGCGACGAACTCCTCGACATCTCCGGTCACCAGCGTCCGCGGACCCCAGTCATCCTCGAGCTCGCCGGAGGTGATCACGTACTTCTGCACGCCGTTGATGAACGAGGCGAACGGCTGGATGTCCGAGGTGGGCCAGTAGGTCGACCACTCGTCGTACATCCGCCGACCGAGCAGCACCGCGTCCTGTTCGCCGATCACCTCGGCCAGGTTGGCGTCGAGGCGATCGTCCCAGTCGAAGACGAACTGGTCCGGCGACTCGGCGACGCCGTCCAACGAGAGCAGGGTGTAGAGCACGAGCGCGCGCATCGCGATCCTTTCGGTCGGGTCACTCGAGTGGACCGAGCAGACGGTCGGGAATCATCGGGTTGCCGCACTGCTGGATGTCGCCGCGGAGTCAGGAAAGTTGGCCCACGCGCCTGCGCAGCCGCCGGTCGTCGCCACCGAGTCAGATCAGTCCGCTAGATCAGATCGCGCAGGCCCTCGCGCAGGGCGATCTTCGCGCACCAGCCGAGGACGCGGCGGGCCGCGGCGGAGTCGGCGGTCACGTGCCGTACGTCGCCGAGCCGGAAGTCGCCCGTGACCACCGGCGGCGGTCCCCCGACAGCGTCGGCGAGAGCGGCGGCGACCTCGCCGATCGTGGTCACCCGGCCGGAGCCGATGTTCAACGCCGTGAGACCCGGATCCAGTGAGGCCCGGAGGGCGGACGACACCGCGCGGGCGACGTCGTCGACGTGGACGAAGTCACGGCGCTGCCGACCGTCCTCGAAGACGCGTGCGGGCTCGCCGGCCCGCGCCCGGGTGGCGAACAGCGCCGCCACGCCGGCGTACGGGGTGTGGCGCGGCAGCCCGGGTCCGTACACGTTGTGGAACCTCAGGGCCGCCGCGATCCCGCCGGTCTCCCGGGCCCAGGTCCCGGCGAGGTGCTCGCCGTGGACCTTCGTGGCCGCGTACGCATTGCGGGGATCCAAGGGCGCGTCCTCGCCGATCAGCCCGGGCACGAGATCGTCGCCGCACGAGGGGCAGTGCACCTCGAAGTCGCCGTTCTGCAGGTCCTCGCGACGACGAGCGGCCGGCCGGACCGCGCCATGCCGACGGCACTCGTACGCTCCTTCGCCGTAGACGACCATGGACGAGGCGAAGACCAGTCGCGTGATTCCAGCGTCCGCACTGGCCCGCAGCACGACGGCGGTGCCGAGGTCGTTGTGCCGGGCGTAGTCGTCGATGTCGGCGATCCCGACCCCGAGGCCCACCTTCGCGGCGAGATGCACCACCGCCGCGCAGCCGTCGACCGCGGCCCGGAGGCGGGCCAGGTCGGTGATGTCGTCCGCCGCGTCGACGGCCCGGTCGTAGGCCACGACCTCATCGCCCTCGGCGTCGAGCCGAGCCGTCACGGCCCGACCGACGAAGCCTGCCCCGCCGGTCACCAGCACCCTCACGTGGCCGTCTCCGGCACCGGGAGCTCGACGGCGAACCGGCAGCCGCCCTCGATGTTGGCCACGTCGATCCGGCCGGCGTGGGACTCCACCACCCCCCGGGCGATGGCCAGCCCGAGCCCGGCGCCGCCGTCACCGGTCCGGGCACCGTTGCCGCGCCAGCCCACGTCGAACACGCGCTCCAGGCTCTCGGCGGGGATGCCGCCACAGCCGTCGCTGACCTCCACGCGGATGTGGCCGTCGTCGGCCCGCTGGCCGTGCAGCCGGACGATCTGACCCGTACCCGTGTGGCGGACAGCATTCGCCACCAGGTTGGAGACCGCTCGGGCCAGGTCGTCCGCCGAGCCGGTCACCGCGAGCCGGTCGTCCTCGGGCACCCGGACGTCGAGGACGACGCCGCGGCTCCGCGCCAGCGCGGACGACTCGGAAGAGACGTCGATGATCAGCTCCGACAGCGACAGCAACGTGCTCGGCCGGGCCGGTCGAGCCCCCTGCACCCGGGACAGCTCGAACAGGTCCTCGACCAGATGGGTCATCCGGTTGATCGTCGCCCGCATGTGCTCCAGCGCGCGGGGGACATCGTGCACCACACCGTCCTCGAGGCCCTCGGTCAGGGCGCGCAACCCGGCCAGCGGCGTCCGCAGATCGTGGGACATGAACCGGACGAGCTCGCGCCGGGCTTCCTCGGCGGCCTGCTCGCGGCGGCGGGTCTCGGCCAGCAGCCGCTGGGTCTCCTCGAGATCGGCGACCACCAGGGCCAGCTCGGCCGGGAGCTGGGGGGACGGGGTGCCGGCGACATCGTCGGCCGTGGCGGCGACCGTCGGGGAGGGCGGGGTGCCGGTCGAGTCCGCGCGCATCCGGCGCAGCACCAGCCCGAGCTCGGCGGAGCCCCGGCCGACCCGGCGCATCACCAGCACGTTGCCGAAGGCAGCCACCAGCACGGCGACGATCAGCGCGATCATGATCACCGTGGAGTCGTGCGGGGACAGGAACATCAGCCACACGTTGACGATCACCGTCGCGGTGACCGCCGCCACCGGCAGCAGGGTGGCGATGATCAGCTGGTAGCGCAGCGAGCGACCACGCAACCGGTGCATGGCGGCGGCGCCGATGACCCCGACCACCAGACAGGCGCCGAGCGTGAGCCCGATGATGATCACGAAGTCCTTCATCGCTCCTCGTCCTCTCCGACGATCCGGTAGCCCGAACGGCCGACCGTGAGCACCAACTGCGGATCCGACGGATCCGTCTCGAGCTTCTCGCGCAGCCGACGGACGTGCACGGTCACCGTCGAGTTGTCCCCGAACTCCCAGCCCCACACCCGACGCAGCAGCTCGGCCTTGCTGAAGGTCTCGCCCGGGTGGGCGGCGAAGAAGGCGAGCAGGTCGAACTCGCGGGTGGTCAGGGAGAGCTCGCGATCCTCGTACGTGGCCCGCCGCGGTCCGAGGTCGACCCGCAGGGAGCCGACCTGCAGGCGCCGGTTCAGCAGCGCCGTGCCCGACAGGCGCTCCGCCCGGCGGAGCAGTGCCTCCACCCGCAGCACCACCTCCCGTGGGGAGAAGGGCTTCACCACGTAGTCGTCGGCTCCGGTCTCCAGGCCGATCAGGCGGTCCTCCTCCTCGCCCCGGGCGGACAAGATGATCACCGCCGCCTGGTCGGCGTCCGCCCGCCGACGCCGGAGCAGCTCCAGACCGGAGGCGCCGGGCAGCATCAGGTCCAAGATCACCACATCCGGTTGGGTTCGCTGCCAGAGCAGCAGGGCCTCGCTGCCGTCACCGGTCCACTCGGTCCGGTAGCCGGCTCGACGCAGGTACGCCACCAGCACCTCGGCCATCGTGGGGTCGTCCTCGACGACCAGGATCCTCCCGGACATGATGATCGACTCTAGGCCGCGGCCGCGATCCGTCCCCCGCCGGCCGCGCCGACGTAAGCGAACCGAAAGCGTCCGGCCGGCTCGCGCCCGGCCGTGCCGCCCTACCGTCGAAGGATGGACAACCCACCCGAGGTCGAGCTCGTGCTGCCCTGTCTGGACGAGGCCACCGGGTTGGCCTGGCTGCTGCCCCGGGTGCCGGCGGGGATCGCGGTGATCCTGGCCGACAACGGGTCGAGCGACGGGTCGGCCCAGGTCGCGCGGGACCTCGGGGCCCGGATCGTCGACGTGCCGCAGCGGGGCTACGGCGCCGCCTGTCACGCCGGTCTGCTCGCGGCCCGGGCCGAGATCGTGGTGGTGATGGACGCCGACGGCAGTCTGGACCCGGCTCAGCTCCCGCGGGTGCTGGAGCCGGTCCGGGAGGGGCGCGTCGATCTGGCGATCGGGGCCCGGCGGTCGGTGCAGCGCGGAGCCCAGGCCTGGCATCTTCGGCTGGCCAATCGCGCGCTGGCGGCTCGGCTGGCCACCCGCACCGGGGTCCGGTTGCACGACCTCGGGCCGGTGCGCGCGGCACGGCGGACGGCGTTGCTGCGGCTCGACCTGCAGGATCGGCGTTCTGGCTATCCGGCGGAGACCGTGGTCAAGGCGGCGGACGCCGGGTGGCGGATCGGTGAGGTGTGGGTCGACTACCGCGTACGGAGTGGGCGGTCCAAGGTGACCGGCACTCCCCGGGGTGCGCTACAGGCGGTGCGTGACATGTCGGCCGCACTGACCCGCCCGGTCCGATGATCACCACGGCGGCGCTGCCCAGCGACCCGATCACCGGGCGGACCGGAGCCGACACCGTGCTGGTGCTGGCCAAGCAGCCGGCGCCGGGTCGGGCCAAGACCAGGCTGCAGGCCGCCTTCACGCCGGTGGAGACGGCGACCCTCGCCGCAGCCGCCCTGGACGACACCCTGGCCGCGGTCCGCAGCAGTCGGGTCCGGCGTCGGGTGCTGGTGTTCGACGGCGATCCCACCGGTTGGGACGACGGCCTGGAGGTGGTGCCCCAGCGGCCGGGGGACCTGGCTGAGCGGCTGGCCGCGGCCTTCGAGGACGTCGGCGGAACCCACCCGGCGGAGCGGGTGCTGCTGATCGGGATGGACACCCCGCAGGTGACGCCCGAGCTGCTGGAGTCGTCCTGGGGGTCGGCCGATGCGCTGCTGGGTCTGAGCGAGGACGGCGGGTTCTGGGCGATCGGGCTGCGAGGCGTGGACCCGGCGTCGGTGTTCGCCGGTATCGAGATGTCGACCGACCGCACCGGTGCGGCTCAGCTCGGCCGGCTGATCGACCTGGGTTTGGCCGTCGCGCTGCTGCCGCCGTTGCGGGACGTCGACGTACCAGCCGACGCCGATTGCGTGGCCGATCGCTGGCCCGAGCTGAGCTTCTCCCGGCGCCATCGGGAGCTGACCGGGGCCCGACCCCGGCAGCCGACCGACCGGCTGTTCGACGACCTGTACCGCGGTGCCGAGGTGGTGGTCCAGAACGCCTCCGGCGAGGCGGCGGAGGCGACGCTGGAGGTTGATCTGGGCCGTTGGACCCGGGCGGCCGACCACGTCGATGAGATGGTGGTGGCCCGCTGTGAGGCACCCGTCCTCGACGTCGGCTGCGGGCCCGGGCGGATGGTCGCCGCCCTGCAGCGCTCGGGAAGGGCCGCCCTGGGCATCGACATCTCGGCCGTCGCCGTGGCCGTGGGGCGCCGCGCCGGCGGTCAGGTGCTCCGCCGAGATCTGGCGCTGCCGTTGGCGGGGGAGGGGCGGTGGGGGACCGCCCTGCTGCTCGACGGCAACATCGGCATCGGCGGCGACGTCGCCCGGCTGCTGCGTCGCTGCTGCCAGATCGTGGGCGGCGGTGGCTTGATCATCTGCGAGATCGACACCGATCCCGACCGGGACGACGCGTACGCGGTGGTGTTGAGCCGTCCCGGTCGCCAGTCCGATCCGGTTCCGTGGGCGGCCATCGGCGTCCGCCCCCTGCTGCGGGTCGCGGCCGCTCTCGACCTGATCGTCACCGAGGTGTGGGACGCCGAGCACCGCAGCTTCGTGGCACTGCGCACGGCGTCATGAACGCTGGTCCTGGGCTCGGAACCGGTCCTGGGCTCGGAACCGGTCCGGGGACCGCACCCGATCCGGTGCGCGGTGCGCGTCCCGGTCGGCGGCTCGTCGCCGCGGCCGTGATCATGGTGATCGCCGACGTCGCCCTGGTGTTCTCGCTGGCCGCGCACGTCCGCTGGGGCTGGCACCTGCTGGCGGCTGCCCTGGTGTTCGGTGGCCTGGCCTGGTGGGTGCGTCGAGATCTGCGGTCGGTGTCGACTCCGGCCGTGCTGATGATCACCGTGGCGGTCCAGGCCACCGGGCTCCTCGTCTTCCCGCTGACCAGCGACGACATCTACCGCTACGTCTGGGACGGCCGGGTCCAGCTCGCGGGGATCGATCCGTACCGGTTCGTCCCGCTCGACCAGGCGCTGACCTTCCTGCGGGACGCCCAGCTGTTCCCGCCGGGCCGACCACCCGCGATCAACCGACCCGGGGTGCACACGATCTACCCGCCGGGGGCCCAGGCCGTGTTCACCGCGGTGGCCTTCCTCGTCCCGGCACCGCTCGGGCTCGCGGGTCTGCGGGTGGTGGCCGGTTCGGCGGTGGTGATCACCACCGTGCTGCTCGGCCGGTATCTGGGTCCGCGCCGCGGCCTCGCGCTGCTCTACGGTGCGAACCCGCTGGTCATGATCGAGGCGGCCAACGGTGGTCATCTCGACGCCCTGGTCGCGCTGGCCGTGCTCGGGGTGATCTGGTGCACGGTCAGCCGGCGGCTCTGGTGGGCCGGCCTGTTCCTCGGTCTGGCCGCCTCACTCAAGCTCGTGCCCTTGTTGCTCGTTCCCGTGCTGCTGCGGCGGGGTCGGTGGCGGACCAGTCTGACGGCGGTGGCGATCACGGTCGCCGGCTACGTGCCGCACGCGCTGGTGGTGGGAGCGCTGGTGCTGGGCTACCTGCCGGGCTATCTGGCGGAGGAGGGCTACGACAGCGGCGGACGGTTCGCGCTGCTGAGCTGGCTGCCGACCGAGGTCCGACCCGTGGCCGCCCTCGTCATCGCCGCCGCGCTCGCGGTGCTGGCCTTCGTCCGGTCCGGCCGCGACCCGGTGCCGGTGACCTGTTGCTGGCTGTTCGGCTCCAGTCTGCTGGTGGCCACCCCCGTCTACCCCTGGTACGCCCTGCCCCTCGCCGTGCTGGTGATCATGAGCCAGCGCTGGGAGTGGCTGGCGGTCTGGGCGGCGGCGTACGTGGCGTTCGTGTTCGACCACTCGACCGGCGTCCAGGTCGCGGCCTACGGCGGTGCGTCGGTGGTGGTCTCCCTGGCGGCCCTGCGGCGCGCTCGGCTCAGCTCGCGGCGGGTCGGGCCGAGCGAGATCGCTTCCGATCGACCGCGTAGCCGAGCAGGCTGATCAGCGCCGCCAGTGCGAGCAAGATCATCAGGTTGACACCGAAGTCCTGGTTCAGCAGCGCCTTCTCCGGCGGGGCACTGCCCTCCAGGTAGATCATCGGGACCGCCACGACAGTGATCATCGCGGCCATGATCAAGAACGCCTGCGTGTAGCGACGGGCGCGATCCGGGAGCCAGCGGCGGAGAGCCACCCCGACCGCGACGATCAGCGGGGACACCACCAGGTCGCTGAGCACCAACGCGCCGACCAGCCAGACCGACAGCCGCAGCAGACTCGCACCGGGCACGTCGGTGAGCAGCCGTACGGCACCGTAGGCGGCGAGCACGACTCCGCTGCCGATGGCGACGACTCGACCCACCAGCATCACGTCGATCGTCATCCGCGGACCTCCACTCGGGCGAGCCACTTGGTGTTGAGCACGCCGGCTCGGTTCGGCGCGATCAGCCGCAGGGGGTAGCCGTGGTCGAGATCCAGCCGCTCGCCGTTGAGGTGAGTGGCCAGCAGCGCGCGGCCGAGCTGGGGTCCGCTGATCTGCGAGGCGTTGAAGGTCCAGTCCTGTTCGAGGGACTCGACCCGCACCGTCGAGCCCGGACCGCCGCCGGCCCGGATCACCAGCTCGAGCAGACTGAGACCGCGCCAGGTGGCCCCGACGCTCCAGCCTTCGACGCAGGTGATCGGCAGCCGGTCTTCGATCAAGGTCGCGCGAGTGAGGTCGTCGAGGGTGATCACGTACGGACGTGGACCGTCCACCCGGAGCGTCCAGTTCGCGGCGGTGGCCGCCGCGGTGATCGCCGCCTGCTCCGCGGTGCGGTTGACCGGCACCCCTTGGGGACCCTGGCGCCAGCGTCGGGTGGCCAGCAGGCCGATCGGTTCCAGCGGCGTCACCGTCTGACCGATCGAGGTGGCGACCACGAGGCCGACGCCGACGCCTGTCGCGGCGAGCACCCCCCGTCGGCTGATGCCCGGCGTGGCCGGTGGCGGCACGTCGCCGGCGTTGCTGTGGGAGACCGGGTTCTCGTCCCAAGGGATCTCGGTCAGCACGTCGGCCTCGGCGAGCCGGGCCCGTAGCCCGTACACGATGTCGGGCAGCTTGATCCCGACGTGCAGCAGCAGGGCACCGATGACGACATAGGCCAGGTGGTGGTGCACGACCACGAAGTCCCAGCCGAACGGATACCAGTTGAGGGTGTTGAAGAAGCCCGTCCCCAGCTGGACGAGGGAGGCCGCGACCAGCACCGCGATCGACCCCCGCTCCAGCGCGTGGACGAGCGAGCGGAGCGGCGGGAACCGGAACAGGTTGGGGTAGACCGACCAGAGCTTGATCATGATCAACGGCAGGCACGCCGTGCCGGTCGCGATATGCACTCCCTGGGTGACCCGGTAGAGCCATGGCGGGCTCGCCGGCCAGGGAAGCCAACGCAGCGGCTGATACTGGAGCGTGCTGAGCAGGCCGGTCAGGAAGCAGATCCCGAAGGCGATACCGAGGACTCGGCCGAGGCGGGCGGTCAGCGCGGTGGAGCGGACGCTGCTGGTGAACGTCGGCCACCACGGTGGCCGGACCGGGGCAGGGCTGCGGGGCATGTCCCTCAGTCTCGGCCGCCCCTCGGGGTCGGCCTATTACGCAGACCTTACGGCGCCGGAGCGTCCGCCAGCGCCGCCTGGGCCGCCGCCAGCCGCGCCACCGGGACGCGCAACGGCGAGCAGCTGACGTAGGTGAGCCCATGCCGATGACACCAGCCGATCGAGGTCGGATCGCCGCCGTGCTCGCCGCAGAGGCCGACCTGGAACCCGGGGTGCAGATCGGCGGCGTCGACGGCGAGGTCGATCAGGGCGCCCACCCCCTCGGGGTCGATGGAGGTGAACGGGTCGTGGTCGTAGACGCCCGTCCGTAGGTAGTCGACCAGGAAGCTCGTCTCCGCGTCGTCCCGGCTCAGCCCGTACGTGGTCTGGGTCAGGTCGTTGGAGCCCACCGAGAAGAAGTCGGCGTGCTCGGCCAGCCGGGCCGCCGTGATCGCCGCCCGCGGCGTCTCGACCATGGTGCCGACCTGGTACGCGATCGTGCGGCCGCGCCGGGCGAACACGGCCGCCGCCTCGCTGTCGATCACCGTACGGGCCTGGATGAGCTCGCCGGCGTCGGTGGTCAGCGGGACCATCACCTCGGGCCGTGGTGTGCCGCCGCGCTCGGCGGCGTCGCAGGCGGCCTCGAAGATCGCCTGCACCTGCATCTGCAGGATCTCGGGATAGCGGAGCGCGAGCCGGACACCACGCAGCCCGAGCATCGGGTTGGACTCCCGCAGCGCCTCGACCCGACGCAGCAGGTCCTCGTCGGCCCGGAGTCGCTGCAGGAGTGCGTCGATCTCGTCCAGCGAGCCCGCGGCGGACAGCCTGATCTTGGCGTCGGTGATCCGCCGGGACAGCTCTTCGAAGGTGGGCAGGAACTCGTGCAGCGGTGGATCCACCAGCCGGATGATCACCGGCAGTTCGTCCATCGCCTCGAACAGGCCGAGGAAGTCCGAACGCTGCAGCGGCTGCAGCTCGTCGAGGGCCTCGCGGCGCTCCGCGACCGTTCCGCTCATGATCATCCGCTGCATGACGGGCAGGCGATCGGTGGCGAAGAACATGTGCTCGGTCCGACACAGGCCGATGCCCTCGGCGCCGTTCGCCCGAGCCCGCCGCGCGTCGGCCGGGTAGTCGGCGTTGGCCCGCACCCCGAGCCGGCGGTAGTCGTCGGCCCAGGACAGCAGGGTCGCCAGCCAGGTGTCGGTGATGTCCGGGACGAAGGTGTCGATCTGGCCGAGGAAGACCTGGCCGGTCCCGCCGTCCAGGGACACCCAGTCGCCCTCCTCGATCACTCGGTCGCCGACCGTCGCGCGTCGGCCCACGAGGTCGATCTCGAGGGCGGTGACCCCCACCACCGCGGGCTTGCCGAACTGCCGGGCGACCAGGGCGGCGTGGCTGGTGCGGCCGCCCCGGGTGGTCAGGATCCCTTCCGCGGCGAGCATCCCGTGGACGTCGTCGGGTTTGGTCTCGGGTCGGATCAGGATGACCGCGCGGCCGTCGCGGTGCAGCCGCTGGGCGGTGTCGGGGTCGAAGGTGGCGGTCCCCACGGCGGCGCCCGGCGACACGTTCAGCCCGGTGGCGATCATCCGACCGTCGTCGTCGGCCCGACGCCGGGCCCGTGGGTCGAGCTGTGGGTGCAGGAAGAAGTCGACCTGGCTCGGGCTCACCCGCCGCACGGCGTCCTGCCGGCTGATCAGACCTTCGCGTGCCAGATCGACCGCGATCCGGACCGCGGCCGCTGCCGTTCGCTTCCCGTCCCGGGTCTGCAGCAGCCAGAGCGTGCCGTCCTCGACGGTGAACTCGATGTCCTGCATGTCGCGGTAGCGGCGCTCCAGGGTCGTCGCGATGCGTTGCAGCTCGGCGTACGCGGCCGGCATGGTCTCGGCCAGACTCTCGATCGGCCGGGTCTGCCGGGTCCCGGACACGACGTCCTCGCCCTGGGCGTTGATCAGGAAGTCACCCTCCAGGCCGGGCGTCCCGGTGGCCCCGCTCCGGGTCATGGCCACGCCGGTGGCCGAGTTCTCGCCCAGGTTCCCGAACACCATCGCCTGGATGTTGACGGCGGTGCCGAGGTCATGGGCGATCCCGGCCGCATTGCGGTAGTCGACCGCCCGTTTGCCGTTCCAGGAGTCGAAGACCGCTTCGATGGCCATCCGCAGCTGCTCGTACGGGTCGCTCGGGAACTGTGGCGCGATCTCGGAGAACCGGGCGACGACGCGCCGGAGGTCGCCGGCCGACAGGTCGGCGTCACTCTGCACCCCACGCTCCTCCCGGGCGCTGGTCAGCACGTGCTCGAAGAGGTCGTCGCGAAGTCCCAGCACCACGGTGCCGAACATCTGGATCAGCCGCCGGTAGGAGTCGTACACGAAGTGCTCGTCCCCGCTGCGCGCGATCAGGCCCTGCGCCGTCTCGTCGTTGAGACCGATGTTGAGGACCGTGTCCATCATGCCGGGCATCGAGAACTTCGCCCCCGACCGGCAGGAGACGAGCAACGGGCTGACCGGGTCGCCGAGCCGCCGCCCGACCCCGCTCTCGACCTGCCCGAGCGCCTCCAGCACCTCGCGCCACGCGTCATCGCTCAGGGCGCGGTCGTCGGCCAGGTAGCGCAGCGACGCCTGGGTGGTCACGGTGAAGCCGGGCGGGACCGGGATCCCCAACCGGGTCATCTCCGCCAGGTTCGCACCCTTCCCGCCCAGCAGACCACGCACCGCATCCCAGTCCTGATGCAGCAGCCGATCGACCTCGTCCAGCTGGTCGAAGCCGTACACCCAGCGCCTGGTGACGGACCTCGGGTCGGTCATGATCATCGAGGTGCCGGACATGATCACATCTCGTCGATCAGCTGGTCGAGGTCGCGGCGGTTGGTGGCGACGTTCGGCGCGGCCTGACCGACGCGGATCAGCACCAACGGCTCGCATCCCAGGCCGAGCTGCGCGCGCAGCTCCTCGCGCAGCTCGGGGACCTCGATCAGCTGGGTGAACAGACTGGCCACGTGGTCGAGCCGGGTGGCCTCCAGCCACAGCCGCTCCAGGGCCTCGCCGGCCCGCAGCCACGCCAGGTCGGAGTCCACGGCCGATCCCAAGATCATCAGGCACTGGTCCCGCCCGGAGTCCGTCACCGGCGCCATGTGGCCGCCGACCTTGAGCCCGAAGTCGCGCAACGGGATCTCACCACGGTCATCGCTGCTCATCGGGTACGACCGGGGCGAGATCCCGTCGCGGCGGCCGGCGATGCCGGACGTCCACTCGCGCACCTCGGCGCGGTAGGCGGGATCGTCGGACTGCTCGGCCTCGGCCTCCCACAGCAGCCTGGCCACCTCCAGACGGTGGCGGTCGTTGCTGACCGGCACCAGCACGGAGCCCTCGGCCTCCGCGGCGGCCATCAGCTCCCACTGCACCTCTTCGGAGACCCGTGTCTCGAAGAACTCGCGTCGATTGCTGTGCCGGCGGTCGATCGCGGGGTCGAGTCGGACCAGCGGCTGCCACGGCGCGATGCGGTCCGAGATCACCAGGCGGGCGACCAGTCCCGGGTCGGCGGGGGTCGGGAAACGCTGGATGCTCACCTCCCGCCGACTCGCGGCCAGGGCGACCCGGGCGTTGAGCAGGGCACACCCCATGCTGAGCATGAGCTGGCGACCCGTCGGATCGAGGACCCGGAGGCGACGATCACGGTCCGCCCGGAGCTCGAGGGTGTTCGGTCCGATCCGGAAGCGCCACGGCTGCGTGTTGTGGATCGACGGGGCCAGACTGGCCCGGGCTGCGGCGTGCCGGAGGATCTCGGAGTGCTCCTGGCGAACGGTGGTGGACATCGACGGCTCCTCGTTGAAATCGCTGGTCGCCTCGTCGGGCGGCTGTCGATCGCCGCGTCCGGAGAGGCCCACGACTGTCAGTCTCGGCCGATCCTCGGCGGGCCGCGAGGGCCAGAAGTCCCGTTCCCTCCCGCCACTGGCCTCCCTCCTCGGCACAACACACCACTCCGCTCGGGTTGCTACCCGCGCGGAGTCGGGCTGGGGCGGCGGTCGGTCCGGGCCGACGGCGGTCGGTCGGGGGAGCCGGACTAGGAGCGGGGAGCGGCCGTCGAATCCCGGACGACCAGGTGGGTGGCCAGCTCCAGGTGGCGGGTGCCGACCACCTCGCCGGCGGCGAGCTGCAGCAGGGAACGCACGGCCAGCTGGCCCATCTCGATCAGCGGCTGGGCGACCGTGGTGAGCGGAGGGGCGGACCTGCTCGCCAGGAAGCTGTCGTCGAAGCCGATCAGGCTCAGGTCCTCCGGGACGCGGATGGCGCGCCGCCGAGCCTCTTCCAGGATGCCCAGGGCGATCTCGTCGCAGGCCGCGAAGATCGCTGTGGGACGGTCGTGGCGGTCCAGCAGCCGTGCGGCCACCTCGCGGCCGGCGTCGTAGGTGAAGAGCGAGTGGGTGACCAGACTGTCGTCCAGGGTCAGCCCGGCCTGCCTCAACGCCGAGTAGTAGCCGGCGACCCGTGCCTGGCTGCACTCGACCGACGAGGGTCCGCCGGCGTGCGCGATCCGCCGATGTCCCAAGGAGAGCAGGTGCTCGGTCGCCGTGACCCCGCCGGCGAAGTTGGTGGCCCCGATGCTCACGCACCGAGTGGCGCCGACCCGGACGGGGTCGATCACCACGACCGGGAAGCCGTCGGCCAGCGCCTTGATCGGCGGGTGCGTGGCGTCGACGGTCACGAAGATCGCGCCCACCCGCCCGGAGCGGCGGAGCTCGTCCGGATCGATGTCGACCCGGTTGTCGTGGGCCCGGGGGCCGATCACGATCTCGTAGCCCCCGGCCTCGGCCGCCGCGGACAGCCCGTCGAGCACAGCGGTCTCGTACGCGTTCTGCCACTCCGGAAAGGACACCTCGATCAGTCGATCCGTCGCCTCCTCCGACCGGCGGGCCGATCGCCGGGTCGGCTGGTAGCCGGACTCGCGCAGCAGCTGCTGGATCCGGCGGCGGGTCGGCTCGGCGACGTCGGTGTGATCGTTCAGCACCTTGGACACGGTCGCGACCGAGACCCCGGCGGCGTCTGCCACGTCGGCCAATGTGGTGCGGTTCTTCTTCAACGCGATCTCCGAGCCCGTGGCGCTAGTCCGAAAAGTTTCGGCATCAGCGTAGCGGGTCCGCTGCCGGTCGGAGGCCTCCCGTCCATCGGATACCTCACCCAACCGACTTCGCTTGGGTTCAAACCCCAGCGAAGTGGGGAGAGGGTTCGGAGGGTCTGGTCCAGTGCTCTTGACTAGGGCCGATCTGGGCGATACGTTTTCAAAAATCTTTCGAGAAATTCGAAATGTTTCGGATATCTCATCCACTCTCCCTTCTTCTTGGAGGACCAATGACGTTTCCTCGCACCAGCCGCCGGTCGTTCCTCGGGCTCGCGGCTGCTGCCGTGGGTGCAGTGAGCCTGGCCGGCTGCGGCACCTCGGGCCCGGCCCAGCCCGGCGGCGGATCGAGTGGCGAGGCCACCGGCGGCGCTGGCGGCGGAGCCACCATGTGGGCCCTCAGCGGTGAGCCGAACGAGACCATCCGGAAGGACTCCGTCACCGCCTTCAACGGGTTGGGCAAGGGCACCGTCGAGGCCACGTTCTTCCAGAACGACCCGTACAAGACCAAGATCAGGACCGCCGTCGGCGCCAACCAGGCACCGACCCTGATCTTCGGTTGGGGCGGCGGGGTGCTGAAGTCCTACGTCGACGCCGGCCAGGTGGAGGACCTGACCGGCTGGCTGGGCGAGAACGCCGACTTCAAGGACAAGCTGCTGCCGTCCACCTGGGGTGCGGCCACGTTCGACGACAAGATCTACGCAGTGCCGATCCAGACCACCCAGCCGATCGTCATGTACTACAACAAGGCTCTGTTCGACAAGGCCGGAGCCCAGCTGCCGCAGAGCTGGGACGACGTCATGAAGCTCGTCGACGTGTTCAAGGGTCAGGGAGTCTCCGCGTTCTCCCTGGCGGGCCAGTCGAAGTGGACGTCGATGATGTGGCTGGAGTATCTCCTCGACCGGATCGGCGGTCCCGAGGTGTTCGCCAAGATCTTCGCCAACGAGGCCGACGCCTGGTCCGATCCGGCGGTGATCGAGACCTGCACCAAGATCCAGGACCTGGTCAACGCCGGCGGCTTCGTCAAGGGCTTCTCCTCGATCGCGGCCGACAACAACGCCGATCAGGCGCTGCTCTACACGGGCAAGGCCGCCATGCTGCTGCAGGGAGCGTGGGTCTACGGCGGGATCAAGTCCGACCAGCCCGAGTTCGTCGCGAGCTCTCTGGAGTTCGGCAACTTCCCGGCCGTGACCGGGGGCAAGGGTGATCCCAAGAACATCGTCGGCAACCCGACCAACTACTTCTCCATCTCCGCCAAGGCGACCGAGGAGGCGAAGACGGTGGCCAAGGCGTACTTCACCGACGGTCTGTGGACCGACGCGGTGGTCGACGCGTTCATCGCCAGCGGCGGGGTGCCGGTGGTGTCGGCGGCGGAGTCCAAGCTCGGCAGCTCCGACGACGCGAAGTTCCTGCAGCTGACCTTCGACATGGTCAAGAACGCCCCGAGCTTCCAGCAGTCCTGGGACCAGGCGCTCAGCCCGGCGCAGGCGGAGGCCCTGCTCAACAACATCGATCAGCTGTTCCTGGTCGAGATCACCCCGGACCAGTTCGCCTCGGCGATGAACGCCACCATCGGCAAGTGAGCGGCGGCAAGCTCGGCGTGGTGGCTGCCGCCCCCGCGGCGGGCGCGACGGTGGTGTCCCCGAGACCCCCGTCGCCCCGCGGCGCCGGCGGGTTCAACCTCCTGGTGCTGCCCGCCCTGATCATGTTCCTGGCGTTCGCCCTCATCCCGATGGTCGGGGTGCTCGTCCTCTCCTTCACCTCCTGGGACGGGATCAGCCCGATCACCTTCACCGGTCTGGCCAGCTGGCAGGAGATGCTGACCGACCCCGGTCTCTACCACTCGCTGGCCGTCACCTTCGCCGTGATGATCTGCAGCTGGCTGGTGCAGACGCCCATCAGCCTGCTGCTGGGCACCTTCGTCGCCGGTCGGCAGCGCTATCGGGCCCTGCTGGCCGTGCTCTACTTCCTGCCCCTGCTGATGTCCTCGGCCGCCGTGGCCATCGCCTTCAAGTCGCTGCTGGACCCGTACTTCGGTCTCGGCGCGGGCCTGCACCTGGAGTTCCTCTCCCAGGACTGGCTCGGCGACCCGCAGCTGGCTTTCGGTGTGGTGATCTTCGTCATCGCGTGGCAGTTCGTCCCCTTCCACACGCTGATCTACCAAGGCGGCGTCCGGCAGATCCCCGGTCAGCTCTACGAGGCGGCACAGATCGACGGCGCCGGTCGGATCCGGCAGTTCTTCTCGATCACCATCCCGCAGCTGAAGTACACGATCATCACGTCCTCCACGCTGATCCTGGTCGGCTCGCTCACCTACTTCGACCTGATCTTCGTGCTGACCGGGGGCGGTCCGGGCAACGCGACCCGCATCCTGGCCCTGGACATGTACATCCGAGGCTTCCAGGCCAACCAGATGGGCGCGGCCAGCGTGATCGGGGTGTTCCTGGTGGCGCTCGGTCTGATCCTGACCCTCGGCATCCAACGCCTCGGCGGCCGTGACCGCTCGGCGAGCCAGATGGAAGGCATGTGATGACCGCCGCCACCGTGTCGACGTCGACGTCGCCCACCGACAGGAGCAGCAAGGGCACCCGGGTGAAGGGACGTCGCAACTACCTGGGCGGACTGCTGGCCTGGGTCTGGTTGGCGATCATCATCCTGCCGATCTACTTCATCGTGGTGACCAGCTTCAAGAACCAGGGCGACTACTTCACCAACAACCCGCTGGCGCCGCCCATCCCGCCCAACGTCACCCCCTACGTCGAGGTGATCCAGCAGGGCATCGGGCGTTACTTCCTCAACTCCGTGATCGTCTCGGTCGGGGCCGTCGTACCGGTGGTGCTGATCAGCTTCCTCGCTTCGTACGCGATCGTCCGCGGCGACGGCGTCTTCCTGCGGTTCTGTCGCGGCCTGTTCCTGCTCGGTCTCGCCATCCCGTTGCAGGCAACGATCATCCCGATCTACCTGATCATCATCCGGCTCCACATGTACGACAGCCTGGCCGCACTGATCCTGCCCTCGATCGCCTTCGGCATCCCGCTCACCGTGTTGATCTTGAGCAGCTTCCTGCGGGACGTACCGCGGGAGCTGTTCGAGTCGATGAAGCTGGACGGCTGCACCGACTGGCAGATGGCGTGGCGGCTCGCCTTCCCGCTGACCCGTCCGGCCATCGTGACGGTGGCGATCTACAACGGGTTGAACGTCTGGAACGGCTTCCTGCTGCCGCTGATCCTGACCCAGAGCCCGGAGAAGCGGGTGATGCCGCTGGCCCTGTGGGCCTTCCAGGGCGAGTACCAGACCAACATCCCCGCGGTGCTGGCCGCGGTGGTGCTGTCCACCGTCCCGATCCTGGTCCTCTACGTCGTCGGGCGTCGTCAGCTGCTCAGCGGGCTGACCGCCGGGTTCGGCAAGTAGAAAGACAGATCCTCTGTAGATGGGAACGACCATGAGTGTGAGTGCGCCCACCGCCGTCTGGCAGGACCCGGCCCGTTCGTCCGACGAGCGGGTCGACGCGCTGCTGGCCGAGATGACGCTGGAGGAGAAGGTCGCCCAGCTGGGCAGCGTCTGGCTCGGCTTCGACGCCGTCAGCGGCGATGTCGCCCCGATGCAGAACGTGTTCAGCCGGGCGACGACGTTCGCCGAGGCCACCGCCCACGGCCTCGGTCAGCTGACCCGGGTCTTCGGCACGGCTCCGGTGACCGCGGCCGAGGGCGTGGACCGGGTGCACGAGCTCCAGCGGTCGTTGATGTCCTCGACCCGGTTGGGCATCCCGGCCGTCGTGCACGAGGAGTGCCTGACCGGGTTCACCACCTATCAGGCCACGGTCTACCCGGGATCGCTGGCCTGGGCCGCCACCTTCGATCCCGTGCTGGTGCACGAGATGGCGTCGGCGATCGGCCGGGACATGGCCGCGGTCGGCGTCCACCAGGGGCTCTCGCCGGTGCTCGACGTGGTCCGCGACTACCGCTGGGGTCGGGTCGAGGAGACCCTGGGAGAGGACCCGTACCTCGTCTCGCAGATCGGGTCGGCGTACGTGCGCGGGCTGGAGGAGAACGGCATCATCGCCACCCTCAAGCACTTCGCCGGGTACGCCGCCTCCCGGGCCGCGCGCAACCACGCCCCGGTCAGCATGGGACCGCGCGAGTTCGCCGACATGATCCTGCCCCCGTTCGAGCACGCCGTCCGGTACGCCGGTGTGCGCAGCGTGATGAACTCCTACACCGACGTCGACGGGATCCCGGTGGCCTCCGACGAGGCCCTGCTGACCGGAGTGCTGCGGGACCGGTGGGGCTTCGCCGGCACCGTGGTCTCGGACTACGGGGCGGTGGCCTTCCTGCAGATCATGCACCAGATCGCGGAGACCGAGGGCGAGGCGGCGGCGTACGCTCTGGCCGCCGGTCTGGACGTGGAGCTGCCCAGCACCCTCTGCTACGGCCAGCCGCTGCTGGACGAGATCGCGGCCGGACGGGTCGACGAGGACCTCGTCGACCGATCGGTCCGGCGGGTGCTGGCGCAGAAGGTCGAGCTCGGACTGCTCGATCCGGACTGGACCCCGGAGGCCACCGCCACCCCGATCGAGTTCGACTCCGCCGCCAACCGGGACATCGCACGCCGGCTCGCCGAGGAGAGCGTGGTCCTGCTGGACAACCCCAGGGGCGTGCTGCCGCTGGTCGGTGACCGCGAGCTCCGGGTCGCGGTGATCGGGCCCTGTGCCGACGACCCACAGGCGTTCTTCGGCTGTTACGCCTTCCCCAACCACGTGATCCCGCAGCACCACGAGTTCGCCGGGGGCATCGGCATCGCCGCGGATTCGCTGCTGACTGCGCTGCGGACGGAGCTGCCGTCGGCCGAGATCAGCTTCCTCCCCGGCTGTGAGGTCAGTGGTGGTGACGACTCCGGCATCCCGGCCGCCGCGGCGGAGGCCGGGACCGCCGATCTGGTGCTGTTGGCCGTCGGCGACCGCGCCGGTCTGTTCGGTGGCGGCACCTCCGGCGAGGGCTGCGACGCCGAGGACCTGGCCCTGCCGGGACTCCAGCCTCGGCTGGTCGAGGCGGTGCTGGCCACCGGCACGCCCACCGTGATGATCATGGTCTCCGGCCGCCCGTACGCGCTCGGTCCCTACCGCGACCGGCTGGCCGCCACGGTGCAGGCGTTCTTCCCCGGCGAGGAGGGCGGCGGAGCGATCGCCGGTGTGCTGTCCGGACGGGTGAACCCCACGGGCAAGCTGCCGGTCGGCGTGCCGCACCACGTCGGTGGCTCGCCGTACACCTACCTGGCTCCGCCGCTCGGTCAGCACAGCCAGGGTGTCAGCAACCTCGACCCCAGCCCGGCGCACTGGTTCGGTCACGGGCTCTCCTACCCCTCGTACGCGTACGCCGACCTGGCCGCCGGCAGCGTGGAGATCGACGTCGACGGCACCGTCGAGCTGAGCGTGACCGTGACCAACACCGGCAGCCGCGATGGTGTCGAGGTCGTCCAGCTCTACGCCGGCGATCCGGTCGCCAGCGTGACCCGGCCGATGACCCAGCTGATCGGTTTCGCCCGGGTGCCGCTCGCGGCCGGAGCGTC
>DATDBH010000236.1:0-8256 GCA_036524985.1 Microlunatus sp. | reverse complement strand
GTGGCCACGCCTGTGATGGACGCGGTGGTGCAGATCGCCTCCGTCGTGCTCGGGCGCGATTTCCGGTCCGAGGGTGCCCGCACCATGCAGAGCCTGGGCCTGGACGAGCTGAGTCCGGAGGAGCTGCGGCGCTACTGAGCGCGAGCGGCAGGATGTCCCCGTGGCGAAGAAGAGCAAGCAGCACGCGCATGGCGCGACCCCGGCGACGACGGCGCTGGTCGAGGCCGGAATCACCTTCACCCTGCACCCGTACGAGCACCACGGCGACAACACCAACTTCGGCGAAGAAGCGGCGCACGCACTGGGCGTGGACCCGACCCGGATCTTCAAGACCCTGGTGGCCGACGTCGGTGGAAAGCTCGTCGTGGCCGTGATCCCGGTCGCCCGCCAACTCGACCTGAAGGCCCTCGCGGCCGCGTTCGAGGCGAAGAAGGCGACCATGGCCGACCCGGGCCACGCCGCGCGCAGCACCGGTTACGTGGTCGGCGGGATCTCCCCCATCGGGCAGCGGACCCCACTGCCCACCGTGGTCGATGCCTCCGCGGACGACTTCGCGACGGTCTTCGTCTCGGCGGGACGGCGCGGTCTGCAGGTCGAGCTGACGGCGGCGGACCTGCGGACGATCACGCAGGCGCGCTCGGGCGCTGTCGCGCACTGATCTCCGCCTGACTACGCCGACCCACCTCGCCGCGGCAGCAGCGGCGTCGGGTCCTCGGTGTCCCTGCCCAACGACGAGGCCAGGAGCACCGGGGTCACCGCGCACAGCGGCCAGAAGAGCAGAGCCGCTTTCGCCCGGAGCGTGAGGGCGATCGGCACCGAGCCGCCCGGGTCGGCGTGGGCCAGCCGAGGAGTGAACTCCCCCGGGCCGAGCCGATAGCCCACGGCCCAGCAGAGCAGGCCCGCCGCCGCGCCGCCGATCACCACCACCAGCACCAGCGGCCAGCCGAGATCGCGGAGCAGCCGGTAGCCGAAGATCCCCAACCCGACCCCGACCACCAGTCCCAGCAGACAGAACCAGGCGTCGCCACCGAAGAACCGGGTCAGGTCCCGCTCGGACACCGAGGCCCGGCCCTGGGAGTCGAGCTGGTACGCCGGGAGCGACACGACCAGCCACCACAGCATCCCGGCGGCGGCCCCGAGACCCATCGCCAGCGCCAGGAAGCCCACCACCCGAACGGTGTACCTGGTGGTCCGGGGCTCGTCGGACGAAGCGTCAGGCACTGGCGCTCTCGAGCCGACCCGACGGGGCCAGACAGGACGGGCCCAGCAGCGCCTTGAGGTCGGCCATCAGCGGCGGTGACGGGGTCACCCGCAGCTGGTTGTCCAGCCGCATCAGGATCGTCTTGTCCTGCTTGACCAGCTTGAGGCGGACCTCGGTCGTCCCCGGGTGCGCCTTCAGCACCTGGGAGAGCTGCTGCACCACCGGTGGCGTGCACCGGACGGCGGGCAGCGAGATCACCACCGGTCCCGACGGCGCCTCGGTCACGTCCGGCAGGGTCAGCTCCTGCGCGTTCAGCGACACCGAGTCATCGTCGGACTTCACCCGACCCTTCACCCGCACCACGGTGTCGGTGGCCAACACGGTGGAGACCAGCTCGTACGCCTTGGGGAACAGCAGCACCTCGATCGAGGCCTCCAGGTCCTCGACCGCGATGATCGCCCAGATGTCACCGCGCTTGGTGGTCTTGCGGGTGATCGAGGTGATCATCCCGGCGATGGTGACCTGGCCTTCGCGAGGCCCGTCGTCACCGATCAGCTCGCCGATGCCGATGTCCCGCTCGGCGATCAGCACGTGCTCCAGACCCTGCAGCGGGTGGTCGCTCACATACAGCCCGAGCATGTCGCGCTCGAAGGCCAGCTTGGTGCGCTTGTCCCAGTCCGCGATCTCGGGCACGGTGCCCAGCGGCATCGCGTCCAGCCCACCGTCGTCGCCCAGTCCCCCCGCCCCGAAGAGGTCGTCCTGCCCGTGGGCGGAGTTGCGCTTCAGGTCGAGCACCCCATCGACGGCGCTCTCGAACACGTTCATCAACGCCCGCCGGCTGTGACCCATCGAGTCGAAGGCACCGGCCTTGATCAGGGACTCGATCACCCGCTTGTTGCAGACGACCAGCGGCACGGCGTCCAGGAAGCCGTAGAAGTCGCTCGCCTTGCCGTGCTGGGTGCGGGCGGCGACCACGCCGTCCACCACGTTGGACCCGACGTTGCGGACGGCGGTCAGCCCGAAGCGGATGTCGGTGCCGACCGGGGTGAAGTTGGCGGCGGACTCGTTGACGTCCGGCGGCAGCACCTGGATCCCCATCCGGCGGCACTCGCCGAGATAGATCGCCATCTTGTCCTTGTCGTCGGCGACCGAGGTCAGCAGGGCTGCCATGAACTCGGACGGGTAGTTGGCCTTGAGGTAGGCGGTCCAGTAGGACACCAGCCCGTACGCCGCGGTGTGCGCCTTGTTGAAGGCGTAGTCGGAGAACGGCACCAGGATGTCCCACAGCGCCTTGATGGCCGGCGGGGAGTAGCCGCTGTCCCTCATCCCGTTGGAGAACGGGATGAACTCGGCGTCGAGGATCTCCTTCTTCTTCTTGCCCATCGCGCGGCGCAGCAGGTCGGCCTGGCCCAGGCTGTAGCCGGCCACCTTCTGCGCGATGGCCATCACCTGCTCCTGGTAGACGATCAGGCCATGGGTGGTGCCGAGGATCTCCGCGAGCGGCTCCGCCAGCTCCGGATGGATCGGCGTGATGTCCTGGCGCCCGTTCTTGCGCAGCGCGTAGTTGGTGTGGCTGTCGGCGCCCATCGGGCCGGGCCGGTAGAGCGCCAGCACCGCCGAGATGTCCTCGAAGTTGTCCGGCCGCATCAGCTTCAGCAGGGACCGCATCGGTCCGCCGTCGAGCTGGAACACCCCGAGCGTGTCGCCGCGCCCCAGCAGCGCGTACGACGCCGGGTCGGTCAGCTCCAGGTCCTCCAGCACCAGCTCGAACCCGCGGTTGAGCTTGATGTTCGCGACCGCGTCGTCGAGCACCGTGAGGTTGCGCAGCCCGAGGAAGTCCATCTTGATCAGCCCGAGCGACTCGCAGGTGGGGTAGTCGAGCTGGGTGATGATCGCGCCATCCTGCTCCCGGCGCATGATCGGGATGATGTCGATCAGCGGGTCGGAGGACATGATGACGCCGGCTGCGTGCACGCCCCACTGACGCTTCAGCCCCTCCAGCCCGCGGGCGGTCTCGACCACCTTGGCGACCTCGGCGTCGCCGTCGACCAGGGCCCGGAACTCGCCGCCCTCGTTGTAGCGCTTGTGCGCGGGGTCGAACAGCCCGTTCAGCGGGACGTCCTTGCCCATCACCGGCGGCGGCATCGCCTTGGTGATCCGCTCGCCGACCGCGAACGGGTAGCCCAGCACCCGGGAGGCGTCCTTGACGGCCTGCTTGGCCTTGATCGTGCCGTACGTGACGATCTGGCTGACCCGGTCCTCGCCGTACTTGTCGGTGACGTAGCGGATCACCTCGCCGCGCCGGCGCTCGTCGAAGTCGATGTCGAAGTCGGGCATCGAGACGCGGTCGGGGTTGAGGAACCGCTCGAAGATCAGGCCGTGCTGCAGCGGGTCGAGGTCGGTGATCCGCATCGCGTACGCCGCCATCGAGCCGGCACCCGAGCCGCGCCCCGGCCCCACCCGGATGCCGTTCTCCTTGGCCCAGTTGATGAAGTCCGCGACCACCAGGAAGTAGCCGGCGAAGCCCATCGAGAGGATGACCTCGGTCTCGAACTTCGCCTGTTGGCGGACGTTGTCGGGGATGCCGAGCGGGAACCGGCGCTGCAGCCCGGTCTCCACCTCGCGGACGAACCAGGACTCCTCGTTCTCCCCCGGCGGGCAGGGGTAGCGCGGCATGTAGGTGCCGGCCCCCTCGGTGAAGGAGATGTCGCAGCGCTCGGCGATGGCCAGGGTGTTGTCGCAGGCCTCGGGCAGCTCGGCGAACAGGGCCCGCATCTCCGCCGGCGACTTCAGGTAGTAGCCGTCCCCGTCGAACTTGAACCGGTTGGTGTCGGCCATCGTCGAACCCGACTGCACGCACAGCAGCACCTCGTGCGCGGCGGCGTCCTCCCGGGCGGCGTAGTGCAGGTCGTTGGTGGCCACCAGCGGCAGCTTCAGGTCCTTCGCGATCTTCAGCAGATCGGCCCGGACCCGGTTCTCGATCGACAGCCCGTGGTCCATCAGCTCGACGTAGTAGTTGCCGGCGCCGAAGATGTCGCGGAACTCCGCGGCACTGGCGATCGCCTCGTCGTACTTGCCGAGCCGCAGGTAGGTCTGCACCTCTCCCGACGGGCAGCCGGTGGTGGCCAGCAGTCCCGAGTGGTAGGTGTTCAGCAGCTCGCGGTCCAGCCGGGGCTTGTAGAAGTAGCCCTCCAGGGAGGCCAGCGAGCCCATCCGGAACAGGTTGTGCATGCCGGCGGTCGACTCGGCCCACAGCGTCATGTGGGTGAAGGCGCCGCCGCCGGAGACGTCGTCCCCGCTGTTGGCACCGTTCTGATCGCCCCAGCGGACCCGCTTGCGCTCGCTGCGATGGGTCTTCGGCGTGACGTACGCCTCGAGCCCGATGATCGGCTTGACCGAGGACTTCTTGGACGCCTTGTAGAACTCGTACGCCCCGAACAGGTTGCCGTGGTCGGTGACGGCGATCGCCGGCATCTCCATCCGCTCGCAGCCGGCGAACAGGTCACCGACGCGGGCGGCGCCGTCGAGCATCGAGTACTCGGAGTGGACGTGGAGATGGACGAAGCTGTCCGACATTCCTGCACACCTCCGCCTCCCGGCCCCACAGCCGAGTCACCGCCACCAGCAAGGGCCTAGGTTAGTCGCCCGAACCGACACTTCCTCCCCAGACGCGCCCGACCCGCGAGAGGAACCACCGCCCGTGCCGAACCGCCCCGTGCTCGTCATCCAGCACACCGTCGTCTGCCCGCCCGGTCGGGTCGGCGACTGGCTCACCGAGAGCGGCTGCGCGTTCGAGGTCGTCCACCCGTACGCCGGCGAGGGCCCGCCGACGGACCTGGCCGGGTACGCGGGACTGGTGGTGCTGGGTGGCGAGATGGGCGCGTACGACGACGAGATCGCCCCCTGGCTGCCGGCGACCCGGGCGCTGCTGGCCGAGGCGGTGGCCGGGGGCGTACCGACGCTGGCGATCTGCCTGGGGCACCAGCTGCTCGCGGTGGGCACCGGCGGCACGGTGGTCCGGTCCGCCGGGGGTCAGCAGGGCGGGACCCTGCCGGTCGGTCTGCTGCCTGCGGCCGCCGAGGACCCCCTGTTCGGCCCCGTGCCGGTGGGTGCGGTCGCCATCCACTGGAACAACGACCTGGTGGTCGCGCCGCCACCGGGTGCCGTCGAGCTGGCCCGGACGCCGGCCGGGGTGCAGGCCCTGCGGCTGGGGCCGGCCGCCTGGGGTGTGCAGTTCCATCCCGAGGTCGACCTCGACCTCGTCCGGCCGTGGGCGGCCGCCGACGTGGGCGCCGGGGAGCTGGCCCCGGAGCGTGCGGAGAGCTGGCTCGCCGAGGTGGCGATCGCCGACGCCGCCCTGGTGGCGACCTGGCGGCCGTTCGTGCACCGGTTCGCCGCGCTCCTGCCGGCTCGCTGAGATTGGCCCGCCGCCTCGACGGGCTCTACCCTCGGCGGGTGAGCGAGCACGCCGAGCCGGGCATCGACCCCGACGATCTGGCCACGACCTTGCGCGTGCTCGACCGGCTGCACGAGCTGCCGGCCGACCACCCCGACATCATCACGATCCAGCGCGCCACCTCGGCGATGTACAAGACCGTCAAGGTGCGGCGGCGGGCCCGGCTCCGGGCCGCGGAGCTCGCCGCCGACCGCGCCGTGATCGAGACCACCGCCACGGGGTCACCGCTGCGGATCGACGACGAGACCCGGGGTATCGCGCTGGTCTCGACCGCGAGAGGTGCGTACGCCGGGGAGCTGAACACCCCGCGGGGCTGCTACATCTGCAAGAACGACTACACCCTGGTCGACGCGTTCTACCACTACCTCTGCCCCTCGTGCGCCGCCTTCTCCCACACCAAGCGCGACCAGCGGACCGACCTCACCGGACGGCGGGCGCTGCTGACCGGGGGTCGGGCCAAGATCGGGATGTACATCGCGCTGCGCCTGCTCCGCGATGGTGCGCACCTGACCATCACGACCCGGTTCCCGCACGACGCCGTCCGTCGCTTCTCGGCGATGGAGGACAGTGCGGACTGGATGCACCGGCTCAAGATCGTCGGCATCGACCTGCGCGATCCGACCCAGGTGCTGGCGCTGACCGACGACGTCGCCGCCGACGGGCCGCTGGACATCCTGATCAACAACGCCTGCCAGACCGTACGCCGCTCGCCCGGTGCCTACGCGCAGCTCCTCGAGATGGAGTCCGCCCCGCTCCCCGACCTGGCGATGCTGCCTGAGATGGTGACCTTCGATCGGATCTCCGAAGCACATCCGGCGGCCATCGCCGGTGCGCTGACCGCGCACCCGGTCGCCCACCACGACGGCGAACCCGCCGAGCTGGCTCTGGCCGCGCACGACGCCGCGTCACTGACGGCCCTGGCGCTGACGTCCGGCAGCGCGTCGCTGGCCGCGCACCTGGCCGGGACGGCGGTCGACGCCGGCGGGTTGCTGCCCGACACCCAGCGCAGCAACTCCTGGACCCAGGTGGTCTCCGAGGTCGATCCGCTGGAGCTGCTCGAGGTGCAGTTCTGCAACGCCATCGCCCCGTTCCTGCTCATCTCGCGGGTGCGCCCGGCGATGCGGGCCGCCGTCCGCCGTCAGGCTGACCGGGGACGCACCGAGCGGGCGTACGTGGTGAACGTGTCAGCGATGGAAGGCCAGTTCTCGCGGCGGTACAAGGGTCCGGGCCATCCCCACACCAACATGGCCAAGGCCGCGCTCAACATGCTGACCCGGACCAGTGCGCAGGAGATGTTCGAGACCGACAAGATCTTGATGACTGCGGTCGACACCGGCTGGATCACCGACGAGCGACCCCACCAGGAGAAGCTGCGGATCGCTGCCGAAGGCTGGCACGCCCCGCTGGATCTCGTCGACGGCGCGGCCCGGGTCTACGACCCCATCGTCTGCGGCGAGGTGGGCGAGGACCTGTACGGCCGCTTCCTCAAGGACTACGCCCCCAGCCCCTGGTAGCGACGGCCGACGATCACCAGCCCGACCGTGCCGATCGCGCCCATCACCGCCGAGATGTAGAACACATGGGGCACGCCGAGCAGGGCGGTGCCGAGACCGCCGACGGCGCCGCCGAGTCCCCCGCTGAGCATGATCGAGCTCATGAACACCGACGACGCCAGCCCCACCCCGTACGGGTAGAGCTGCTGCGCGACCGTCACGCCCAGACCGGCGATGGCGGCCCACAGGCAGGACATCAGGATCTGGCCGACGAACAGCCCCAGCACCTGCTCGCTGGTCGCGTACGCCACGTTGGCCGCGACGCCGAACGCGGCGCCCAGGGCGACCACCCGGATCGGCGTGATCCGGTCAGCCAGCCGGGCGAAGAGCGGCATCAAGGCGAGCTCGACCAGCGGCTGGATCGCGATCACCGCGCCGCGGAGGGTGTCGGACACCTCGAGCTGGTTGGCCATGTAGAGCGGCAGGAAGGCGAACTTGATCGTGTCACCGTTCATCACCAGCACGCAGCAGCCGACGAAGACGAACAGCGGCACCTTGGACCCGGGCGCGGCGTGCGTGGTGACCGGCCCGCCGACGGTCTGCAGAGGCTCCGTCCGCACCGGCGCCACGTAGCGCTCGACCCGCTGGAACCCGAGCGGCAGGATCTGTCCGGCGGTCAGCACCGCGGTGGCCAGCAGCAGCGGCCGGAGGCCGTACACGGCTCCGAACCAGCTGCCGACCACGGGTCCGAGGATCCAGCCGGCGGTGAACGCCATCCGGACCGCCGAGATCACCCGGTCCGCCGCCGGACTGGCCGTGCGACTGAGCTCATCGCGGACCGCGGCGAACAACAGCCCCATCGACCCGCCCGCGATGCTGAGCCCCAGCGCGCCGATGACGAACGGCATCCAGACCGCGCTGGCCAGACCCATGGCCAGCCAGCCGACCCCGCCCACCACGGCACAGACGCGGTACAGCCGCAGCCGGTCGGGCTGCCGGTCCGACAGGGAGCCGAGCCAGTAGCCGGCGAGCGGGGCCGCCAGATTCACCAGGTAGTACAGACCCGCCACGGGCACCGAGGCCCCGAGGTCGTTGACCAGGAACAG
>DATDBH010000235.1:0-9966 GCA_036524985.1 Microlunatus sp. | reverse complement strand
TGGAACAGCCTGCAGGCCGCACTCATCTACCTCAACGCGGGATCGGTCGAGGGGCTTCACCGTGCCACTGGGCATCTCGTACGCGATGACGAAGTACAGTCCCAACGCCGGTGGCCAAGGTGACTATCAGTACGTGATGGTCGCGGCACTGCTGGTCACGCTGCCGATGCTGGTGATGATCGCCTTCGGCCAGCGGTACTTCGTCGAGGGTGTGGCCACGCAGGGTCGCAAGGGCTGACTGAGGTGCCCGCTGACCGTCGAGGCTCCAGCGCACTCTCCGGACTCTTCGCGGGTGTCGAACTCATCGCCTTCGTCGATGAGACGGTGTTCCACCAGCTGCTTCACTGGCACCCCTTCTACGACAAGGCGACCCCCGAATGGGGACTGGTGGACCTCGATGCGCAACCGGTCGCCGCGCCATGATTGATCTGCACGCCGCGCACGGTCCGGTGTGGTCGAGCTGGTCCGGTGCCGGACTGGCCGCCAACGCGATCGTCGGCTACCTCCTGGTCCTGACCAATCAGCGGCCATGGCCGAGGCATCGAACGGTGCTCTGTGCTCTCCGCTCCGATCACGTCGCTGCTGCGAGCGCTCCCGGTCAGCACGGCGCACCGACTGAGCCGACGTTGCGGTGCCCGCCCGCGCGGATCCTCACCGAGCCGTCGGTGACCGCCACCCTGAGCGTCGGCGGCCTCTGGTTGCTCTACACGACCGACCTCTACCCGGGCACCCACCGGTTGCCGGCCCTGCATCTGCTCGTACACGCTCACCTGTTCCTGGCGGGCTGGCTCTTCTCCGTCGCCCTGATCGGTGTCGAACCGTTGCCGCACAGACGCAGCTTCCTTCACCGCAGCCTGGTGCTGGTCCTGGCCTGGGCCGCCCATGACGTCCTTGCCAAGTACGTGTACGTCCACCCCCCGCTCGGCGTGACCGCACCGGCCGCGGAGACGGGCGGCATGCTCATGTTCTACGGCGGCGACATCGTCGACGTGACCATCGCGATCGTCCTCTGCTCGCGGTGGTTCCGGGTCCGGAGCCGTTCATCGGAAGCGACCCGCTCGGCGGTCATGAGTGATCGGGTCCCTCGTCGGTTCGTGCCAACCCGCATCTGGTTTCGGCGGCCCTCGTCGTGGGTACTTCGTACGGGACCGAAGTGAGGCGGAGAGGACGGACGAGATGCCCAAGACGACCGCATCCGGCAAGGTGCGAGACGACGAGCTGCCCAGCACCCTGCAGCGATCCGACGACAAAGCTCAGCGAACCTTCGCCAAGGCCCACGATGCCGCCGCCGACCAGTACGGTGACGCCGAGCGGGCCCATCGTGTCGCGTTCAGTGCCTTGAAGCACACCCACGAGAAAGTCGGTGATCACTGGGAGCCCAAGGAGGAGGCCGGACCGTCCGACGCTCAGGCTGACGGAGGTCAGGACACGGACCGGCCGACCGCGGGAGGAGTCGATGCCCGGGCTTCCAAACGGCATCTCTACGAGCTCGCCACGCGCCTCGACATCCGGGGGCGATCGACGATGACCAAGGAGGAGCTGGTCGAGGCCCTGCAGAAGGCGAACGACCGCAAGTCCGCTCAGTCGCGCGGTCGGGACCAGGACTGATCACTCGTGCGCGGTTCGGCTGAGTCGGACCTGGGCCGACGTGGAGGCTGTCGACGCGAAGTTCGTGCTGCCCGGGCACGGCCGTCCGTGGCTGAGGGGCAGCGCCGAGGCCGTCCGCCTCGCGCACCGCGCCACCGCCTAGCCGGCGCCTCCTCAGATCAGGCGTCTTTCCTCAGGTCATCTGCATGATCACGATGACCAGGATGATGATGACCAGCACGCCGATGATGGTCCCGATGATTCCGCGGTTCATGAACCTCTCTCCTCTCGTCGGGCCCCGGTTGTCACCTGAAGCCTCGGTTGTCACCTGAGGTCTACCCCCAGATCCGAGTCCTCAAACCAGCCGTGACTGCGCGACGGCTCGAGCCAGGTCCTCCAGGGCCCGCTCGGTGGTCTGCCGTACGACTTCCGCCGGATCGCCGTCGAAGTGGTACTCCCGCACGTCGCTGCCGTCCGGTGTCCGGACCGCGACGAAGACGGTCCCCGTGTCCCGACCCTCCTGCGGTCCCGGACCGCCGACGCCGGTGGTTGCCACGGCCACCTCCGCGTCGAGCAGCCGGGCGACTCCGGCCGCCATCTGGGCCGCGGCCGACCCGTTGATCACCGGCCCGCGATCGACTCCCAGCAAGGTGAACTTCACCTCCTCGCCGTAGGCCACCACTGCCCCGAGGAACCAGTCGCTCGCCCCCTCGATGGCGCTGAGACGACTGCTGACAGCGCCGCCCGTGAGCGACTCCGCCGCCGCCGCCGTCTGACCCGCCCGCATCAGCGCATCGCCGATCCGCTGCTCCAGGTCGAGGTGGTTCCCGCAGCCGTCGGGCTCTGCCTCGTATCGCATGCTCACGAGATGTTCATTCCCACCCGACGGACGAGTTACTCAGCCCGGTGTCGTCCGGCTAGTCGCACTCGTCGCCCTGGTCGATCCGGCGACCGAGGCGCACACTGATGCCACGGTGATGTCGCGGCCGGCCGTCACATCATCCAGGACCGTGGCGTTCAACTCGGCAGCGCTCGGCTCCCCGCGCCCGTTGCGCTGTTCCTCGGACCAGCGCGACGGGTTGGCGGGAGTCGTTCGACGAGCCCGGCGACATGAGCGCGCTGTGGAACCGAGTACCCCAGCGCTGCACCGATGCCCGTTGCGATGTCCGACGTCGACCGCATCCAGCCAGCTGTAGACACTCGATCGCGAGTTCACGCGCCCGGCAGGGTTTCGATCCGTCGGCGGGGGATAAGGATCCCGCACACACCTGCCAACGACGAGAGGATTCCATGAGCACCGTCTCGAGCACCATCGATGTCGACGTCGACGTCACGACTGCCTACAACCAGTGGACGCAGTTCGAGTCCTTCCCGTCCTTCATGGACGGGGTGCAGTCGGTGACCCAGCAGGGCCCCACCCACACCCACTGGGTCGTCAAGGTCGGCGGCGCGCGGAAGGAGTTCGACGCCGAGGTCACCGACCAGACCCGGGACAGGACGATCGCCTGGCGTTCCACCGGCGGCGACACCGATGGTCACACCGGCCGGGTCACCTTCGAGTCCCTGGGAGCCGCGTCCACCCGAGTCACCATCCAGCTCGGCTGGGAGCCCGACGGCCTGGTCGAGAAGGCCGGCGCAGCGCTCGGCTTCGACCAGCGCCAGGTGAACAGCTCCGCCAAGGACTTCAAGCAGTTCATCGAGAGCCGGGGAGCCGAGACCGGCGCCTGGCGTGGAGAGATCACCTGACCTGAGCTTGTCCGAGACCGAGTCCGGCAACAACCACTTCGGTTCCGAAGTGCTGTTTACGTTCTCGCTCGACGGGCTACCTGAAGATCAGCACGACAACCTCAGAGCTGCACCTCAGCTCGAAGCAGAAGGAGAAGCCGATGACTCAGTCCCCGCTCGGCCACGATCCGAGCCAGACGGACCCTCTCGACTGGCCCGGAACCGGTGACCTGTCCACCACCCGGCATGACCTGCCCACCACACAGGGCGCTTCCGTTCCGGACGGCCCCACGGGATCAGCTCCGACCACCTACCCCGGCGACGGTTCGTCCGGCTCCAAGGCCGAGACGGCGAAGGGCGAGGCGAAGCAGGTCGCCGACACCGCGATCGGTTCGGGGAAGCAGGTCGCCCAATCCGCCAAGGCTGAGGCACAGAACGTGGTGGCCGAGACCAAGCAGCAGGCCGCATCACTTCTCGACACCGTCCGCAGCGAGGTGGGACAGCAGGCCGGCACGCAGCAGAACCGCATCGCCGACGCTCTGCACGGGATGGCCAAGGAGCTCGGCGGCATGGCCTCGGCCAGCGAGGAGTCCGGACCCCTGACCGATCTCGCGCAGCAGGCGTCCCGCAAGGGCGGGGAGGTCGCGCACTGGCTGCAGGATCGCGAGCCGGCGGAGGTGCTGGACTCGGTCCGGTCCTACGGCCGTCGGCACCCCGTCACCTTCCTGGCCTTGTGCGGACTGGCGGGCATCGTGGCCGGACGCCTCACCCGAAGCACCGTCGCCACCCGCACCCGCCTCGACAGCTCGGACGACCAGGGCTCCGCGACCAGACTGTCCCAGGGCGCCGATGCAGTCTTGCCGGTGACCCAGCCGGTCGTCCAGCCGGTGGTCGATCCGGCTCCGCCGTCGACCGGTGTCTACGGCGGCTCGGTCGAGACCACTGCCCCCGCGGATCCGTACGCCGCTGACCGCCCGCTGCCGGACACGGGCTACGTCGGCGCCAGGAGCTCCCTGGACGACCCGAACGGTGACCCGCTCCGATGACCACCACACCACACCCCGATCGCGCGGATTCCGTCACCGAAGCGGCTCGGGAGGGGTACGCGGCTCCCCGCTCGCCGCTCCAGGCCGACGACGGCCGCAGCATCGGTTCCGTGCTCGGTGACATCACGGCGAACATCTCCACCCTGATGCGGCAGGAGGTCGCGCTGGCCAAGGCCGAGGTCCGGCAGTCCGGGACCCAGGCCGGGAAGGGCATCGGCTTGTTCGCCGGCGCCGGCGTGGCCGGTCTGCTGCTGCTGGTGTTCGTCTCGGTGAGCGCCTGGTGGGGTCTCGGGCTGTACCTCGAGAACCAGTGGTCGGCCCTCGTGGTCGCCGCCGTCTGGGCGATCATCGCCGTGATCTTGTACCTCGCCGGCAAGGCCGAGCTGAAGCGCGTCCGTGGCTTGCCGGCCACGACCGAAACCCTGAGTCAAGTTCCGCCCGCCCTGAAGGGCCACGAAGAGGAGAACCGATGAGCCAGACCGATCCCGAGGTGCTGCGGGCCGAGATCGCCCGGACGCGCGCCGAGCTGAGTGACAACGTGGACACACTGACCGACACGGCGAACCCGAAGAACATCGCCCACCGGCAGGCCGACAAGGTCAAGAGCGCCGCTCGCGGGGTGCGTGAGCACCTGATGGGGGCTCCGGACGATCCCTACGACTCCGGCACGCTGGGCGATCGCGCGGACGCCGTCAAGGGCAGGGCCTCCGGGGCACTCGGGTCGGCCCAGGACCGGGCGTCGGGCGCGTTGGACACGGTCTCCGACGCACCGGCGCAGGTGCAGCGCAAGACCCGGGGCAACCCGCTCGCGGCGGGGCTGATCGCCTTCGGCATCGGTTACCTCATCTCGTCGGCGATCCCCAGCAGCGAGAAGGAGCAGGTCGCCTCTGCCCGGCTGCAGGAGAAGGCCGCCCCGCTCACCGAGAAGGTCAGCGAAGCCGCGGGCGAGGTTGCCGACAGGTTGCGCGAGCCGGCGCAGGACGCTGCCGCCTCGGTCCGGGCTGCTGCCACCGACGCCGTGGCCAACGTCAAGGACGAGGGCGTCTCGGCCCGGGACGACGTCCAGGGCCAGGTCCGGGACTCCGCCGGCACGGTCAAGGACTCCTCGACGACCTGACCGATCCCCGAACTGCGCCGGCGGGTCCGGATGCCCGCCGCTCCGGCCCGCCGGCGCACCTCATCGTCGACGACCTCACCATGACTGAGGAGCGGTTTCGGCCGGCCGAGTCGGCGTCCGTCCCACACGCTGCGGCCAGTTCCTCCCTCAGGCGCTGGATAGGTCTGCGGGCTCGCGGCCCTTGTCATACCCAGTCTCCGCCAAGTCGACGACCAACGCCCGGTGGTCCGAGAGCATGCAGCCGAAGAGCTCGGCTGTCGACCACCCGCCGACGGAGCCACGCGCGAGTACGTGGTCGAGCTGCCGGTCCGCCCTTACGCCGAGGCGTTCCTGTTCTCGTCCGGAGGCTGGGCATCTTGGACTGAAGCCGGACCTGGTTCAGCCGCGTCGACCGTGTCGACGACTCACCGACTCCTCCCCTTGCCAGCCGGGAGCGTTGCGGTTTACGTTGTCAGAAGCCTGTGGGCGTGCCGCCCGTTCAGGCACCGTGGTCGAACAGCGCGCCACACCCATCCACGTTGACCCTGGAGGTGGTGCGCCTTGCCCAGACACGCTCTCTCATCCGAACAGATCCCCGCGTGCGACCCCGCCCGCGTCGGCGATCAGACGCCGGTTCTCGACCGGGCGCCTGAGGTCGATGCTCCGATCACACCGTTGACCATCGACGAGCAGCTGGAGCTCGTGCTGCACCACCTAGGGCTGGCCGACGCCATCGCCCGCCGCTTCCGAGGTCGCGGCGAGGACGACGACGATCTCCGGCAGGTCGCTCGCTGCGCCCTGGTGGAGGCCGCCCGGCGATACGATCCCCACCGGGGTCCCTTCGCTCCGTTCGCGGTACCCACCGTGTCCGGAGAGCTGAAGCGGCACTTCCGCGACCACGGGTGGATGGTGCGCCCCCCTCGTCCCGTGCAGCAACTCGTGGTGCGCGTCAGCCAGCAATGGTCCGACGTCGCCCAGCAGGCGGGCGCGCTGCCCACGGTCGAGGAACTGGCCACGAGCCTGAGCGAGCCGGCGGACAAGATCAAGGAAGCCCGCTGCGCGTCCATGGGCTACCGAGCGACATCGATCGACGTCGACGGCGTGCCGGTGCCCGCGACGGCCTTCGAGGATCCCGAGTTCCAGCGCTGCGAGGCCCGCGTTCTCATCTCAGAGGCGTGGGCGTTGCTCGACGAGTCCGAGCGACGCCTGCTGCAGATGAGGTTCTGGGAGAACCGGTCCCAGTCCGAGATCGCCCAGCGGATCGACACCAGCCAGATGCAGGTGTCGCGGCTCCTCACCCGCGCTCTGGGCCGGCTGCGCGTGCTCCTCGAAGACGACGCAGCCGAGGATTCGCCGGCTGCCGGTCACTGCTGATGCCGCGTGCTGCGTACCCGTTCAGCCCCGTGCTGAACCTTCCGGCGGCCTGCTCGGTCCGCAACCTGTCGGGGTACAACTGATCCATGGCCGTCGTCGGGATTCACGCTTCGCACGAGCAGATCGATCCGAGTGACCTGTTGGTCGCCGTCCAGCTGGCCGAACAGGCAGGATTCACCGGCGGTATGTGCTCCGACCACTTCAGCCCCTGGTCCAGCCGCCAGGGGCACTCGGGTTTCGCCTGGGCCTGGCTGGGGGCCGCGCTGCAGGCCACGAGCCTGCCGTTCGGTGTGGTCAACGCTCCCGGTCAGCGGTACCACCCGGCCATCGTGGCTCAGGCCATCGCGACCTTGGCCACGATGTTCGAGGGCCGGCTGTGGGTGGCACTGGGCAGCGGGGAAGCCTCCAACGAGCACATCACCGGAGCGCCGTGGCCGAGGAAGGACCTTCGCAACGCCCGGCTGAGGGAATGTGTGGCGATCATCCGGGCCCTGCTGGCAGGCGAGGAGGTCACCCATGACGGCCTCGTCACGGTGGACCGGGCCAGGGTCTGGACCCTACCGACCACGCAGCCGCAGCTGATCGGACCCGCGATCAGCGTCGAGACCGCCGGATGGGTCGCTGACTGGGCGGATGGTCTGGTCACCATCGCGCAGCCGCACGACAAGCTCCGCGCGATGATCGACGCCTACCGCACGGCGGGCGGCAAGGGTCCGATCGTCTGCCAGGTTCACCTGAGCTACGCGGCCACCGACGAGCAGGCCCGATTCATCGCCCACGACCAGTGGAGGAGCAATGTCTTCCCACCGCCGATCTGCTGGGACCTGGACACGGCGGAGGCCTTCGACACGGTCGCGGAGAAGGTCCGTCCGGAGGACATGGCTGCCTCCGTACAGATCTCGGCCGACCTGGGCTGGCACGCCGACCGGCTCCACCAGCTCATCGACCTCGGGTTCGACGAGATCTACCTGCACCATGTCGGCCAGCAGCAAGGCGAGTTCATCGAGGCCTTCGGTGAGCACGTTCTGCCCCGGCTTCCCGTGACGGCGAGAGGATGAGCCGATGCGCATCACCGACACCAGCGACCTGTGGTGGAAGACGGCGGTCATCTACTGCCTCGATGTCGAGACCTTCATGGACTGGGACGATGACGGTGTCGGCGACTTCCCGGGTCTGAGTCAACGCCTGGACTACCTCGAGGCGCTGGGCGTGACCTGTCTGTGGTTGATGCCCTTCTACCCGACGCCGGATCGCGACGACGGCTACGACATCACCGACTTCTACGGTGTCGATCATCGTCTCGGTCACCTCGGTGATCTGGTGGAGTCGGTCCGCACGGCACGTGATCGCGGGATGCGGGTGATCGTCGATCTCGTCGTGAACCACACCTCTGACCGGCACCCGTGGTTCCGACATGCGCGCTCCAGTCGCAGCTCTCCCTACCGTGACTTCTACGTCTGGGCCGACGAGCCGCCTGCCGATGCGCAGCCGGAGCCGACGTTCCCCGATCGCGAGACGAGCATCTGGACGTTCGACGAGCGTGCCGGCCAGTACTACCTGCACCGCTTCTACAAGCACCAACCCGACCTGAACGTCACCAACCCACGCGTGCGCGACGAGATCGTCAAGATGATCGGTTTCTGGCTGCAGCTCGGCCTGTCCGGCTTCCGCGTCGATGCCGTACCGTTCCTGTTGGAGACCATCGGCACGACCGACGCCGAGAACACCCTGCCCGACCCGCACGACTACCTGCGACAGCTGCGCGAGTTCCTGGGCCGCCGCGTCGGGGATGCCATCCTGCTGGGCGAGGTCAACCTGTCCCACGAGGAGCAGGCCCTGTTCTTCGGCGGTGAGAACGGTGACGAGCTGACGATGCAGTTCGACTTCATCAGCATGCAGAAGATGTACCTCGCGCTCGCCCGGATGGACGCAGCGCCGCTGGTCGAAGCCCTGCAACAGCGCCCGATGCCGGCCCGCCGGAACCAGTGGGCCACGTTCGTCCGCAACCACGACGAGCTCACCTTGGACAAGCTGAGCGACGACGAGCGGCAAGAGGTGTTCGCCGCCTTCGGACCCGAGCCTGAGATGCAGGTCTACGGCCGTGGCCTGGTGCGCCGGCTCCCGCCGATGATGGCCGGCGATCCTCGCCGGATCAGGATGGTCTACAGCCTGCTGTTCGCCCTGCCCGGAACGCCGGTGCTGTTCTACGGCGAGGAGATCGGCATGGGCGAGAACCTGGCCGCCGAGGGACGGCTGGCGGTCCGGACGCCGATGCAGTGGAGCGCGAGCAAGAACGGCGGCTTCTCCACCGCGGCACCGTCCCGATTGGCCGGACCGGTGGTGACCGGCAGCTTCGGACCCGAGTTCGTCAACGTCGTCGATCAGCTGAACGAGCCGGACTCGCTGCTCACCTTCATCCAGCGGCTGACTCGCTGCTACCGGTCCTGCCCTGAGCTCGGCTGGGGCGACATGAGGATCCTCGACCAGCCCCACCCGGCGGTCATCGCTCAGCAGACCAGCTGGGATGACGGGCACCTGGTCACCGTTCACAACCTGAGCGGCGACGCACTGGTTCTGCCTCTGCAGCTGGAGGAGCTGCCGGCGGAGATCGTCCTGGTCGACCTTCTCCAGGACGGAGCCGTCGACGTCGACTCCCGGGGCGGCTGTGTGATCAACCTCGACCCGTACGGCTACCGGTGGCTCCGCGTCAGCGAACCGGGAACACGACGCCTGAGCTAACAGGAGCGGGCACGGGTATCAGCGTCCAGCCCCCAGAGAGGTCGGTCCCAAGAGAGGTTCGGTCCCACCCCGCTGATTGACCTGTCTGGTCTGGGGTACCGGTCTACCGTCGCGACCGGAGAGACCGGTCCGTTGGGATAGCGCGAAGGAGCCAGTCAATGGGTACCGACGACAAGGTCGAGAACAAGGCTGAAGAGCTGAAAGGCAAGGCCAAGGAGGGCGTCGGCGGCGCCACCGACAACGAGCAGCTCCAGTCCGAGGGTCGAGCGGACCAGGCGTCCGGCAATCTGAAGCAGGCCGGCGAGAAGGTCAAGGACGCCTTCCGGGACTGACGCAGCTCGCTGTCGCCGACGCACGTAGATCCGCGTTGGGCCGGGCGACCCGGCGCCGCTTCAGTCG
>DATDBH010000234.1:0-13369 GCA_036524985.1 Microlunatus sp. | reverse complement strand
CGGGAGCCGGCGAGCGGGACGGCCGGTGAGATACGCCCTGCCGGCCGGCAACCCGATGCGGGTGGTGCTGCTCTCCGTGCTGATCTTCGAGGTGATCGTGTTCGGGCTGTCCGTCCCGGTGATGATCCTGGTGTCAGGCGTGTCGCCGGCGGCGGCCGCCCTCGGCGGCGGCGGGGCGGCGCTGCTGGCACTGGTCGCGTCGGGTCTGATGCGCAGGCCGATGGGCTACCTGGTCGGCTGGGTCACCCAGCCGGTGGGGATCCTGCTGGGCCTGTTGACCCCGGCCATGTGGGTGGTCGGCGGGATGTTCGCCGGTCTGTGGGTGCTGAGTTTCGTGCTCGGGCGCCGGCTGGACGCGCAGGCGGCCTCCCGCGCGACCTGACTGTCGGGTTCGCCGGGGCGATTCTTCGGGACGACCGTGTGCTGGTCGGATCGACTGCGTGCACGTGGCCCCGACTGGAGCGGAACGTCCCCGCCACGCTGCAGGATCCAGCGGTCGGGGTCACTTCTCCGCAGCGAACCCCGCCGCCCTCACTCCGCCGGAGTGGCACCCGCCAGCAGCGCCGCCGCGGGCTCGGCGTCGACGCCCTCGGTCAGGTCGAAGGCCGATCCGCGCTCACCGCCGGCCTCCAGGGTGGGGTTCTCGGCCAACGCAGCGATCCCGTCGCCCGACACCCCGGCCGCCGTCAGCGCCGCGGCGAAGGAGTAGTCCTCGACCGAGCCCCCGAAGAACCGCGCCAGCTCCACCAGACCTTCCAGCGGCCCGGCCGACATGTGCACCCCGTTGAAGTTGGACGACACGGTCGCCAGCCCGAATCCCCCGGGATCGGCGAACAGGGTCCCGCGGATCGAGCCGGCGTCGGCCTTCGCGGGATCGGTGGTGCCGATCAGGTCGTTGCGCAAGGACTCCCAGGCCGTGCTGCTGCTGGCGTGCAGGAAGGCGCAGACGGTGTCGTCGGCGGTGAAGAAGCTCAGCTGGCGCGGGTGGAACCCGTTCAGGATGACCACCGGCTGGCCGTCCACGGTCACCACGCCGGCGTACGTGCCCGGACCGAGCCGGCCCACGGACAGGTTGGCGAACAGCACGCCGAGCGAGTACGGGCCGAAGCCGGGGAAGGAGTCGAGGAACTGGTGCCCGCCGAGCACCTGCGCGCCCGCGTCGAGCTCGCTCGCGTACTGCTCGACCAGGGCCTGCTCGGCCGCCTCGGTCAGGGCTGAGCGACCCAACCGGGAGATCTTGTTGATGACGCCGTAGTGCTCGGCCATTACCCCGGTCCGCTCCAGCCCGGCACCGGTCAGCACCCGGGTGTGGTGCACCCGCACACCGTACGAGCCGAGGGAGGACGCGAACAGGTCCCACACCTTGTCGGTGTCCTCGGCCGAGAGCCGGCCGAGCTCGGGCTTGCTGAAGATGACGAACTCGTTGCCGGCGGGCTCCTCGCTCGTGCCGGGGAAACGGTGGTCGACGGCCTCGCGGACCTGATCTGCGTTCATGGGCCGCAAGCCTGCCCGCCCATCGCGGTCGGGGGCAACCCGGGTCCACCCCAGCGGGGTCTGCGCCCGACCGGGCTGTCCAGCCGAACCTGCGCGTTGTCGACCTCCGATAAGGTCATACCCTCACCACGGAGCCCCCCGCCCGCCCACCCCGACGACGAGAGGCCGACGTGACCTTCCTCATCGCCGTGCACTTCGCGGTGGCGTGTTTCGCGCCACTACTGGTGCGGGTGATGCGCGCACGGGCCTTCTTCGTGCTCGCGGCGGTGCCGGCGCTGGCGTTCGGTTGGCTGGTCGCCCAGGCTCCGATCATCGTTCCCGGCGGGGCGGTGACGCAGACCTCGCCCTGGATCCCCACCCTCGGCGTCGACCTGGCCTACCGGCTGGGCACGCTGCAGTGGGTGCTGGCGCTGCTGGTCACCGGTGTCGGCGCACTCGTGCTGTTCTACTGCCGCTGGTACTTCAGCGAACCCGACATCCCCGCCCGCACCGGTGGTCTGCTCCTCGCCTTCGCCGGCGCGATGCTGGGTCTGGTCTCCGCCGACGACCTGATCCTGCTGTACGTGTTCTGGGAGCTGACCACGGTCTTCTCCTATCTGCTGGTCGGCCACAACCCGACCCGCGGGGCGAATCGACGAGCCGCGCTGACCGCCCTGATGGTGACCACGTTCGGTGGTCTGGCCATGCTGGTCGGCATCGTGATGATCGGTGTCACCGCCGGGACGTTCTCCCTGTCGGCGGTGATGGCCGATCCGGATCTGCTCGGCACCGGGACGGTGGCGGTGGTGGCCATCCTGCTGTTGCTGGTCGGAGCCCTGACCAAGTCCGCCCAGGTGCCGTTCCACTTCTGGCTGCCCGGTGCCATGGCCGCACCCACCCCGGTGAGCGCCTACCTGCATGCCGCCGCGATGGTCAAGGCGGGCGTCTACCTGGTGGCCCTGCTCGCCCCGGTCTTCGCCGATCTGCCCGGTTGGCGGCCGGTGGTGCTCACCCTCGGTGCGATGACGATGATCATCGGTGCCTGGCGGGCGCTGCGGCAGTACGACATCAAGCTGCTGCTCGCGTACGGGACGGTCAGCCAGCTCGGGTTCCTGATGGCCATGTGCGGCCTCGGCACCCGCTCGGCGATGCTGGCCGGCGTCGCCATGATCATCTCTCATGCGCTGTTCAAGGCGGCCCTCTTCCTGGTGGTCGGGGTCGTCGACCGCTCCACCGGAACCCGGGACATCCGCAGGCTGTCGGGGGTCGCGAAGAAGCTGCCGCTGGTCGCCGGGGCGGCCGCGGTAGCCGCCGCGTCGATGGCGGCGGTGCCTCCGACGATCGGTTTCACGGCCAAGGAGGCGGCGTTCGAGTCCTTGGTCTACCTGCTGCCCGGCGGCGACCAGACGGGCATCCCGCCGCTGCCGGCCTTCCTGCTGACGGGTGCCCTGGTCGCCGGTTCCGCCCTGACCGTCGCGTACACCTTGCGTTTCCTCTGGGGGGCGTTCGGCACCAAGGACGGGGTCAGCCCGACCGAGGTCAGCCGCGAGCCGTTCGGCTTCGGGCTCTCGCCGCTGATCCTGGCGACCGCGTCCCTGCTGGGCGGCTTCGTCGGTCCGACGCTGACCCTGGTGCTGGACCCGCTGGCCGAGACCGCCGAAGTGGGCGAGCCGAGCCACGGCATCGCCCTGTGGCACGGTCTGACCGCCCCGCTGGCGATGTCGGTGTTCGCCCTCGTCGTCGGTGCGCTGCTGTTCGTCCGCCGCCGCTGGATCGGTCGGGTGCAGTCCACCTTCCCGCGGACGCCGGAGGCCGAGGAGGTCTACCAGTCGCTGATGCGGGGGCTCGACCGGTCGGCGGTCGAGGTCACCGCCGTCACCCAGCGGGGGTCGTTGCCGATCTACCTGGGCACGATCCTGCTCGTGCTGGTCGTGCTGCCCGGGTCGGTGCTTCTCATGCTGCCGTCCTGGCCGAACTCGCTGCGACCCTGGGACGTCCCCGGTCAGGTGCTGGTCGGGGCGACCATGATCGTCGCGGCCGTGCTCGCCGCCAGCTCGCGGGGCCGGCTCAAGGCGGTCATCCTGGTCGGGGTCACCGGCTACGGCACCGCCCTGATGTTCCTGCTGCACGGTGCCCCGGATCTCGCGCTGACCCAGATCCTGGTCGAGACGGTCACCCTGGTGGTCTTCGTCCTGGTCCTGCGGAAGCTCCCGAAGTACTTCACCGACCGGCCCCTGCACTCCTCCCGCTGGTGGCGGTTGGTGATCGCCCTGATGGTCGCCTTCACCGTCGTGGCGACGGTCTACCTGGCGGCGGGCGCCCGGGTTGCCACGCCCGTGTCGGAGGCGTTCTACGAGGCGGCGTACACGTTCGGGTACGGCAAGAACATCGTCAACGTCACCCTGGTCGACATCCGCTCCTGGGACACCCTCGGAGAGATCTCGGTGCTCGTGGTCGCCGCGACCGGTGTCGCCAGCCTGATCTTCATCCGACGCCGCTACACCGAGCTCGAGCCGCCGCCCGGTGCCGGGCGTCCCCGCCGCCGCAGCTTCCGGCGCCCCGAGTCCTCGGTCGGCGAGAACAGCACCCAGGGCCGGATGACGTGGCTGCGGGGCACCGAGCGGCTGTCTCCGATGAAACGCTCGATCATCTTCGAGGTGATCACCCGGCTGCTCTTCCCCGTGATGATCTTGACGTCGCTGTTCTTCCTCTTCAGCGGTCACAACAATCCCGGCGGTGGGTTCGCCGGCGGGCTGATCGCCGGTCTGGCCCTGACCATCCGCTATCTGGCCGGCGGCCGGCACGAGCTGGACGAGGCCGCGCCCGTCGACGCGGGACGGGTGCTCGGGGTCGGGTTGTTGACCGCCGGTCTGAGCTCGCTCGCCCCCGTGCTGGTGGGGGGGAGGATCGGCCAGAGCTTCGACATCGTGATCAACGCGCCGTACCTCAGCTACCTCCCCACGCCCTGGGTGACGGTCCCGTTGATGGGTGAGATCCACCTCGTCACATCGCTGATCTTCGACATCGGCGTCTACCTGGTGGTCATCGGGGTGATGCTCGACCTGGCCCGCAGCCTCGGCTCCGGTATCGACCAGCACGAGGAGGAGGACCGCACTCCGTCCCCGCAGAGCACGAGTCCACGAGCCCGGGTCGCGGCCCTGAGGGCGGGGATCCGATGAGTGACCTGTCGGGTCGCGCTCCCGAGGGACTGCGCTCATGAGCTCGAGTCTCACGTTGATGATCGTCTCCGGTGTGCTGATCACCGCCGGGGTCTACCTGATGATGGAGCGCTCCCTGACCCGGATCCTGGTGGGCGTGCTGCTGGCCGGCAACGGCGTCAACCTGCTCTTCCTGATCGCCTCCGGCGCGCCGGGCGGTGCTCCGTTCATCGGCACCGACCGCGGCCGGGACATCTCCGACCCGCTGCCGCAGGCCATGGTGCTGACCGCGATCGTGATCACCCTCGGGCTGACCGCCTTCCTGCTGACCATGGCCTACCGCAGCTTCCAGCTCAACGGTCATGACGAGGTGGCCGACGACGTCGAGGACCGGCAGATCGTGCAGCTCGCCGAGGCGGACCTGGCCTCGGCGTCCTTCGACGAGGACGACCGGTCGCTGCCGTCCGAGGACGACTCCGATCCGGACCCGGCCGAGGAAGGGTCGGATCCCGATCCCGCCGAGGGCGCCTCGAGGGAGCAACGGCGGTCGGAGGCCGACAGCGACGAGCGTCGGGACGCGGCCGAGGAGGCCACCGACGACATCATCGGGCGTGGGGAAGGGGGGACCGGCTCGTGAACAACCTGCTACCGCTGCCCGTCCTGCTGCCCCTCCTCGGCGCCGGGCTCGCCCTGATCCTGGGTCGGCACCCGCGAGCTCAGCGGGCCGTGTCCAGCTCGGTGCTGCTGATCGTGGTCGTGGTCGCGGCGAGTCTGGTGGTGCTGACCGATCGACACGGGCCGATCGTGTTGTGGGTCGGTGCCTGGCCGGAGCCGCTGGGCGTCGCCCTGGTCGCCGATCGACTGTCGTCGTTGATGCTGCTGGTGTCGTCCATCGTCACCTTCACGGTGCTGGTGTTCTCGATGGGACAAGACGTCGAGGAGCGGAAACGCGAGACGCCGGTCTCGATCTACCACCCGACGTTCCTGGTGCTGGCGGCGGGCGTCTCCAACGCGTTCCTGGCCGGCGACCTGTTCAACCTGTTCGTCGGCTTCGAGATCCTGCTCTTCGCCTCGTACGTGCTGCTCACCCTCGGCGGCACCGGCGAGCGGATCCGGGCGGGCACCACCTACGTGCTGGTCAGCGTGCTCTCCTCGCTGCTCTTCCTGATCGCGATAGCCGCCGTCTACGCCGCCTGCGGCACGGTGAACCTCGCGCAGCTGTCCTTGCGCCTGCCCGAGCTACCGTCGGACGTCCAGCTCGTGCTGCAGCTGGTGCTGCTCAGCGTGTTCTCGATCAAGGCCGCCGTGTTCCCGTTGTCGGCCTGGCTGCCGGACTCCTACCCGACCGCGCCGGCACCTGTCACCGCCGTGTTCGCGGGTCTGCTCACCAAGGTCGGTGTGTACGCGATCATCCGCACCCAGACGTTGCTGTTCCCGGAGTCACCGCTGTCCGGCCTGCTGATGTGGGCCGCGCTGGCCACGATGATCATCGGCATCCTCGGCGCCATCGCCCAGGCCGAGATCAAGCGGATGCTGTCCTTCACGCTGGTCAGCCACATCGGTTACATGATCTTCGGGGTGGCGTTGGCCAGCGAGGCCGGCTTCGCCGGCGCGATCTTCTACACCGCCCACCACATCACCATCCAGACCACGCTGTTCCTGGTCACCGGGCTGATCGAGCGCCGGGGCGGCAGCACCTCACTGAACGACCTCGGAGGGCTGGCTGCCCTGTCGCCGGTGCTGGGGGTGCTGTTCTTCGTGCCGGCCATGAACCTGGCCGGGATCCCACCCCTGTCCGGGTTCGTCGGCAAGATCGGGCTGCTGGAAGCCGGTGTCGAGCACGGCGGGGCGCTCGCGTACGTGCTCGTGGTCGGTGGGGTGCTGACCAGCCTGCTGACCCTGTACGCCATGGCGAAGGTCTGGAACCGCGCCTTCTGGCGCGGGGTGCCCGACAGCACGCCGGCCGGCAACCCGCTCGTGGTCCGGCGCCGCTCGGTCGTGCTGCCCCGAGGGATGGTCGTCACCACCGGCTTCCTGGTGTTGATCGGAGTCGGCATCACCTTCGTCGCGGGCCCGCTCTACGCCTACGCCGACCGGGCCGCGGCCGACATGCTCAGCGGTCTGCCGTACGTGCAGGCTGTGCTGCCCCCAGGAGTGCGCTGATGGTGAACGAGGACGAACGCGAGCGTGAGCAGGACGCCACCGAGGTGGTCGGCGGTCCCGGCGCGGGGCCCACCCTGACCCACCGGCGTCCGCAGCTGCGGATGTCCGTCGTCACCGCGGTGATCTGGGTGTTGCTGTGGGGCGATCTCTCGCTGGCCAACCTGGTGTCCGGGTTCCTGCTCGGGCTGCTCATCACCTGGGTCTTCCCGTTGCCGCCGATCGACTTCCACGGGCGGTTCCGGCTCTGGCCGCACACCAAGCTGATCGCCATCCTGATCTTCGACCTGGTGCGGTCGAGCTTCGTGGTGGCGGCCCAGGCCTTCCACTTCGGCCACACCATGCGCAACGCCGTGGTCCGGGTGGACCTGCGGACGCACTCCGACCTCTACCTGACCCTCACCTCCGAGCTGGTGTCCCTGGTGCCCGGCAGCCTGGTGATGGAGGCCCGCCGGCAGGAGAGCGTCGTCTACCTGCACGTGATGGACGTCCGCTCCGACGCCGACATCGCCGACGCCCGCCGCAAGGTGCTGGAGGCGGAGGAGCGGGTGATCCGCTCGTTCGGCTCCGACGACGAGGTGGCCGCGCTGACCGCCGAGAGGCTCCGCTCATGAGCGTGGCGAGCGTGATCATCATGATCGGTGTCTTCTTCCTCGCCGGCGCGATGGCGATGACCCTGATCCGGATGTCGCGAGGGCCCTCCACCCTCGACCGGGTGGTGGCGGCCGATGTGGTGGTGGCGGTCGTCATCGCCGCCCTGGCGATGGAGGCTTCCATGAACCACCACACGAGCACCATCCCGATCATGCTGGTGCTGTCGCTGCTCGGCTTCGCGGGCTCGTTGAGCATGGCCCGCTTCGTGGCCGACCGCGACAAGGCGAAGAAGTGGGACGTGCCCTCGTCGCCGCCGGTGAAGTCCGAGCGCAGCAAGGAGGGAACGTGAACCCCGTCCTGGACATCGTCGGTGCCGTGTTCCTGCTGCTCGGCGCCATGCTCTGCTTCGCCGCCTCCGTCGGGTTGGTGCGCTTTCCCGACGTGCTCACCCGGATGCACGCGGCGACCAAGCCCCAGACCCTGGGGTTGTTGTTCGTCGTCGCCGGGGTCGCTTTCTCGCTGCAGAACCTGCAGGCCCTGGGCATCCTGCTGCTGGTGGCGATTCTGCAGCTGCTGACCGCCCCGGTCGCCGCGCACATGGTCAGCCGGACGGCGTACCGCACCGGGCAGGTCCGCGAGGACCTGCTCACCGAGGACGACCTCGCCGACGATCTCGCCGCCGCGGGTTTCCAGCTGGTGACCGGCGACGAGGACGAGACCGGTGGGGAGGACGACGGTTCTTCAGTGTGACTTCCGCACCGGCGTCGGTGGGGAAATCACAGCTGTCCGTCGGGAGAGCACCGCCCGGACCGCCAAGCCGGCCGCCAGGGCCCAGAACGCCGCTCCGATGCCGCCGATCACGGTGCCGGAGGCTGCGACCACGAACGTGATGGTCACCGCCTCGCGTCCCTCGGTGCCGGACAGTGCTCCGTACAGGGCAGCCGACAGGGTCCCCAGCAGGGCCAGACCGGCCACGGTGCCGATCACGTCGGCGGGCGCCAGGCTGACGAAGGCCGTCAACGGGGCCGAGAGGACCCCCAGCACCAGATAGGTCCACCCCGCGGCGTGCGCCGCCACCCAGCGCCGGGCCGGGTCGGGGTGGACGTCGGGGTTGGCGGTCATCGACGCGGTGATCGCGGCCAGGTTCACCGCGTGACCGCCGAAGATCGCCCCAGCCAGGGTGCCGACGCCGGTGACCGTCATGGACTCGCGCCAGGGCACCCGGTAGCCGTACGAGGAGATGACCGCGGCACCCGGCACGTTCTGGCTGGCCATGGTCACCAGGTAGAGGGGGAGCGCGAGGCTGAGCACCGCCGGCCAGGTCAGCGTCGGCATCGTCCAGGCCAGCGACGGGGCCACCAGCACCGCACCCAGGTCGTCACCCGCCCCGATCCCGATCACCAGCAGCGCGATGGCGAAGGCGATCGGCACCGCCCAGCGGGGCACGAACCGGGTGGCCAGCAGCCAGCCGACCAGGATCGGGGCGACCGCCCATGGTTCCGCGGCCAGGCCGCGCACCGGGGCCAGGCAGAGCGACAGGACCACGCCGGCCAGCATCGCCTGCGCCAGCGCGGTCGGGATCGCGGCCACCAGGCGCCCCAGGGCGGGCCAGAGCCCGGTGATCAGGATCAGCAGGCCGACCAGCAGGAAGGCCCCGACCGCGGCGGACCACCCGCCGGCCACCGCGCCGGTGGTGGCCAGCATGGCCGCCCCGGGGGTGGACCAGGCGAGGATCAGCGGCGTGCGATGCCGCAGGGTGAGCCACAGGATGCCCAGGCCCTGGGCGAGGCTGAGCACCAGCAACCCGGAGGCGGCCTCGGCGGGGGTCGCGCCGACCGCTCGGAGCCCGGCCAGCACGACGGCGAACGAGCTGGTGAAGCCGACCAGGGCGGCGACGATCCCGGCGATCACCGGCCGCGACACGTGTTCCACAGACAGAACCCTAACGACGGATCGTTCTGTTTGCAGAACGCCTGCCTCTAGAGTGAGACCGGTGGAGGATCTGGCGAAGCTGGTGGGGGAGCGCTTGCGGGCGGCCCGGCACCGACGCGGGCTGTCGGTCGGCGCGCTGGCCGACAAGGCCGGGATCGGCAAGGGTTCGCTCTCCGAGGTCGAGAACGGGGTGCGGAACCCGACGCTGTCCACCCTGTACGCCCTGGCCGGGGCGCTGGAGCTGCCGCTGTCGTCGTTGTTGGCGGGCCGGCCCGGCATTCGTGTCACCTCGCCCGGGGGGGCAGCACTGCTGCTCGACGCGCGCGAGTCGGGGGGTGCGACCGTCGAGGTCTATCGCCTGGTCCTGGACCCGGGTGCGCACCACCGGTCGGTGCCGCACGGGCCGGGAGTCGTCGAGCACCTGCTGCTGACGCAGGGCCGCGCCCGGGTCGGTCGGGTCGGCGAGGAGGTCGAGCTCGGTGTCGGTGAGAGCACCGAGTGGCTGAGTGACGTCGCCCACGGCTACGCCGCGATCTCCGCCGAGCCGGTGGAGTCGGTCCTGGTGATCCGCTCGCCCCTCAGTGTTGGCTCGCCCCTCCGAGTTGTCAGCAGCGGTGGTCGCCCGAGCGACCACGAGATCTGACAACTCGGAGGTCCTACCCTGGTGCGGTGACCACCACCGCACCCCCCACCCCGGGCACGGCGTCCTCGGGCTCGACCTCTGTGGGCTCGAGATCTCTGTTCGAGCGGCTGGAGCCGCTGCTGGGCAGTGTCAGCAAGCCGATCCAGTACGTCGGCGGCGAGCTGAACAGCGTCAGCAAGGACTGGGACGCGGTCGAGGTGCGCTGGTGCCTGATGTACCCGGACGCGTACGAGGTGGGGCTGCCGAACCAGGGCGTGGCGATCCTGTACGAGGTGCTGAACGAGCGGGACTGGATCCTGGCGGAGCGGACGTACGCGGTCTGGGCCGACCTGGAGAAGCTGATGCGGGAGCAGGGCATCCCGCAGTTCACCCTCGACAACCACCGTCCGGTGGCCGACTTCGACGTGCTCGGGGTCAGCTTCGCCACCGAGCTCGGCTACACCAACCTGCTGAACGCGCTGGACCTGGCGGGGATGGCGCTGCACGCGGTGGACCGCGGTGAGGACGAGCCGATCGTGCTGGCAGGTGGGCACGCCGCCTTCAACCCCGAGCCGGTCGCGGACTTCGTCGACGCCGCCGTGCTCGGTGACGGCGAGGAGATCGCCCTGGCCATCTCCGCGGTGATCCGGGAGTGGAAGAGCGAGGGCCGGCCCGGAGGCCGGGACGGGCTGCTGCTGCGGCTGGCCGAGACCGGTGGGGTCTACGTGCCCAAGTTCTACGACGTCGCGTACGGGCCCGACGGCGGTCTCGCCTCGGTGACGCCGAACCGATCGGGCGTGCCGGAGCGCGTGGTCAAGCACACGGTGATGGACCTCGACTCCTGGCCGTACCCGAAGAAGCCGCTGGTGCCGCTGGCCGAGACCGTGCACGAGCGCTACTCGGTGGAGATCTTCCGGGGCTGCACCCGCGGCTGCCGGTTCTGCCAGGCGGGCATGATCACCAGACCCGTGCGCGAGCGCAACATCGAGACCATCGGGGCGATGGTGCAGGGCGGCATCGAGGCGACCGGCCTGGAGGAGGTCGGGCTGCTCAGCCTGTCCAGCGCCGACCACTCCGAGATCGCGCCCATCACCAAGCAGCTCGCGGATCGCTACGAGGGAACGAATGTCTCGCTGTCCCTGCCCAGCACGCGGGTGGACGCGTTCAACATCGACCTGGCCAACGAGCTGTCCCGCAACGGCCGCCGCTCGGGTCTGACCTTCGCGCCCGAGGGCGGCTCGGAGCGGCTGCGCAAGGTGATCAACAAGATGGTCAGCGAGGAGGACCTGATCCGCACGGTCGCCGCGGCGTTCGCGAACGGCTGGCGGCAGGTCAAGCTCTACTTCATGTGCGGACTGCCGACCGAGACCGACGAGGACGTGCTCGGCATCGCCGATCTTGCTCGGAAGGTGATCCAGACCGGGCGCGAGGCCAGCGGGAAGCGCGACATCCGTTGCACGGTGAGCATCGGAGGGTTCGTGCCGAAGCCGCACACCCCGTTCCAGTGGGCCGCGCAGTGCGACGCCGACACCATCGACCGGCGGCTGAAGCTGCTGCGGGACACGGTGCGCGCGGACCGCCAGTTCGGCAAGGCCATCGGATTCCGCTACCACGACGGCAAACCCGGCATCGTGGAAGGGATGCTCTCCCGGGGAGACCGCCGGGTCGGGCGGGTGATCGAGGCGGTCTGGCGCGACGGCGGGCGGTTCGACGGCTGGAGCGAGCACTTCAGCTACGAGCGCTGGATGCGCTGCGCCGCCGAGGAACTGGCCGACACCGGGGTGGACGTCGACTGGTACACGGTGCGCGAACGCGGCTTCGACGAGGTGCTGCCGTGGGACCACCTGGATTCCGGTCTGGACAAGGACTGGCTCTGGCAGGACTGGGAGGATGCGCTCGACGAGACCGAGGTCGAGGACTGCCGCTGGACACCGTGCTTCGACTGCGGGGTCTGCCCCGACCTCGGGACCGAGATCCAGGTCGGACCGACCGGTCGGCAGCTGCTGCCGATCTCGCCGATCTGACACACAGCCGGAATCGGCTTGGTCGACGGGCCCAGGTGAGCGAGGCTGGGTCCGTGGACGAGATCACCAGCGAAGCCGAGCTCACCGACCTGGTCGGGGAACCCAACCAGCGAGCCCGGGACAAGGTGCGCCCCGCCCTGCACGAGCTGGATCGAGAGTGGCTGGCCGCCTCCCCGTTCTGCCTGATGGCCACCAGCGACCACGAGGGACGCTGTGACGTGTCACCGAAGGGAGATCCGGCGGGGCAGCTGGCGTACGTGCTCGACGACCACACGATCGCCATCGCCGAACGGCCCGGCAACCGGCGGGTCGACGGCTACCACAACGTGCTGGCCAACCCGCACGTCGGCTTGATCTTCCTGATTCCCGGCCGGACCGACACCCTGCGGATCAACGGGCGGTCCCGCCTGGTCCGCGAGGCCGACTTCTTCGACGCCATGATCGTCAAGGGACATCGACCGATCCTGGCCCTGGTGGTCGAGGTCGAGGAGGTCTTCCACCACTGCGCGAAGGCCTTCCTCCGTTCGGCGCTCTGGCAGCCCGACACGTGGATCGACCCGCTCCCGCCCCGCCCCGTGATCGCCAAGACCCTCGATGCGCAGGGGGCGACCCTGGCCGAGCTGACCGCCTACTACGGGCCGTCCTACGCCGAGAAGCTGTACGGCTGACGCCCCCTCCCGCACGCTCCTGCAGTGAGGCGTGCAGCGAAAGGGGGCGTCGGGGGCCCTGCTCAGCGGGTCGGGTGCCCGTCCTCGAACAGGCGCGGCACCGGGTGGTTGGCCGCGAAGGTGCCCAACGGGTCGACGGCCGAGCGGATGCCGGCCAGCTGTCGCCAGGTCACGTCGTCGTAGCCCCGGCGCGGGTCGACCGAGTTCTCGGTGAAGTTGAGATAGGTGCGCCCGCCGGTCCAGGGGGCCAGTGCGGCGGTGAAGGCGGAGACATCGGCCCCGACCCGCCGGGCCATCTCCGGGCCGAACACCATGCCGGTGCCGAAGGCGAGGAACTGGCCGTCGAGGTGTGAGACCGCCCCGCCATCGACCGCCGGCCGCGCGAGTGCGCCGCCGAGCTGGCGCAGCTCGGCCACCATCAGCGACGTCCGGGACCGGTCGGCCGACGCCGCCAGGAAGGCATCGATCCCGGCGTCCGGGAGCCCCGCGAGCATGGTGGAGCCACCGACTGCGGCCGCACTCCCCTCGGGGTCCATGTGCAGCCGGGTGAGCGCCGCGGCCGGCACCCGCAGGAACGTGTCCATCTCCGGCCGCAGTGCCCGGAGCTCGGCGAGCATCCGGTCCGCGGCGTCGTCGGAGGCCAGCACGGCCCCGTCGATCACCACCACGGAACGACCGCTGAGGAAGGGTGGCAGCTCCGGGAGCGGGGGGAGGTGCAGGATCCGGAACGAGGTCGTC
>DATDBH010000233.1:0-8376 GCA_036524985.1 Microlunatus sp. | reverse complement strand
TGGACCTGATGGTCGACGCCGGCTTCTCAGTGATCCGGGTCGGTGAGTCCGTCTGGACCACCTGGGAGCCCGAAGACGGTCGGTTCGACCTGGACTGGCTGCAGCCGGTTCTCGACGGAGCCCACGAACGAGGCATCAAGGCGATCCTCGGCACGCCCACGTACGCCGCTCCGCCCTGGCTGTCGCGGCGCTATCCCGAGATCGCGGCCGAGACGTCCACCGGCACCCGGATGCCGTGGGGGGGACGTCAGGAGATCGACTACACCCATCCCGCGTTCCGGTTCCACGCCGAGCGGGTGATCCGCAAGATCATCGCTCGGTACGCCGACCATCCCGCGGTGATCGGCTACCAGGTCGACAACGAGCCCGGCATGCTGATCTTCCACAACCACGGGGTGTTCCAGCGGTTCGTGGACGAGCTCCGGCACACGTACGGCGACGTGGAGACCCTCAACGAGGCCTGGGGACTGGTCTACTGGTCGCACCGGCTGAGCACCTGGTCGGACCTGTGGACACCCGATGGGAACTACCAACCGCAGTACGACCTGGCCTGGCGGACGTTCCAGGCCAAGCTGACCACCGAGTTCATCGCCTGGCAGGCCGGCATCGTCCGCGAGTACGCCCGACCGGACCAGTTCGTCACCACCTGCATCGCCTACGAGCGGCCGACCGTGGATGACGCCAACCTGACCAGGGCCCTGGACGTGACGGCGGGGAACCCCTACTACGCGATGCAGGATGCGCTCGCGGTGCCGGATCGCGCCACCGCCCCGCAGGGCTGGACGACCTCGGGGGCCTGGAGCCTGTACGCCTCCGCTGACCGGATGTACGCGTCGAAGCAGGCGCCCTTCCTGATCACCGAGACCAACGCCGGCGCGATCGGCGGGCCGTCGGTGAACTTCCCGGCGTACGACGGCCAGTGGCGCCAGGCCGCCTGGGCGTTCGTCGCGCGGGGCGCGGAGATGATCGAGTACTGGCACTGGCACACCAACCACTTCGGCACCGAGACGTACTGGATCGGCATCCTGCCCCATGATCAACAGCCGGGCCGGGTGTACGCCGAGCTGGCCCTTCTCGGGCGGGACTTCCAGGTCGCCGGTTCGGCGGTCGTCGGGCTCACCCCGGATGCCCGGGTCGGGCTGCTCTACTCCGCCCGCGCGAAGTGGGGACTCGCGTTCCAGTCGAGCTTCCCGTCGCCCACCGCCGCCGGTCCCTCCGATGTCGCCGACATGGACCGGCGGTCGTACCACACGATCTTCGAGGCCTTCTACCGCGGCACGTTCGCGGCCGGCGTGCCGGCCCGGCTGCTGCACGACGAGCACGTGGTCGGCACCGACGGGACGTCGCTGATCGATCCCGCCGTGCTGGCGGTCGAGCTGCCGGTGCTGATCGTTCCGGGGCTGCTGGTCGCCGACAACGCCCTGCTCGACTGGTTGCGGGCGTACGCGGCAGCCGGGGGACACCTGGTGCTCGGCCCGCGGACGGCGTACGGGGACGAGGAGGGTCGGGCGCGGACCGAGGTCAAGCCCGCTCGGCTGGCCGACGCCGCCGGTGTCCGCTACCAGGAGTTCTCCAACCTGAACGAGCCGCTGCCGCTGGTCACGCGGACCGACGGGTTCACCCTGTCCGACGACGCCGCCGCCACACGCTGGGTCGATGGTCTGATCGCCGAGGGCGGCGAGGTGCTGGTGGGCTATGGGCACCCTCACTTCGGACAGTTCCCGGCTGTGGTCAGCCAGACCCACGGGCAGGGGCGGATCACCACGGTCGGCACGGTGCCCGATGCTGCCTTCGGTGCCGACCTGGCCCGCTGGCTCGCCCCCGACGCGCGCTGGCCCGGACTGCCGGCGACCGTCACGGTCAGCTCCGCGACGAACCGTGAGGGACGGCGGATCCACGTGCTCCACAACTGGGATTGGGAGCCGGTCGCGGTGCCGCTACCGCGGCGGATGAGCGACGTCCTCACCGAGGAGTCGGCTGCGCTGGACCGGCTCGACCTCGGCCCGTGGGACGTGCGCGTGGTCGCTGAGTAGTCTCCGGAGACATGTCCTACACCGCTCGAGAAGACCGTTACGACGTCCAGCCCTACCGCCGCTGCGGACGCAGCGGGTTGCTGCTGCCCGCCGTCTCCCTGGGGTTCTGGCACAACTTCGGGGACGACAAACCGCTCGAGACGCAGCGAGCGATCATGCGCAGAGCCTTCGACCTCGGGGTCAGCCACTTCGATCTGGCCAACAACTACGGGCCGCCCTACGGGTCTGCGGAGAGCAACGTCGGCCGGATCCTGGCCGAGGACTTCGCCGGCTACCGCGACGAGCTGGTGATCTCCACCAAGGCCGGGTGGGACATGTGGCCCGGACCGTACGGTGACCGAGGATCGCGCAAGTACCTGACCGCCAGCCTGGACCAGTCCCTGCGGCGCCTGGGTGTGGACTACGTCGACATCTTCTACCACCACCGTCCGGACCCGGACACGCCGCTGGAGGAGACGATGGGGGCCCTGGACTCCATCGTCCGGGCGGGCAAGGCGCTCTACGTCGGCGTCTCCTCCTACTCCGGGGAGCACACGGCGCGAGCCGCCGCGATCCTGCGTGACCTCGGGACCCCGCTGGTGATCCACCAGCCGTCGTACTCGATGTTCAACCGCTGGATCGAGAAGGATCTGCTCGACGTGCTCGACCGCGAGGGCATCGGCTGCATCGCCTTCACCGCCTTGGCCCAGGGGCTGCTCACCGACCGGTACCTGGACGGGATCCCGGCCGATTCGCGCGCGGCAGCCGGGAAGTCGCTGTCCACGCAGATGATCAACGACGACAACCTCGCCCGGATCCGCGCGCTGAACGAGATCGCCCGCGGCCGGGGACAGACCCTGGCCCAGCTGGCCCTGGCCTGGGTGCTGCGCCGGCCCACCATGACCTCGACCCTGATCGGAGCCAGCAGCGTGCAGCAGCTGGAGGACAACGTCGCCGCAGCGGCGAAGCTCGACTTCTCCGACGACGAGCTCGCCGCCATCGACGCGCACGCCGTCGACTCCGGCGTGGATCTGTGGGCGAGCGCGAGGGACTCCACGACGGAGTGACTTTCCCCCCTGTCCGAGAACGGACTACAGATGTAGTATGCCGAGGGTGACCGATCGCCGGACCGCCCTGCTCGACGGGGCCATCACCGTCCTCGGGGAGCAGGGTGTCCGCGCCCTCACCCACCGGTCGGCCGACGCGGCGGCCGGCGCTCCGGTCGGCTCGGCGTCCAACTACTTCCGGACCCGTGAGGCCCTGCTCGATGCGGTCGTGATCCGGATCGCCGAGCGGGAGAGTCGCCACTGGACCGCGCTCGCCGACCGGCGCCTGGCGACGACAGCGGACCTCGCGGCCGTGCTGGCCGACTTCGCCGTCGACGCCACCACCGCCCACCGCACCCTCGTGCTCGCTCGGTACGCCCTGTTGGTGGAGGCCGGCTGTCGGCTGAGTCTGCGCCGCCAGCTCCGGGCGACGGGGGCGGAGCTGAGCAGCTGGTTCATGGCGACCCTGACCCGACTCGGATCGTTCGACGTCGGCCGGGACGCGAACCTGATCATGAACTACTGGACGGGCATGGTGCTGCACGAGCTGGCCCTGCCGGCCGAGACCTTCGAGCCTCGCCCCTATCTGACGGAGCTGCTGCTGGCGCTGCTCCCCGGGTCGCCTACGACAGCAAGGATCTGATCAGGAGGTCGGCAGATGGACATCGATGAGGTGTGGACCGAGATCGACGCGCAGCGCACCCGATTGTGCGAGCTGCTGGCTGACCTGGACGAGGCCGATTGGGAGGTCGCCTCGCTCTGCACGGACTGGAGGATCCGAGATGTCGCCGCGCACCTCACCCTCCAACAAGCCGGGCTGCACGACGTGCTGACCATGATGCGGGAGGATCCGCGCTCCGCCCTGCGGTTCGACATGAACGCGATGATCAAGGGCGCCGCGGTGCGCCGCTCGACGATGGGGACGGCCGACATGATCGCCGCCATCCGGGGCATGGTCGGCTCGCGCCGGCACAATCTGGGTGTCACCCCGCGCGAGACGCTGATCGACATCTGCGTGCACAGCCAGGACATCGCCATCCCACTGGACCGGGATCTGCCGTTGACCACGACCGCCGCCGTCGCGGTGGCCGACCGGGTCTGGAGTCGGGGTTGGCCCTGGTATCCGGCCAAGCGTCACCGCGGACTCCGGTTCGTGGCCACCGACGTCGACTGGGCGATCGGGGAGGGAGCCGAGGTGCGGGGGCCGATCGGGGCCATCGTCCTGCTGCTCACCGGGCGGGATGTCGCGGCCGATCTGCTCCGGGAGGCGATCGACGGCGAGACGGGGGAGTGAGGTCTGCGCCCGACCGCCACCAGACGACCGTGACGTCAACCGGAGGTAAGCCGGCAGCAAGTCCCGAGTAAGCGCCCACCGGCATCCTGGTGGACATGCGACAAGATCACGAGCAGAGGTGGCCACGGTACGGCCGCGCAGCTCGTCGGCCAGGTCGCGGCGGGGGCCACTCGTCCGGTGGGTCAGCCTCGGCGCAGGAGACGACAGCGGAGACATGGACATCCGGGCAGCGCGTGGGTGGGGATGACGCGCCAGGACCCGGTTGTTACGGCCCGCTGGAGGATCCTGCCCGGCTGACTCATCGGGAGGGTGGAGCTGCCTCGGGATCGCGACGGTCAACCTGCCGGAGCGACCCCGTCGAGCAGCGTCTTGATGCGCCGGCTGTAGGGGTGCTCGACCCCGAGCACCCTCTCCAGATCGGCCACCGCCCGCCCACCGAGCTCGACGCCCACGGTGGTCTCGCCGGCCTCGAGGAGCCAGCGCGCCTGGTATCCGCGACACAGCAAGGTGAAGCGGTTCTCTCGGCCCAGGGCCCGCTCCTGGTCGACGACGATCGAGATGAAGTCCTCGGCAGCCCCTGCGGCATCACCGAGCATTCCGCGCCGGTTGGCGAGGTTGCCTCGGGTGGCGAGCGTGTCCGAGTGGTCGGGTCCCAGCACCTCGAGACGGATGGCCAGCAGCCGGGTGAACTCGTCGAACGCCGCGAGGTGGTCGGTGAGGAAATAGGCACGGTTGTTGCGCGCTCGCAAGGTGTTGGGATCCTGCGGCCCGAGCACGCGAATCATCTGAGGCAGCAGCCGATCGAGAGCGTGCTGGGACGCTGTGGCGTCGCCGAGGTGACCCAGCCAGTAGGCCCGGTCCGCTCGCAGGATCACCGTCCGGCGATGGTCCTCGCCGACCGCAGCCCGCGATCGCTCGATCAGCTCGTCGTACACCCGGATCGCCTGGTCGTCGCCCGACTCGCCGCAGGCGTTCGCCAGATCCTCCAGAGCTGACAGCGTGACCTCGTGCTCGGCACCCAGGATCAGCTCCAGCCGGGGAAGGATCGCCTCGATCTCCCGCACCGCCACCGACGGCGAGCCCGCCTCGACGCCGACACCGGCCAGCGTCTTGGCGGTGATCAACGTTCCTGGATGGTCATCGCCCAAGGTCTCTCGCAGAGCGTTCAGGAGGACGGTGAGGTCGGCACGCGCCTGACCGGCGTCACCCGACAGGCTTCGGGTACGGGCGATGTCGTTGTGCAGCCGGATCGTGTCGAGATGCCGCGGGCCGAGCCACTGTGAGCACTGGGTGCACTGCTGCTGCAGGTAGAGGAGCGCGGCGGTGAACTGCTCGGCGTCCATCAGACTGCGTCCGTGCAGGGCGGCGAGCGCCGGAAGCCCACGGCTCTTGTCGGACCACAGGGCCTGGCGGTCGATGGCGGCGTCCAGCCGCTCGACGACCGTGGCGTTCCCCCGCAACGTCTCGGCGATCTTCGACGTCGGGAACTCCGGCCAGGTCTCCACCAGCGCAGCTGCGGCCACCCGCAGGGACGCGACGAGCTCGGGGGTGCTCGCCCGCTCTCGCGACAGCCGACCGGTGAGGGAGTGCGTGCGGATGGATCGTGGCTCCGAGCTGGGTTCATGATCGGTGAGCGACACCTGGTGGAGGGTCCGCAGCACGGCCCGAGCGCGGGGCCGACCACCCTCCGTGGTCCCGGGCCGCGCATCGAGGTGGTGCTGAACCGCCGTCGCATCGAGCAGGCTCGCCGGCGCACCGGCCGGGTCCAGGACGGCGAGCACGTCCAGCAGCCGGCTCGCGGCCCCCGACGTCTGGCTGTCGGCTCGTTCCGAGGCGATCCGCCACGCCGTCTGCAGGCTGCGGGGATAGCCGTCGGCACGGACGTCGGTGGGCAGCGACGCGCTCAGGGGACCGTTCGCCAGCAGATCGCGGTACTGCTGCACCGAGCTGGCCTCGTCGATGATCACGGCGGCGGCGAGCCCCAGGGCCAGCGGATGATGACCGAGGTCCATGGCGAGCAGCCGGGCCTCCCGAGCCGTGTGCGAGACCGACCGCAGCCGCTGGCGAAGGTAGGCGAGCGACTCCTCCGAGCTGTAGAGACCGACGTCGAAGACCTCTCGTCCTTCCCCGGCCAGCTCGGCGACGCGTCGTTGGGTCGTGACCAGGACCTGGCCCTGGCGGCTCTCGGGGGGCCACCAGCCGCGCAGGTCCGCCGGGTCGACGACGTCGTCGAGGACGACCAACCACGGCTCGGGCGCGGCAGCCAGCCAGGTGAGGAACTGGCGCGCCCGATCCTTCTCGGGGCGGGAGGAGTCGACGCGTTGAATGGCGTCGGCGGCGTCGGCGTACGCCGCGATGATCGAGGCCGGAGAGCTCGCGGACACCCAGCAGCGCAGCTGGTGCGGGCTGTCGGCGAAGACGCCGGCCGCCACCTGCGTCTTACCGACGCCGCTGGGACCCACCAAGACCGCGGTGCCGCGCCCGGGGAGCCGATCACGTACGGCCCGTGACTGGTAGGCCGTCGCGCGGCTGGGAGCGAGGCCGAGAGTCAGCTGACTCCCGGCGGTCGCCGGGGCAGCGTCATCCGGGACCGGCGGAGGCGTCGCTGCTGCCGGCTCGGCGGAGGCGTTCGAACGCAACAGGCGGGCGAACACCGCCTGCGACGCAGGCGACGGATCGATGCCGAGATCTTCGGAGAGTGCACGGCGGAGCTGGTGGTAGGTCGCCAGGGCGGCTGCCAGGCGACCGGCGGCGGCGAAACCCTCGATCCGCAGCAGCTGGGCGGGTTCGTTGAGGGGATCCGCCTCACAGGCCGGCTGGATGACCGCCACCGCTTCGTCGGGCTGGTGCAGGGCGAGCAGGGCCCGAGCGCAGGCCTCCCGAGCGGCGCTGTCCAGCTGGTGAGCGCGGTGCCGGACCGCCTCCGCCGTCGGTGCTGCGACGCCGAGCAGAGGCTCACCCCGGAAGAGCTCCAGCGCGGCCGACGCCGCGTGGACTGCGGCCGACGCGTCGCCGAGATCCAGGTGTCGCCGAGAATCAGCGACCAGCCGTTCCGCGACGCCCCAGTCTGTCGTCACCAACGCCGGGTCGACGGCATAGCCGTGAGCACTGCTGAGGACGAGGTCAGCCCCGAACTGCTTCCGCAACCTGGACACCGCTACCTGGATCGCGTTGCGCGCCGAGCCGGGCGGCTCGTCCCAGACCGCCTCGACGAGTGCGTTGGCGGAGACCCAACGGCCGTCCGCGAGGGCCAGCTGGGTCAGCACCGCCGCGCTGACCTGCCCGGTGACCGGGGCGACCTCTCCCGCTTCCGGACCGGCGCCCACCGGGCCGAGGAGACGGACGAACATGAAGGATCCTTCGAGGCTCGGAACGTGGCCTCACACTCTAGGCGCGCGCTGTGGGTACACTCATCGGGCATCTCGTCGCCCTGTCCTGACCGGGATCTGGTGGCGCAGTGCGGGGCGTAGCGTAGTGGCTAGCGCGCCTGCTTTGGGAGCAGGAGACCGCAGGTTCGAGTCCTGTCGCCCCGACGTCCTGGCGGAACCGTGTCGTCCAGATCGTGCTGTACGGTTCTGTTCCGGCCCAGGTGCCACGCGGGTGTAGCTCAATGGTAGAGCCCCAGCCTTCCAAGCTGGTCATGCGAGTTCGATTCTCGTCACCCGCTCCACGACTGTAAGCCCTAGTCAGCCGGGGTTTACAGTCCCGATCCGGCGTCGGCGCGGATCACCGTTCACCCTGGCCGGGCCACTCGCGGGCCACTTCTCACCCACCTCCCGGCCGATCCGCACATCCAGCGCAGCGGCAATCTCGCGGTCCCGTTCGCTGGTCGCGTGTTGGTAGATCAGTGCTGCCCGAATGCTCCCGTGGCCCATCCTGTGCATCAGCTCTCGGGTGCTCGCCCCGGTAACGACGTTCGATCAGCCTGGTGATCGTCCCCTCTCTCCGTTCCCTGGGTGGTAGGTAGTCGATCTCGCGCCGGTCAGGAGATCAGGGGTCCGAACACCACCTCCTCCACAATCGG
>DATDBH010000232.1:0-3778 GCA_036524985.1 Microlunatus sp. | reverse complement strand
GGGTCGCAAGATCATCGACCTCGACCCCGCCCGCGGGTTCGCCGCCGAGACGGTCGGCGCCTCGGTGCTCTACACGACGGCGTACGTCTTCGAGGCCCCGGTCTCGACCACGCACATCATCACCTCGGCGATCATGGGCGCGGGCGCCACCCGGCGCCTCTCGGCGGTCCGCTGGGGCATGGCCCGAACCATCCTGACGGCCTGGGTGCTGACGTTCCCGATGGCCGGCCTGGCCGCCGCCGCCTGCTACGGCGTCGCCCACTTCGTCCTGCCGTAGCTCCCGCCCTGGCGGTGCGTGAGGGTTGGTTCTGACCCGGTGGCGGTACGTGAGTGTTGGTTCGCTGGCAACAAACCAACCCTCACGCACCGCTATCCCGATATCACGTGGGGCTCAGCCGAAGCGACCCGAGATGTACGCCTCGGTGGACGCCTCGTCCGGGTTGCTGAACATCTTCTTCGTCGGGTTGAACTCGACGAGCCGGCCGGGCTGACCGGCGGCCTTGAGGTTGAAGAAGCCCGTCTCGTCGGACACCCGCGCCGCCTGCTGCATGTTGTGGGTGACGATGACGATCGTGTAGTCGGACTTGAGCTGGTGGATGAGGTCCTCGATCGCCGACGTCGAGATCGGGTCCAGGGCCGAGCAGGGCTCGTCCATCAGCAGCACCTCGGGCTCGACGGCGATCGCGCGGGCGATGCAGAGCCGCTGCTGCTGGCCTCCGGAGAGTCCCTGGCCGGGCTTGCCGAGCCGGTCCTTGACCTCGGCCCAGAGGTTCGCGCCCTTCAACGAGCGCTCGACGATCTCGTCGGCCTTGGCCTTCGACATCCTGCGGGAGTTCAGTCTGGAACCGGCGAGCACGTTGTCGTAGATCGACATCGTCGGGAACGGGTTGGGTCGCTGGAAGACCATCCCGATCGAGCGGCGTACGGCGACCGGGTCGACGTCCGCCCCATAGAGGCTCTGCCCGTCGACCATCACCTTGCCCTCGACGCGGGCACCGGGGATCACCTCGTGCATGCGGTTCAGCGACCGCAGCATCGTGGACTTGCCGCACCCCGACGGCCCGATGAACGCAGTCACCGACCGTGCCTTGATCGTCATCGTGACGCCCTCGACGGCGAGGAAGTCGCCGTAGTAGATGTCGAGATCGGAGACGTCGATGCTCTTGGCCATGGAGTTCCCTCAGGCTTTCTTGGGAGTGAGGAGCTTGCCGATCAGACGCGCGCCGAGGTTCAGCACCATCACGATCGCGATCAGGACCAGCGCGCCACCCCAGGCGCGCTGGTAGCCGGCAGGGGTGGACTGGGCGTACTGCGAGTAGATGAAGACGGGGAGAGTGGTCATCCGGCCGTCGAAGAGGTTGAAGTTCACCCCGTCGGTCGCGCCGGCGACGACCAGGAGCGGGGCGGTCTCGCCGATGACGCGCGAGATGGCGAGCACCACCCCGGTGATGACACCGCCGATCGCCGTGGGCACGACCACCTTGAGGATGGTGCGCCACTTGGGCACGCCGAGCGCGTACGCCGCCTCGCGCAGGTCCATCGGCACCAGCCGGAACATCTCCTCCGACGACCGCACGACGGTGGGGATCATCAGCAGGGACAGGGCGATCGATCCGCCGAGCCCCATCCGGTAGGCCGGTCCGAAGAACAGCACGACCAGGGCCAGCGCGAACAGACCGGCCACGATCGACGGGATGCCCGTCATCACGTCCACCAGGAAGGTGATCCAGCGCGCGAGCCTGGAGTTGCCGCCGTACTCGATGAGGTAGATCGCGGTGAGCACACCGATCGGCACGGAGATCAACGTGGCGGCGACCGTGATGAGCAGCGTGCCGATCAGGGCGTGGTAGACGCCGCCCTGCTCGTCTCCGGTCACACCGCGCATCGAGTAGGTGAGGAACTCCATGCTGATCGCCTGCAGGCCCTCCCTGACGACCACATAGATCAGCCAGATCAGCGGCAGCACCGCGATGCCGAAGGAGCTCCACACCAACCCGGTCATCAGGCGGTCGACCGCCGCGCGGCGGTTCTCGACCGCGAGCGACCAGGCGGGAAGACCGACGAGGAAGAGGAAGAGCGACACGACGGCCCAAGCCACCACGTCCCAGCCGAGCAGCATCGCCGGCAGCCCGGCGGCGGCCAGCGCCATCACGCCCACCAGAGCCGGTGCCCACACGGGCAGGCGGGCGTGAGCGAGGGTGACAGTACTCATGCTCGCGCCTGCTTCCGCTCGCCGCGGCCGACGATCCAGCGGGCCAGGAAGTTGACCACGAACGTCACGGCGAACAGCACCAGCCCGGTGGCGATGAGCAGGGACTGCCGACTGGGCGTCGCCTCCTTGTAGTTCAAGGCGATGTTGGAGGCGATGGTCGCGGGCGCTGCCACCCCGACCACGTTCAGCGTCGCGACGGGGCTGACTGCCAGCACCATCGCCACCGCCATCGTCTCGCCGAGTGCCCGGCCCAGGCCGAGCATCACGGCCGAGACCATGCCGGAGCGGGCATAGGGGAACACGGAGTAGCGGATCATCTCCCAGCGCGTGGCTCCCAGCGCGAGCGCCGCCTCCTCGTGGAGTCGCGGGGTCTGGGCGAACACCTCACGTGAGATCGCCGTCACGATCGGCAGGATCATGATCGCCAGCACGATGCCGGCCGTGAACAGCGAGCGCCCGTTGGGTGTGGGCGGCGGCTGGAAGAACGGCAGGAGGCTGAGGTGCTCGGCCATCCACACCTGAGCCGGTTGCAGGAAGCCGGCGAGGTAGCGACCGCCCCACAGGCCGAAGACCACGGAAGGCACGGCGGCCAGCAGGTCCACCACGTAGGCCATGGGCACGGCGATCCGACGTGGTGCGTAGTGGCTGATGAACAGCGCAATGCCGATCGCGAAGGGCACCGCCACGATCACCGCGATGGACGCTGCCAGGATCGTGCTGAGAACGAGGGGCCCGATGTAGCCGAGGAAGTCGGTGGCTGGCCGGTAGGTCGCCTCGGGGGCGTTGAGACCGTTCCAGCCCTCGGCCGCGAGGAAGATGAAGACCGCCGCCAGCGCCAGCAGGATCAACACGCCGGCGGTCCGCGCGAGTCCGGCGAAGATGCGGTCGCCGCGGCGTGATGTCGCCTTCTGGCTCGGCTCCGCCTCGGGTGGCGAGAAGGTGGCGGTCACAAGGGCTCCTCAGGTGCACAGGTGCGGCGGCCCGGTGTCCGGACCGCCGCACCCCAGGTGGTGATGGGCGTCAGGGACCGGAGATCTTGTCGACGATCCCGGCGGCCTCTTCCTGCAGGGAGGACTCGAGCGGCGCGGAGCCGACCTCGTCCGCCGCGGCCTGCTGACCATCGACCGAGACCACGTACGCGAGGAAGTCCTTCACCGCGGTCGCGGTCGCCTCGTCGTCGTAGCTCTGGCAGGCGATCAGGTAGGACGTGAGGAGCATCGGGTAGGCGCCCGCGTCGGTGATGGTGCGGTCGATGTCGATCGCCATGTCGACGTCCGGCCGACCCTCAGCCCGCGGTGAGGCCGCGACCACGGCGGCCGCACCCTCTGCTGTCGGCGGGTTGAAGCTGTCACCCACGCCGATCGAGACCACACCCAGGTCGGTGTCCCTGACCGCGCTCTCGTCGGCGTAGCCGATCGCGCCGGCGGTGTCGGTGATGCCACCGATCACGCCGGAGGTGCCCTCGAGGCCCTGGCCGACGCCGTCCTCGGGCCACAGGCCATCGGCCTCGGTGGTCCAGGCCCCGTTGCTGGCCTTGAAGAGGTAGTCGGTGAAGTTGGTGGTCGT
>DATDBH010000231.1:0-46786 GCA_036524985.1 Microlunatus sp. | reverse complement strand
CTCCTCGCCCAAGGACCCGGCCACGATCGGCCCGAGGAGGGCGGGCGCCATGGCGGCCGAGGGGAGGACCAGCCAGGTCGTGGGCGCGGCCAGGCCCAGCGCGACGACGAGGGCGGAGGCGGCCAGGACCAGCAGCAGCGGCCCGAGCAGGGCGATCGCGTACCAGCGTGCGCCGGCGCGCCACCGCAGGAGCTGGCCGAGCAGGGCGCGGACTCCACCGCGCTGGAAGCCGACCGCGACGAGGGCGGCGATCGACGGGGCGTACGCGATCACGAGGATCGCCATCGAGAAGTCTCGATAGCTGCCGCCGGCCGCCGTCAGCCAGATGGCCCCGCCCACCGTCAGGACCCCCAGCAGAGAGATCCAGACCAGCAAAGACATCCAGACCGGCAGGGGGCGCCGTCGCAGCGACGACGGTCGGCCCTTCACCAGAGACCGGAGACCCCTCATCGCGAGCGATGTCGCCGATGTGTGGAAGGGATCTCGGTGTCCGTGTGCCGGCTCATGTGGTGACCGTAACGATCGCGGGGAGCAACGGCCATGGCGCTCACCCCCGGTCGCACCAGGGGGTTATCCCCCTCGACTCCAGATCAGCCGACGATCCCGGGGAGGCGCCGGCGCGCGACGAATGTCGGGGCCCCCGGTCAGGCTTGTGGACCCCACGCTCGCCGGTCCTTGACGGCGGCCTTCTTGCCCAGGTGTCCTTCCCGGACCAGCACGGCGAGCGAGTCCAAGATCACCCGGGAGCTCAGCAGGGCCGTCTGCTCGGCCCAGTCGTAGGGCGGTGCGCACTCGACGACCTCCAGGCCCGCTAGCCCGTGGGCGGAGATCATCCGGATCAGGTTGAGTGCCTCGCGGGGCAGCAGCCCACCGGGCTCCGGCCAGCCGGTGCCGGGCACGAACCCGGCATCGATCACGTCGATGTCGAAGGAGAGATAGACCGCCTTGGCGTCCTTCCACGCGATCTCCAGGGCGGTCTCGGCGATCTTCTCGATGCCGACCCGCTCGACGTCGCCCACGGTCATGATCGTGGTGCCACGCTCGCGACCGACCTTCACACCGGCCCGGGGGGACTGCCACCCGCCGATGCCGATCTGGACCAGGTTGGTGGCCGGGGCGTTCTTCAGGTTGGTGGCGTGGAACCACGGCGTCGTGTGCATGCGCTCATCCAGGTCGGTCTCCTGGGTGTCGACGTGGCGATCGAAGTGGATGATGCCGATGTTGCCGTCGACGTAGGGGGCCATGCCCCGGATGGTGGGGTACCCGATGGAGTGGTCCCCTCCGAGGATGACGGGGAAGACCCCGCGCTGGTAGACGTGGGCCATCGCCTGGCTGATCTGGTCGAACGACTTCTCCAGGTTGCCGGGAATGGTGAAGACGTCCCCGATGTCCACCATGTTCAGCTGCTCGCGGAGGTCGACACCGAGCTCGTAGCAGTAGGTGCCGAAGAGGTTCGTGGAGCGTCGGATGCCCTGCGGGCCGAACCTGGCGCCGGGACGGTAGGTGGCCCCGGAGTCCAGCGGCGCCCCGAAGACCGCGACCTCGGCATCGGTGACCTCGTTGACGTCCTCGAGGAAGGGCGAGTTGAGGAACGTGCCACGCTCGCCGGCGAAGTGCGGCAGCTCGCCGCGGGAGAAGGTCGGGATGGTCCGGTCGACCAGCGTCGGCGATCCCGGCAGTCCGAACGCCAGCCCCCGCTCGATCTCCTCGTCGTGGCGGAACAGGGAGATCCGTTCTTCGGCCGCCTGCGCCCAGCGTCCTTCCTTCTGCGCGAAGGCGTCGCTGTGCGAGTGTCCGCCGGGACCGTGGGTGTGGGTCGGCTGGCCGGGGCCGTGCGCGTGGGCGTAGCCCGTCGTGCCGCCGGCGTCCTCGCTGTGTGTGTGGTCCTCGTGCCCGTGCTCTGACATCGTCGATCACTCCTCGTGAGGCCGTCTTTGCGACGAACCGGTACGGCCACCCTCGTCGGACGGAGCCCTTCGAGCCCTGTCCGCGGAACGCTAGCACGCAGCCCTCGCACGGTTTCTGTCGTGATCACCGGCAGATCCGTCGCGACACCGCGCCGTAACGCCGGCACTCGTGATGTTGCCTGTCGGTAACCGTGGTCGGTGCGGCTGTAACACTTCTCAGATGTAATTCAGGCGAGCCGTGCTCCCAGCGCGGCGCGCATCTAGGGTTCCGCCGGTGGCCGGTGATCATCCTGCGCAGGGTGTCCGGCTGCTGGGTCTGGACCAAGAGTTGCAAGCAGTCGCGTCCGATGGAGCGGCTGCTCCACGGCGGGACAAAAGCCCGGGAGACCCATCAGGACTCGATGTGCGCATCGGGTCCTCGGATCATCCAAGGAGTTCCCATGGCGACCACCACCACGGTCGAGCCGACCTCGCTCGATGACGCCGCCGCCGACGACCTCAACGAGTTCGGGTACGGCCAGGACCTGCACCGCTCGATCGGCACGTACGCGTCGTTCGCCGCCGGTTTCTCGTTCGTCTCGATCCTGACCACGGTCTTCCAGCTGTTCGGCTTCGGCTTCAGCTTTGCCGGACCGTTCTTCTTCTGGACCTGGCCGGCGGTCCTCCTCGGTCAGCTGATGGTCGCTCTGTGCTTCGCGGAGCTGGCGGGCCGCTACCCCCTCTCCGGTGCCATCTACCAGTGGGCCCGCCGGCTCGGCGGCCACGTGGTCGGCTGGTTCGCCGGCTGGACCATGATCATCGCCCAGATCGTGACCGTCTCCGCGGCGGCGATCGCCATGCAGGCGGTCCTGCCGGCCATCTGGTCCGGCTTCCAGATCGTGGGCGGGGACCCATCGATCGCCAGCATCAGCGGAGCGACCAACGCCATCGTGCTCGGTCTCCTGCTCCTGATCATCACCACCATCATCAACTCGGTCGCGGTGCGGGTGATGGCGGTGGTGAACGCGGTCGGAGTGACGGCCGAGCTGATCGGTGTCGTGCTGCTGGTCATCGCCTTGTTCTCGACCTCCGTCCGTGGCCCCGGGATCGTGCTGGACACCAGCGGGGTGACCAGCTTCGGTGCCCTGCTGGCTGCTGGTCTGATGGCCGGCTACGTCCTGGTCGGTTTCGACTCCGCCGGCGAGCTCGCCGAGGAGACGCACAACCCACGACGCACCACCCCGAAGACCATCCTGCGGGCCCTGATCATCTCCGGCATCGGCGGCGGTCTCATCCTGCTCGGCGCGCTGATGGCGAGCCCGACCCTGGACGACGAGCTGTCCAGCGGCGGCCTGGCGTACGTCGTGACCAGCAGACTCGGCGACGTCTGGGGCCGGGTGCTGCTGGCCGACGTGGTGCTGGCCGCCTTCGTCTGCACGCTGGCCATCCAGACCGCCACCACGCGGATGATCTTCTCGATGTCGCGCGACGAGGTGCTGCCCTTCTCGCGTCAGCTGCGCAAGGTCTCGCATCGCGGCGCCACGGTGAACGCCGCCGTCCTGGTCGGTGTCGGTGCGGCCGCCCTGCTGCTGATCAACCTGGGTCACGCCGGCGTGTTCACCGCTCTCACCAGCACCTGCATCGTGCTGCTCTACCTCGCGTACCTCTGCGTGACCGCGCCCATGCTGTACCGCCGGCTGAAGGGCTGGCCCGCCGAGCTGGGACCGCAGAACGACGAGCTCGGCAAGCCCGTGTTCAGCCTCGGCCGGCTCGGACTGCCGATCAACGTGCTGGCCGTCGTCTGGGGTGTGGCCATGGCGATCAACCTGGCCTGGCCGCGGCAGGAGGTCTACGACCCCGAGGGCACCAACCCCGTGCTGCAGTACTTCGGGCTGATCGTCGTCGCCCTCACGATCATCGGCGGAGTGGTGGCGTACAACGTCAAGAAGACCGCGTACCGCACGGCGATCGCCGGGTTGCCCGGGTCCGCGAGCTCCACGTCGGGTGCCGCCGACACGGTGACCACCGTCTGACGCCTCGGCGCGGCTCCCTGTCGCGCACCGTGACGAGGTGTCACGACGGTTCGAGCCACGCGTCGCTCGGAGCAGAGACGGACAGGTTGGCGGCCCGGCGCTGAACGGCCGAGATCTCGCGAACGGCCTGGCTGATCACACTCCGGTCGATGGGGGACAGCCGGTCGATGCTGACGAGGTCGGTGGGCGGCTCTCCGGCGTCGAGCTGCGCGAGCTGGTAGCGCAGGCGCAGTCGCTGGAGCACTTCGAAGATCTCGATCAAGGTGGCGGCTTCCTCCTGCGGCAGGATCGCCGAACCGGCCGTCGTGCGGAGCCGCTCGATCGTGCTCAACGCCGATGAGCCACTGCTCAGGGCCGCCCAGCGGGCGAGGTTGACGATCGGCGCCAGGGCGTGGTCCTTCACGTTGAAGAGGTCCTGGCGTCGGGACAGCAAGGTCCGCACCGACCGCAGCCGCGCCCGTTGCACCAGCGACTGCTGGAGCAGGATCCGCAGGGCCGACGGGCTGGTGCGCAGCTCCTGGAAGACCTGAGCCACCGACGTGGGTCCCGGGCTCCCGTGGATCGGGCGGCTATCGACGAGGAGCGAGATGAACACGGCGCCCTTGTTCTCGGTCGGGTCGGCGAGCCACTGCCGGCCGGCCGCCATCCACTGCGCATCGGTTCGTGCGAACAGGCGATGCGCCGGGGTTGCGCCGTGGTCGTCGCTGGTGAGGCCGGCGCGCGCGAGCTCTCCGACGATCTCACCCATCACCGAGCGGTAGCGCTCGATCTTCTCGGTCCCGACACCGTCCTCGAAGGCGACAGCGGCGTCGATGTCAGAACTGAGGACGGCCTCGCGGCGGCCGTTGCTGCCGAGGGAGAGCCAGGTGAAGGCCGCAGGATCCAGATCGTCGTGCCCGAGCAGGACCAGGTCGATCGTGCGACGGACGATGGTGTCGATCAAGGAGGAGTGGACGGCGATCACCTTGCTGGTGGCGAGCCCGCGACGGGAGACGTCGCGCAGCGTGTGGGGAAGCCGACCAGCCCGGCGGCGGAGCTCGTCCAGGGAGGCGGCACGACGGAGCTGCTGATGGAGCGAGACGCCGGTGGTCGTCGGCGAGACCAGGAAGTCCCGGGCGGTGATGATCCCGCGCAAGCCACCGGCCGCATCGACGACGAGGACGCAGTCGGCGTCGCCGTCGAGCATGGTGATCATGGCCTCGGCCGACGACGTGCCCAGTGTCACGCAAGGCCGGTGGTGGTCCGCCTGGGTGCCGACACTGGCCGCGGGTCTCCCGGACGCCACCCAGGAGCGGATGCCGGCGTCGCTCAGGACGGCGAAGTCGCCATCGACCGGCACCGCTGCGTGACCGGATCCGCTGGCCGTCATCGCGGCGGCCGCCTCCGGCATGCCGAGATGGGCGCCCAGGATCAGGGGATCTCGATCGATGAGGTCGTCGACCAGCGCGTAGGTCGGGTCTGGAGGCTGACTCATCCGCGGGTGACCTCGTTCGTTACGGACGCCCGGTCGGCCTCCGAACCGGCAGGAACTCTCGACTCATTCTGACTGACCGCCCGTGCCGTTGCCTGCATCGGGGCGGAAGCAGTGGTGCGCCTCGCCGATCCCGCGGCCCAGGCCACTGCCCCATCATGAGGTCCCGTCCCCTGGCTGATCGAGTGTTGCGGAGGTGCGATGGAGTCCGAGCATGCCTTCGCGCGACCGCGATTCCTGGACCTGGGCCTGCTCGCCAGCAGTTCGTCGGCATCAACGTGATCTTCTACTACTCCAACGTGCTGTGGGAAGCTGTCGGGTTCGAGGAGAGCCAGGCCTTTGTGATCACCGTGATCGGTGCCACGATCAACATCTTGACGACCTTGATCGCGATCGCCTCGATCGACAGGTTCGGGCGCAAGCCCTTGCTGATCATCGGTTCGATCGGCATGACGATCACGCTCGGCACGATGGCCTTCATCTTCGGCACCGCGACGATCGTCGACGGCAACCCGGTCCTCACCGGCGCCCAAGGTCCGATCGCCCTGGTCGCGGCGAACCTGTTCGTGGTCGCGTTCGGCATGTCCTGGGGGCCGGTGACGTGGGTGCTGCTGGGTGAGATGTTCCCCAACCGGATGCGGGCCGCGGCGCTCTCCCTGGCGGCCGGTGGGCAGTGGGTGTCCAACTGGATCATCACGGTCACCTTCCCCGGGCTCAAGGACGTCTCGCTGGCCCTCGCGTACGGCCTCTATGCCGGATTCGCGCTGCTGTCCTTCTTCTTCGTCATCCGGTTCATCGCCGAGACCAAGGGCAAGGCGCTCGAGGACATGGAGGCCAGTCCGCTCCAGCACTGAGCAGAGGTGGGGGTCTGCCGCCAGGTCAGGCGGACTCCCGCAGGATGACGCGGTCGGCGTCCGGGCGGGGACTTCCCTGCGCCGGGCGCCGACCGTCGAGCTTGGTCAGGACGGCGTCGACGATGTCGAGCGCCGTGGCGGTGATGTTGCTGGCCACGGTGGTGAGGGGTGGTGCCGACAGAGCGGCCGCCGGGATGTCGTCGACGCCGATCACCGCGAGCTCCCTCGGGACCGCGACACCGAGCTGCCTCGCACCGGCCAGGACGGCGAGCGCGACCTCGTCGTTGAAGGCGCAGATGCCGGTGACGGCGGGTTCGTCGGCTCGCCACTCCCGGATGGCGGCGGCGGCGTCGTCGGCCGTGAGCGAGACCGTCGTCACCCACGGTTCGGGCAGACCCTGAGCGGCGCAGGCCGCGCGTACGCCCGCGAGTCGATGCTGAGCGAAGTACAGGACACGCTCGTTGTCGGGCCAGGCGTAGCCGAGGTGGCGGTGGCCGGCCCGGGCGAGGTGCTCGACCTGGATCCGCCCGGTCTGCTCGTGGAACTGTTCGAGTGGCTGGTTGTCCCGGCCGACAGCCGAGATGAGAACCAGCTCGGCGCCGCTCCTGTTGATGGCGGTGAGGTCGGACTCGCTGAAGTTCTCATAGGCCAGGACCGCAGCCGGAGTGATCGACTTCCACAGCTCGGTGACGGGGCGCGCCGTCACCTGCGGATGAATGACGAACGTCAGGTCGTGCTGGGCGAACGCCTGGGACAGCTCGTCCAGCAGGCTCGCCACGCCGAGCCCGATCGGCCAGTCGGGCAGCAGCAGCAGAACCACGTCCGAGCGGCCGCTGACCAGCATCCTGGCGGCGGCCGACGGGGTGTAGCCGAGCTCGGTGGCAGCCGCGAGCACCCGCTGCCGGGTGGTTTCGGGGATGACCTGGTGGGCAGTGTTGTTGATGACGTAGCTGACGGTCGCCTGCGACACACCGGCGAGCCGAGCCACGTCGGTGGCGGTGGGCCGCTTGACGCGGCCGCCGGCGCCTCTCTTCGAAGGTGTTGCCATGAAGCCGACTATGCCCTACTCTCACTTATGCGCACAACTGATGCGTATCAGTGAAGGAAGATTGCTGCACCACGTTGGTCGACGCACCGGACGCGGCTTCGCGCGGCGACGACCCCGAACTCCCCACCCGACCCGTCCGTAGCCATCCGGACTCGAGAGGACCGATCCGCCATGCCCGACGACACCGGCGACCTGATCTCCACGCTCCAGCGCCAGGAGGACGAGCTGATCCTCGACTCCTTCGATCACGCAGCTGCCTGGAGCCTCGGTGCGGGGATGGTCGAGATCGCCCGAGCGGCTGGACATGCCGTCGGCATCGACATCCGACGGCCCGGTCTGATCCTGTTCCGTGCGGCACTGCCCGGCATCACCCCCGATCAGGACTCCTGGATCGCCCGGAAGGCGGCCGTGGCGCTGCGGATGGAGTCGAGCAGCGCACTGGTGGACGCCCGGCTGTCCGCGGCCGGCGTCGACGCCGCAGCCGTGGGCTGGCTCGGTCCGGACTACGCCGTCACCGGGGGGTCGTTCCCCGTACGGGTGAAGGGGGTGGGTGTGGTGGCGGCCGTCACCGTGTCCGGCCTGTCCTCCGCCGACGACCACGACCTCGCCGTGGAGGGCATCCGGCGTCATCGGCAAGCGGTCGAAGCCGCACGCCGCTCCGAGCTCGGTGTCGGCGGTGCCGCGTGAGCGAGCAGGTGCTCACCCGGCAGCTCCGTGCCGCCCAGCGGTGCCGGGTCCGGGTCTGGGACCGCGCCACCGGCGACGTCCGTACGGTCCACGAGTCCTCCACCCGGCTCTACGAGGCGCCCAACTGGACAGACGACGATCGCCTCGTGGTCAACGGTGACGGGTTGCTGTGGATCCTCCCCGCCGACGGCTCTGCGGAGCCGGCGCCGATCGACGCCGTCGGCCTGCCGGCCGTGAACAACGATCACGTCCTCGCCCCGGACGGTGTCACCGTCTACGCCTCCGCCAACGACTGGCACATCTGGGCCGTCCCGCTCGCCGGCGGCACCGCCCACCGGATCACCCCCGAGGACGGCGCACTGCACTTCCTGCACGGCGTCAGCCCCGACGGGCAGCAGCTGGGCTACGTCCGGCTGGAGCCGGAAGGCGGGAACTGGTGGGCCTCGGGCACCATCCACACCATCGATCCCGACGGGCAGCACGATGTCGCCGTGACGACCGACCCCGGTCCCGCCGACGGGTGCGAGTGGACGCCGGACGGGGAGTGGATCGTGTTCAACACCGAGCAGTTCTCCACCCAGCCGGGCCACGCGCAGCTGGCCCGGATCCGTCCCGACGGCACCGAGCTCGAACAGCTCACCTTCGACGAACGCGTCAACTGGTTCCCCCACATCGCGCCCACCGGAGACGTCGCGGTCTATCTCAGCTTCCCGCCCAGCACCACCGGTCATCCGGCCGACCTCCCGGTGCAGCTGCGGCTGGTCAGCATCGCGAACTGGCAGCAACCGACGACGCTGGTCGAGCTCGCCGGCGGGCAGGGCACCATCAACGTCCCCAGCTGGGCACCCGACGGGTCCGCCTTCGCCTTCGTCGACTATCCCCTCGACGGTGATCGACGTCCGGCGCGCGCATGAGCATCGCCGTCGCCCACACCGGAGTCGTGCCTGCCATGACGACCACGGTGACGACCGCACGCTGGTGGCGACCCCTCGGCAGCACCTGGCGAACCGTCTCGGCCGTCTGCCGGGCCGGTGCCCAGCCCGTGATCATCGACGTCCGGGTCGATGACCGGGATGACCACTCCGGCGCCCGTATCCGGGCGACCGTCCACGACCGCCTGCGAAGGCTCGGGATCGAGCAGCTGCCGGTGGTCCACCTCCACGACCCGGCCTTCCATCCGTTCGACCTGCTGACCGAATCCGGCGGCGCCGTCGACACGCTCGTCGAGCTCCGCTCCGGCGGCGAGATCGGCGCCATCGGGGTCGCCGGAGCCGACCCTGTACGACTCAGCCGCTACGTCGATCTCGGCGTTCTCGACGCGGTCCGCGTGCACGGTCGGTGGACGCTCGTCGACCGAAGTGCGGGTCCGTTGATCGATCGAGCCGCGGCGGCCGGCCTGACCGTCGTCAACACCGGCGTCTTCGGTGGGGGACTGCTCGGCTCCGTCGGCGCCGGGGCTGCCCAGCTGAGCCGTTCCCGCCGTCCAGAGCTGGCCGCCGCCGCCCGGGCCATGGGGCTCGTCTGCCGGTGGTGGGGGACCGATCTCGCCACCGCCGCCCTGCTGTTCTCCGTCCGAGACCACCGCGTCGACTCCACCGTCACCGGTCTCACCACGTCCGCCGCCCTGTCCTGGACCAGGGAAGCCCTCGAGTCCGACCTGGTCGAGCCGTTCTGGGACGAGCTGGAAACCCTCGTTCCCGCGACGCAGCACCACACCCACCATCACCCCGACCGACGCTGACCCACGGGTCAGCCGATCAACACGAAGGAACCAGTCATGACCCGATCCGGACCTGTGGGTGTCGGCTTCATCGGCACCGGCATGATCAGTAACACCTACCTGGAGAACCTCACCAGGTTCCCCGACATCGACGTGATCATCCTCGGGGACCTGAACGTCGAGCTGGCGCGGTCGCGGGCTGAGCAGCACGAGATCCGGCAGTGGGGAACCGCCGACGACGTGCTGAACCATCCTGACGTCGAGGTGGTGGTCAACCTGACCATCCCCGCCGTGCACGCCGAGGTCGCCGGCAAGGCGATCGCCGCCGGCAAGAACGTGTGGACCGAGAAGCCGATCAGCGTGGACCTGGAGAGCGGCCGTGCACTGCTCGCGCAGGCCGAGGCCGCGGGTCTGCTGGTCGGGGTGGCCCCGGACACGGTCCTCGGCCCGGGGATGCAGACAGCTCGGCGGGCGATAGCCCGTGGTGACATCGGGGAGCCGTTGTCGGCGCAGACCGTGATGCAGTACGTCGGCCCCGACATCTTCCACCCGAACCCGGAGTTCCTGTTCTCCCCGGGTGCCGGGCCGTTGTTCGACATCGGTCCGTACTACCTGACCGCCCTGGTTCAGCTGTTCGGATCCGTGCAGAGCGTGGCGGCGGTCGGCTCGAGGAGTCGGGGCACGCGGACGATCCGGGCCGGCGAGCGGGCGGGCACGACGTTCGACGTCTTGGTCCCAACGCACGTGTCGGCGGTCGCCCAGTTCGTCGACGGCGGCGTCAGCCAGAGTGTGTTCAGCTTCGACTCCCCCTTGACCCGGATGGGCTACGTGGAGGTCACCGGCACCGAAGGGACCATGATCATCCCCGATCCGAACCTGTTCACCGGCGACGTGTTGATCACCAGGGCCCCGGCTTTCGCGGCCCTCGCCGAGGATCCGCAGTGGGAGAGTGTCGCGATCACCGGCGTGTACGCGGAGCGGGGCCTCGGGGTGCTCGACCTGGCCCGGGCCTCTCGGACCGGTGGTACGCCGCTGGCTTCGGGTGAGCTGGGCTTCCACGTGCTGGACACCATGGTCGCGATCGAGGAGGCGATCACCGAGAACCGTACGGTCGCCGTCGAGAGTCGTGTCGGTCGGGTGCCGTGGGTGGCCGAAGACTTCGACCCCTTCGCTGCCACCGTGTAGGAGCTGGCACCCGCAGGCGGGGCCGACGGACGGGTAGCCGGAATGGGCGACGCGCGTAACCTCACGCCTGACGACACGGGACCGCGTGCGAGCGGATCAGATCGCTCGGTCACCCGGACCGAGACCCGACGAACGGAGACCCTTCATGCGCGGCGTGTTCCTGCCCGGCAACTCCACCACCGAGCTCCGGGAGCTTCCCGATCCCGAGCCCGGCCCGGGCCAGGTGGTGCTGGCGATGAAGGCGTCGACCATCTGCGGCTCCGACATCCGCGCCATCTACCGGGAGCACCAGCAAGGTGATCCGGCCGAGATGTACCAGGGCGTGGTGGCCGGCCACGAGCCCGCCGGTGAGGTCGTCGCCGTCGGCTCGGGCGCCGTGCGTCTGGCCGTGGGTGACCGGGTCTGCGTCTATCACATCAGCGGTTGCGGGCAGTGCGACTCCTGTGTCCGCGGCTACCAGATCAGCTGCTCCTCGCCGCGTCGCGCCGCGTACGGGTGGCAGCGCGACGGCGGGCACGCCGATCTGATCCTGGCCGAGGAACGCGACTGCATCGTGCTGCCCGACGTCGTCACCTTCCTCGACGGGGCCTGCGTCGCCTGCGGCTTTGGCACCGCCTACGAGGGACTCCTCCGGGCGCAGACCAGCGGCCGCGACACCCTCGCGGTGGTCGGGCTCGGACCGGTCGGGCTGGCCGCGGGTCTGCTCGGCGGCAAGCTCGGCGCGGTCCCGCGGGTCGGCTCGGACCCCAGCCCGGAGCGTCGCGCGCTGGCCCTGGAGCTCGGCGCGGTCGACGCCGCGTTCGCCCCGAACGACGTCGACGCGGCCCGGGCGGCTCTCGGCGGCGGCGCGGACGTGGCGATCGACTGCTCCGGCAGCGAACCGGGCCGCGGGTCCGCCATCGCGCTGGTCCGTGAGCTCGGTCGGGTCGTGCTGATCGGTGAGGGGAACGGCATGACCGTGCCCGACGTCAGCCCCACCCTGATCCACCCGTCGATCACCATCATCGGGTCCTGGGTGACCAGCATCGAGCACATGCGCGAGCTGGTGAACCGCCTGCCGTACTGGCACCTCCATCCGGAGGTCATCGTCTCCGACACCTTGCCCCTGGCCGAGGCCGAAGCGGCGTATCGGCTCGCCGACGCCGGCCGCTCGGGCAAGATCGCCCTCACCCCGTGAATCATGTGGTGTCGACTGGTTCGGGAGGATCCGGTGACCCACGTGCGGCTCGGGCCGTGGTCACTCGTGTCGGGAGGTGATGCGGAGGTCGGAGAAATAGGCCTGGGTGCCGATGTCGACGAAGAGGCCGAGGCTTCCCGCGATCGGGACGGCTTTCGGTTCGGCGACGGTGAGGACCACAGAATCGTCCACCAGAACGGACACGCCGGTCTCGGTGACCCTCACCTGCAGGTGAATCCACTCGTCGGGTCGGATGTCGGCGCCGGCCTCGTAGGTCTCCTCCGGATAGGTGTCGCGGAGCCGGTCGAACGGCCAGTCGGGGTAGGCGAAGTACTGAACAGCGCGGAGATGTCGTGGTGATGGCGGGTTCAGCGTCGCGCCGTTGAGAGGACGCAGATAGACGGCTTCGAACCGTTCACCGTCACCGGTGAGGTGGTAGGCGAGGCCGGCGAAGCCGCGGGCGAAGTCGGGTGCGGTGGGGGTCAGACCGGAGCTCACGTCGATGTCGATGGTGCCGAAGGTGAAATCGGCGGGGATGATCACAAACGTGGGCTGGTCCACGTAGTCGACGCCGGGGTGGCCGTCTGCGGCGATCGCGTCGGTGAGCCGGACACTCAGCACCTGCTTTCCGTCGATCACGGCTGGGCCGGCGGTGACCGATCGCAGCGTGGCACCAGCCGGCACGTCGGTGAGGGGATGGAGGATCGGCAGGGGGTCAGGCACGGTTGTCCTTTCGCGCTGGGAGTTCGTGGCCGCTGAGCGTGCGGTTGGCGATGGTCAGGACGACGGCTTTACCGCCCACGGTGCCGGCCTCCATGTCACGGTGGGCCTGCACGATCTGGTCGAGGCGGTAGACCCGTCCGATCGGGATGGTCGCCTGGCCAGTGGTGACGGCTTCCAGGAACTCCTGCAGCACGGGCGCCGGAAGGCCGGAGGCTTCGCCGGAGTAGGCCGTGAGCCGGACGCCGTTGGGCAGCCAGTCCATCGGGTAGAAGTCGGGGATCGTCCACTGGTCGGAGAGCATCCCGGTGAAGCAGACCGTTCCGCCGGGCCGAACCGCTCGCAGGGTGTCCTTCAAGACGTTGGCGCCGACCAGCTCGACCGCCCCGTCCGCACCGTCGGGCAGGATGCCCCGCACTCGGTCGGCGATGGTGCCGTCGTCGACCAGCACGTGATCGACCCCGAGGGCCTCGAGCTGCGCCCGGGCGTGCTCGCGCCGCGTGGTGGCGACGACGGTGATGCCCTGCCGCTTGGCCAGCACGGCGATGGCCAGCCCGATCGAGGACGTGCCGCCCCGGATGAGCAACGACTGTCCTGGCGTTACCTGCACGCCGACGGTCAACGACCCGTACGCGGTCTGCAGCATCTCCGGGACCGCGCCCAGCTGCTCCCACGGCAGGTCGCTGCGGAAGGCGATCACCTGCGCGGCGGGCACGAGCACGTACTCGGCGTAGCCGCCGTCGAAGGCGCGACCCATGCCGCCCATCATGGTGACGGCCTGGGTGCCCGGTGCGAACTCGCCGCCCGGCGCGGCCGCGACGGTCCCGGTCGCCTCGATGCCCGGCACCCGAGGGAACGATCCGCTGGCCGCCACGCCCTGGCGGAAGTGCAGCTCGGACCGATTCAGCCCGAACGCCCGCACGCGGATCAGCACCTGGCCCGGTTCGGGCCGGGGAATCGCCAGGTCGCGGATCTGCAGCACGTCCGGTGTTCCGGGGCGGTCCACCACGATGGCGCGCATGGTGTCGGTCACGAGCGGAGCCTCTCGGGAGTGCAGGAGCGATTCTGGGCGACATGCTTTTCGTCGTACGGAATCGCGACGAACGAGTGAGACACCGCGGAGCTCAGGACCGCGGAGCGCGGAGCGCGACCATCAGACTCGGTCATACCGCCACGCTGGCACCCGAGGAGGCGCCGAGCCGGGTCAGCAGCCTGTGCAGGGCAAGAGTCAGCGGCTCGACGTCCTCGTCGCCGATCGCTCGGGTGGCCGCCTTGCGGCACACGTCCAGGGCCGAGTCCAGGGCCCGTCGACCCTCCGCCGTGACCGCGATCAGGGACGAGCGGCGGTTGGCCGGATTCGGGCTCCGTACTGCCAGCCCGTCCCGCTCGAGTCGGTCGACCAGCTTGCTCGCTGCGCCGACGGTGATGCCGATGTCATCGCTCAGCTCCTGCACCCGTGCACGGCCGTCGTAGCGGTCCACGATCCGTAGGGCGTGCAGCTGACCCAGGCCGATCCGATCCTCTCGGGCCAGCTCCCGGTCGAGCGCATTCCACAGCGCCACCTCGTACCGCACCAAGACGTCGAAGAACTCCATGACAGCACCAACCCCATCACCAGGAAGAATATTCCTGAGAATATAGCCGGAACTGCGATCGCGGTCGGCCCCAGCCCCGGCCCTGCGGCAGATCGCCGCGGACGCTATACAGGGAACGGCAAGCAAACGACTCGTGATGACGAAGGAGTCCACAGATGGAGTACAGGCAGCTCGGCCGGTCGGGCCTCAAGGTCTCGACGATCACCCTGGGCACCATGGGTTTCGGAGGCACCGGCTGGGCGAGCGCGGTCGGTCATCTGGGGGTCGAGGAAGCCCGGCGACAGATCGATCTGTGCCGCGAGGCCGGAGTGAACCTGATCGACACCGCCGACATCTACTCCAACGGTCTGTCCGAGGAGATCCTGGGACAGGCGCTGGGCGCGGATCGCGAGGCGGTGCTGCTGGCCACGAAGGTGCGCGGGGCGATGGGGGAGGGCCCGAACGACGACGGCTTGTCCAGGCACCACATCATCCGCGGGGTCGAGGACAGCCTCCGTCGGCTCGGCACCGACTACATCGACCTCTACCAGGTGCACGAGTGGGACGGTCTGACGCCGCAGGAGGAGACCTTGTCCGCCCTCGACGCCTTGGTGCAGTCGGGCAAGGTGCGCTATCTCGGTGCGTCCAACTACACCGCGCGTCAGCTGATGAAGTCCTTGTGGATCAGTGATCTGCGCGGGTGGGAGTCCTACGTCAGCCAGCAGATCTACTACTCGCTGCAGGCCCGCGACGCCGAGAACGAGCTGATCCCCATCGCCGTCGAGGAAGGGCTCGGGGTGCTGGTGTGGAGTCCGCTGGCCGGTGGGCTGCTGTCCGGCAAGTACCGACGCGGCCAGGACGCACCGGAGGGGACTCGACGCTTCCAGGGCTGGACGGAGCCGCCGGTCCACGACGAGGACCGGCTCTACGACACGGTGGACGCGCTCATCGAGATCGGGCACGGTCACGGCGTCTCGGCCGCCCAGGTCGCGCTCGCGTACACCCTGGCCAAGCCGGCGGTGACGTCAGTGATCGTGGGTGCCCGGACGGAGGACCAGCTGCGCGACAACCTCGCCGCCGCCGAGCTGTCGTTGTCGGTCGAGGAGATCGAGCGACTGGACACGGTCAGCCAGGTGCCGCTGCTGTATCCGTACTGGCATCAGGCGAACACCCAGCCCGCCCGCTTCGGACCGGCCGATCTCAGCCTGCTGGGCCGCCATCTGCCGGCCTGAGCCGGCTGTCAGCGCGGCGCGTCACCCATGGGTCGCCGAACCGGGAGTCCCGACGGGTGAGCCCGAGGCGGGAGTCTGGTCCCACCACAGGGGCACGGCGTCGGGACCGGCCACGCGGCGTGCGCTGCGGGCGCGAGCCGACGCCGCCAAGGCGACGACTCCGACGAGCAGTCCGATCGCCGCGAGCAGCAGCAGCGCGGATCCGATCGTGCCGATGATGGCGTGCGTGATGATCATGTGGTCCCCCCCGAGACGACGACGCACTCCCTGCGCCGTTTGATCCGTCGGACCGCTCATGGCCTCCTGATCGACGGCCCACGACCCAACGGCATCAGCGTACGAGAGTTCCGCCCCGGCCGCTGACGTTCCGGCCGGCTCGCCCGACTCAGTAGGTGACCCGGTAGCGCAGGTGGGTGACCGACGGCGAGGTGATGGTCTCCACCTGCTCGAACGTCGGGTCGCCCACGTCGACGAGCAGTCGCTCGCCCCGGCCGAGCAGCAGAGGTGTCACGGTCAGCAGGAGCTCGTCCAGCAACCCGGCGGCGAGATACTGGCGGACGGTCTGGGCGCCGCCGGCGACCATCACGTCGCGGTCGCCGGCCACCGCACGCGCCTGCTCGAGGGCGGACTCGATGCCGGTGGTGACGAAGTGGAACGGGGCGTCGCCCTCCACCGGCAGCGTCTCCCGCTCGTGGTGGGTGAGCACGAAGACGGGCTGGTGGTACGGGTTGCCACCCCACCAGCCGTGCCAGGACTCGTCCCAGGCTCCACGGCCGGGGCCGAACATGTGGCGACCCATGATGAAGGCCCCGCAGCTTTTGATCCCGGTCTGGAGCTCGGGGCCCTCACCCGCGAAGAGCCATTCGTGCAAACGCAGGCCGCCTACGCCGAGCGGGTCCTCGGGGCCCTGGGAGGGTCCGGCGACGTAGCCGTCCAGCGACACGGAGATCTGGCACGTGACTGAGCTCATGCCCTGGTGACCCGCGAGGGCGGCCCAACTCATCGCCGAGCTGTCCGAACGGGCATCGAGGAGGAGGTTTCGGCACGCGTTTTCGGCGGGCGGCGTCAGAACGGTGCCGAACCTCCTTCTCGGCGCGTGCCGTACGGGACGTGTGCGTCAAGCAGCCCGTTCGCGGGCGCTGGCCAGCCGGGCATCGTCGGACGGTCCGTACTCCGGGGCCGTCAGGGCGGTGGCGCGACGTGGAACGTGGGCATGACGGTGACTCCTCGGGGCCGGGTTCTCAGCGCTCGGCCGGAGCCGGCAGCTCCTCGACCGGAGCCGCCACCTCGAGCGTCCGCAGCGCGGCGGCCCGACGGGAGACCAGCTCGGCCTGAACCGCGATCATCACCGCGATCATGACCAGCACCTCGCCAAGGCCGGCGCCGTCGTTGATGTGCAGGAAGTAGGCCAGCGTGCCGAGAGCGAACTTCGTCGCGACCAGCCCGACGAAGAGGGCCACGGTCACCTTCGTGCCCTGGCGCAGGATCCGGCCGTCGGCGGCGGCCCACACCCGGGTCAGACGCCCGCGCAGGATGCCGACCACCAGGCTCAGCAGCAGACCGATGATGATCAGGGCGATCCCGCTCGCGCCCTTCGGCACGTCGAAGCCACCGAGGACCAGACCCAGGACGACGTAGACGCCGGCCATGGTGAAGCGCCCGGGGCCGCTGCTGACCTCGGCGACACGGGTCTGCTTGTAGATCGCCCAGCAGACGAGGGCGAGCAGGATGACGAGATCGAGACGGGACATCGGGAGCTCCTGGTGTGTGGTCGGTGATGCTGTGACCACAGCCTCGCCGGACCTCCTCCAATCCCGCTCCAACTCCCGTTGGAGCCGGGTCGCCGTGCTGTGGGCAGGCTGTCGGTGGGCTGCGATCTTCCTGAGAAGACACCCATCCGGGCGGTGGTCCGCTCCGAATGGGTGACCGAGGAGCGGGCGGGCGGGCCGTCGACGCGCTCCGGGGACGAACGAGGAGCTGCCGATGTCGGGATCCATCACGAAGGCCCGGGTGGGTGCCGCAACCCAGCGGCCGGTCGTCAGTCCGGCGCCGCGGGCCGCCTGGGGTGCGGTGCTGGACAGTGACCCTGGTGCGACCGCGTTGCAGACCCCGGACTACTTGGAGGCGGTGCTGGCCGGCACCGGCGGACGCGACGCCAGCCGGCTCTACCTCCTGCCGGACGGGCGTCGGCTGGTCCTGCCGCTCGTGCAGCAGCGCTTGCTGCCCGGACTGTCATTGCTGGCCGACTTCCCCGGTGGCTTCGGTCACGGCAGCGTGCTGGCCACGGGTGGATTGCGCGCGAGTGACGTCCGGCACGTGGTGCGCGATCTGCGCGGCCGCGCCGTGAGCACCAGACTCGGGGGCGGACACCACACCGCCGAGCAGTGGAGAGCCGGGCTGACCCGTGGCGCGTCCGCGGAACCGCGTCGGGTGGACGTCATCGACCTGAGCCCGGGCTGGGAGCAGGTGTACGAGGGCGGCTTCAGCCGGAGCGCGCGCTACAACGTCCGCAAGGCCGAGCGGGCCGGGGTGGAGGTGGAGTGCGACGCAACCGGACGACTGATCTCGGTCTTCTACCGCCTCTACCTCGACTGGGTGGAGCGCTGGGTCCCGCGCTCCGGTCTGCCGGCGTCGGTGGCCCGCTACTCCGCGCTGCGCCAGGAGCCTCGCCGGAAGTTCGACGCCGTGGCCGCCGCGCTCGGTGACAAGTGCCGGGTCTTCGTCGCCTGGCACCAGGGTCGGCCGGTGGCGAGCTGCATCACCCTGGTCCACAGCCAGCACGCGATCGGGTGGCGGAGCTACAGCATCAAGGAGCTGGCCGCCCCGGTCTGCGCGAACAACCTGGTGCAGGCCCGAGCCCTGGCCGACGCCGCGGCCTCTGGGTGCCAGTTCTTCGACCTCGGCCAGTCGGGGGAGACGGCCAGCCTGCTCAGCTACAAGCGCTCGCTCGGCGCCACAGCCCGGGAGGTCATCGATCTGCGGGTCGAGGGGCCCTCGGTCGCCCTGCTGCGGCGGGTCGGGAGCTCGACCCAGCAGCGGGTCGTCCACGCGCTCTCGCGTTCCGACCGGGTGACGCCGATCGACGCCGGCGGCCCGCGCCGATGAACATCACGTGTGTGGGCGGGGGGCCTGCCCGGCTTGATGTTCGCGATCCTGGCCGGCCGGGCGGGCCATCGGGTGACGGTGCTGGAGCAGCGGACCCCGGCCGAGAGCTTCGGGTGGGGAGTGGTGTTCTGGGACGGTCTGCTGAAGGCACTCGACGCCCATGACGCGGGGACGGCCGCGGCAGTACGGAGTGCGGCCTATCGCTGGAACGACCAGGTGGTGACGATGCCGGGAGCCGAGGAGGTGCACCTGCCGTCCTACGGCTACAGCATGGGGCGACGCCGGCTTCTGGAGCTCCTCGTGGCCCAGGCCGAGCAGGCCGGTGCCACGTTCCGGCGGGGCAGCTTCACCGGGGACCCCGGCGAGCTGGGCGCCGATCTGGTGGTCGCCGGGGACGGGGTGAACAGCGGGCTGCGCGGGCGGCGCGGCTTCGGCACCCGACGCAGGCAGGGGCGGAACGCGTTCCTCTGGCTCGGGACGGACAAGGAGTTCACGTCGTTCACGTTCCCCTTCGTCGACACCCCGGCCGGCTGGCTGTGGGGACACGCGTACGGGTACGCGGACGGGGCGAGCACCTTCGTGGTGGAGACGACCCAGCAGACCTGGTCCGGGCTCGGCTTCCCCGGCCTGCGGGCGGGAGCGACCATCCGCAGACTCGAGGAGCTGTTCGCGGACTCTCTCGACGGCCACCGTCTTCAGCTGCGCGCTAGCGCGTTCGACGGCCATCCGTGGACCGGGTTCGTCGAGGTCCAGAACCGATGGTGGCGGGTCGGGAACGTCGCACTGCTGGGCGATGCGGCCCACACCACCCACTTCACCATCGGTTCGGGCACCCGGCTCGCCCTGGAGGACGCGATGGCTCTGGCGGACGCGATGGCCGACGAACCCGATCTCGACAGTGCCCTGGACCACTACGACAGAAGCCGTCGGGAGCACCTCCGCGGCGTCCAGCGGGTGGCTCGCCGCAGCGCCCGCTGGTTCGAGAGCGTTCCGCGCTACATCGACCGCTCCGTCCCCGAATTCGCCACCCTGATGGAGAACCGGCGATCCCCGGTGATGGCTCACCTGCCCGTCGGCGCCTACCTCCGGCTGACCGGGGCGGCGGCCGACCTGCCGATGATCGAGGCACCGCTGCGTCGGCTGCTCAGCAAGCTCTGAGGCCGGCGACCGGTCCTCAGAGCGCCAGCCAGGGCTCGAAGCCGAAGGTGAGCGCGGCGTACGAGGTGGGTGGGGTGAGGACCGTCGCCATCCCGTGTGTCGGGCGATCCGACGGCGGACCCCACCCGGCGAAGGTGAAGGAGCGCAGCTGATCGCCCCGGACGAGGAGCGCCGTCCCGTCCCGGTCGATGACGACCGTGCCGTCGGGCAGCTCCGCGAACGGCGCCCGCCAGGTGATCCGGTCGGAGGCCCGGTCCAGGCCCCTGCCCCGCCGCAGCCGTTCGGCGCCCAGCCGTCGGTCGAGCTCGGTCGAGCGCAAGGGGGAGGGTGCTTCCAGCGAGAGGCCGACCGCTACGCGGTAGGCGTGGTACGCCGGGCGACGGCACAGCGCACAGGGACGGTGGCCCGCCGCCAGAGCGACCGCGTCATCGAGGAAGAACAGCGGTGTCCACCGGTGCGCAGCGGCCAGTGGGGACCGGTGGTCGCGATAGCGCAGCGTGCAGGTGATCCACAGCGGACCCGCATGGTGTCGCACGACCCGCTCGTCGTCGTCGACGACGCAGCCGCGGTTGCCGGTGAAGTGTCCGCGGTCCGCGACCGCGCACAGGTCCCCCCAGGGATCGACGCGGTTACGACGCGGCACGTCGGTCGCGGCCCACCTGTCGAGGCGTCGGAGCCGCCGGCTCAGGGGAGGACTGCCGGAGCAGCCACCGATCGCTGAGGTCGGCGATCCAGGCCGACACCTGACCGGGATCGGCCGGCGGGCTGTCGACGATCACCAGCTCGGACACGCCGAGCTCGCGGAGGCGGTCACGATCGGCCGGCTCGGGGCTGCGCAACGCGACGGCGAGGTGGAGCTCGGCGGCGTCCCGCCCCCGCTCGGCGCACAGCGTCCGCAGAGTCTCCAGCCGTTCGGCGACCTCCGTGACCCCGTCGAGATGGAACCCGTACCAGCCGTCTCCCCAGGCCGCGACTCTGCGCAGCGCGCTGTCGCTGTTGCCTCCGACGATCACGGCCAGCGACTCCTGCACGGGCTTCGGATTGACCCGGATCGCCTCGAAGCTGACGAACTCGGACTCGAACGAGCCGATCTGCTGGGCCCACAGCGTCCGCATCGCCGCCACGTACGCCGCCGTCCGTGCCCCTCGGCGTTCGAAGGGCACACCGAGAGCCCGGAACTCCTCGGCCGACCAGCCGATGCCCACACCCAGCGCGAACCGGCCACCGCTCAGCCGATCCAGCGAGGCGACCTGCTTGGCGACCACGACCGGGTTGTGCTCGGGCAACAGCAGGATGCCGGTGGCCAGTCGGATGGTGCTCGTCACTGCGGCGGCGTAGCTCAACGTGATCATCGGATCCAGCCAGTCCGCGGCCGGGGGCACCGCGATCTTGCCGTCGTCGGCGTACGGGTAAGGGGATTCTCCATCGTCGACCATGACCACGTGCTCGCCGGCCCACAGCGTCGCGAAACCGCGTCGCTCAGCCTCGGTGGCGCTGGCGCGGATGGTCTCCGGATCGGCGCCCGTCCCGATGCCCAGAGCGTGCAAACCGACGTCGATGATCTGCCTCCGCTTCCGGGCTCTTCCGTGTGTGGTCATCGTAGGACCACCGGTGGTGGGTCGGGCTCCCCGTGAGATCCGAACGAGGTCAGGTGCTCGTCGAGGCCTGGTCGGCAGGTAGCTGGGTGGCGGCCCAGGTCGCGAGGAGGGACAGGTTGTCGGCGTCGGGGGTGTCGGGCTCGGCGCTGTAGGCGGTCAGGGTCAAGGCGGCGTCGCCGGGCAGCTCGAGGGCGTCGAAGGCCAGGTGGAGGTCACCGACGGCACGGTGGTGGAAGTGCTTGGTGCCGGAGCGGTGGAGTCGCACGTCGTGCGCGGCCCACCGGGTGCGGAACTCTTCGCTCCGGGTGGACAGCTCGCCGACGAGGTCGGTGAGGGCCTTGTCGTAGGGGTTCCGGCCGGCCTCGGTGCGCAGGATCGACACGCTGGTGTCGGCCGAGGCGGACCAGTCGGGGTGGAGCAGGTGGGCGCGGGGGTCGAGGAACACGAACCGAGCCAGGTTCACCGGCCGTTTCGTGGTGTCGAACGCGTCCACGTACAGGGCCCGCAGAAGAGCGTTGGAGGCGAGCACGTCGAGGCGTCCGTTGCGGACGAAGGCCGGGATCTCACCCATCGAGTCCAGCAGCCGCTGCACGCTGGGCCTGACTTCCTGCCGGGGCGGACGGCGTTGCTGCCGGGCTCGGTCCTGGCCCCCGGCGGCGCGGGCCAGGTCGAACAGGTAGACCCGCTCGGACTCGTCGAGCTGCAGTGCCCGCGCGACCGCGCCGAGCACGGTCTCGGACACCCCGGCGAGGGTGCCGCGTTCCATCCGGGTGTAGTACTCGACGCTGACGCCGGCGAGCTGGGCGACCTCGGCGCGCCGCAGACCCGGCACCCGGCGGGCGCCGTGGCTGTCCAGCCCGGCCTGCTCGGGGGTGATCTTGGCGCGGCGGCTGGCGAGGAAGGCGCGTACCTCGGTGCGGTTGTCCACGGTCACCGACGGTAGCCCGGTCGGCGGACTCGCTGGGAGCTCCTGCCGGTACCCCTCACGGGCAGGGACCCCCAGCCCCCGCGCCCGACGTGGATGCCGGCCTAGCCACCTGCCCCGACGACGCGGCGCAGGAGGTAGGGCTCGCCGGGGGCGAGGACGATGACCCGCTCGGGATTCTCGACCCGGCCGGTCAACGAGGCCGGGTCGGCGTTGAACGGGGGAAAGTCGGGCGCGTCGACGCAGCCCCAGTGATGCAGCAGCAAGGGAGTGGTCGGGTAGGCGTTGGCCATGGCGATCGCACCGTCGAGGCCGAAGTGCCACTCGCTGTCGGAGAAGTCGAACAGCAGGGCGTCCGGGGTGGGCATCTGCAGGTGGTGCTCGGGGATGAGGCGAGAGTCACCGGGTGCCCAGATCGTCCCGTCGGGTGTCTCGATCCAGAAGCCGCAGCAGTCCTCGAGCTGGAAGATGCGGTCGCTGGCGCCGGGGGAGTCGTTCTGCCAGGCGTGATCGGCCGGGGTGGTCTGCACGCGGAGCGCTCCGACCTCGAACTGGTCGCCGATGTCGTGACCGTGCCCGGGCAGCCCTTCCGTCAGCATCAGCGACGCGACGTACTGGGTGGAGTGGTAGGCGTCGGTGCTGCCGGCCAGGCTCCGGCAGGTCGGGATGCTGAAGTGGTCGTTGTCGCTGTGGGTCACCAGCACCGCATCGAGGCGGGGAACGGCGGACGCCTCGAGGGGGAAGTCGATCAGCACGGGCATGTCGAAATCTCCCAGCAGCGGGTCGACCATCACCGTGGTGCCACGACTGTTGATCAGGAACCCCGCCATCCCGAGCCACCACACAGTGGTGTCTTCGCGGGGGCCGTCGAAGGCGTCCGCCGTGATCGGCTGGGAGCGGGGAGCACGGGCCTGAGCAGACATGGCCAGGAGACTATCGCCGAGCCGATCTCGACCAGGGAAACGGCACCGGTGACGATCCGGTGACGGTGTCGCGCGCACTGTGCTGCGTGTGATCGTCAGGCCGATGATCGGGGACTGGGCGGTGCCCCGGATCGAGCGCATCGCCACCGTCGACCGACGCCGGCTGGCCCGGTTGTCGGTGCCGGGTCTGGCCGGCGACCTGCACCACGACCTGGGTTCCCACAGCGTCGCCGTCGACATCGAGGGCTCCCTGCACGGTGACGGTGAGCGCGACGACTTCCTGGACAAGGTCCGTACGCCGTTCCTGGCCGGCGACCCGCTGACCTTCGTGGCCGACATCACCGCCGCCACCACCCTCGAGCAGGTGGTCATCGAGGGGCTGGAGGTCGAGGAGGTCAACGACTCGGCGCGTTCTTTCCGCTACCGGATCCGAGTCCGTCAATACGTCGAACCACCCGAGCCGGCGCCCCTGATCGACGATCTGGGCGCCGACCTGGGCGCCGAGCTCGATGCCCTGGCCGATCTCGGGCTGACCGGGCTGGAGCTGCCGAACCTGCTGGGCGATGTGCCCTCGATCGGCGATCCCACTCCTCCGCTGCGGGAGGCGCTCGCCGGTGTCACCACCGCGGTCGAGCCACTGCAGCAGCTGCTGTCCGACCTCGGCGCCCGGTTCTCATGACCAGCGGCCGGTTCTCCTCGGTGGGCGACGACCTCTGATGCCGCTCTCCAGTGTCGTCACGATGATCGCCGAACGGCTCGCCGCCGCGGCCGTCGTCGGCCTCCCGCCGGTCGACGCCCTGGCCCCGGCCGCGACCGGTGACGTGCCCCGGATCACCGTGTCGGTGGACCAGGCGGTGCCGGCCGTCCGCGGTCTCGGCCAGGTCCCGGGTCCGCCGCAGACCGGCGCGCTGCGGGTCGAGACCAGCATCGACCTGGCCGACCCGCGGCTGCACCTGGCCGGCGAGACCGTCGACCTGCTCTCCTCGGACCGTCGCACGATCCAGCTCCCGCACGGTGCGGTGGTCCGGGCCGACGGCACCGACACCCCGCCGTACCGCACGACGGACCTGACGGTCCGGGTCGGCGCGACCTCGTTCACCCCCATCACCCAGGGCTCACCGGACGGCGGCCAGGTGCGGCTCGACGTGCCGTCGGGTGCCCTGACCTTCCGTGATCCGCTCCCGGATCCCGGCACCCTCACCCTCGGCTACTTCGTGGGTCTGTGGGAGATCACGGTGGAGCGGTTCGCCGCGACCCTATACGTCGACATCGCCCACGACGACGCCGACGCCCACGCCGCTTTGACCACCGCGGTGGAGAACGCCCTCGCCCGCGACCAGTGGCCGGCCACCGCGGGCATCCGTCAGATCCAGCCGGTCGCCCTGTCGGCGGCCACCCCCATCGCCGGTCTGCCCGTCACCATCAGGTCGCGACGGCTGACGTACGCGATCGACGTCGAGCGGATCGAACCCGTCATCCTCACCAGCGGCGGCCCGATCCGCACCGTCGCCGTCGACCACCTCGCCCTGGACGTCCCGCCCGACGGCCCCGTCGAGCAACCCGCCGAAGTCTTCATCGTAGGAAGTGAGCCCGCGCCATGAGCGAAACCATCGCCGAGATGATCCTGCCCGGCACCTACATCGAGGTCCGCTCCGAGGGCCTGATCGCCGTCGGCAGCATCGCGACCGGCAACGTCGGCGTGGTGGGCACCGCCGGCAGGGGTCCGCTGGGGGTGGCGACGCCGCTCAGCGGAGCGGCCGAGGCGATCGACACCTTCGGTCCCGCGGACCCCTTCGCCACACCGGCGGAAGCGGGCGGTCCGCTGTCACTGACCCGAGCCGTGCAGCAGGTGTTCGCGGGTGGCGGCAGCTCCGTCTATGCCGTGCGGATCGCCGGCGGCGACCCCGCGTCGGCCACGCTCACGATCCCGGCGTCGACCAACAACGCCTTCCTGCTCACCGCGGCCGGACCGACCGACCCACCCCCGCCGGCCGCCCCGGTCGGTGGGTCGTGGGGGAACGAGATCCGGGTCGTGGTGGTCGACAACGGCAGCGGCACGACCCCCCGCTTCCGGATGACCGTGAGCTATCGGGGCCGCCGCGAGGTGTACGAGGGCAGCAACGTCGGCCAGCTCCGCACGGCCGTCGAGACCGGCGGCTCGCAGCTCATCAGGGTGAGCGATCCGCCCGCCGATCCGGCGACGGCGACCACCAACCTCGCGCCGTCGGACGCGCGGCTCACCGGGGGGACCTCGGTGCCGGTCGTCAACGCCACCCACGTGGCCGCCGGTCTGGCGGCCCTGGAGGACCAGAACGTCAACCTGGTGGTGGTCGCCGGGCTCGGCGCCAGCGTGGCCGCCGCGCCCGTGCTCGCGCACCTCACCACCACCGAGACCGAGGGCCACGAACGCATCGCGGTCATCGGAGCGAGCGGCAACGACCCGACGACCGTGCTGAACGATGCCGCCGGCGTGGCCAGCGGCCGGATCGTGCTGGTCGCCCCCGGCATCAAGGTGTCCGAGCCCGGCCAGACCGGTCGCGTCTCGCTGCCCCCGTCGGCGACCGCCGCGATCGTGGCCGGCCGGCTCGCCGCGATCGCCCCGCACATCAGCCTGACCAACCAGACACTGCCGATCGAGGAGCTCGACCAGAGCTACTCCTCCACGGTGCACAAGAACCTGCTGCAGAACCGGGTGCTGACCGTGCGCCGTCGCTTCGGTCAGCAGATCGTCCGCGGGATCAGCACCGACCCGGGTGCGTTCAGCCAGATCAGCGTCCGGCGCACCGTGGACTACGCCAAGGCGGGGGTCCGGCTCGGTGCGAACCCGTACATCGGCAAGCTCAACAACGCCCGCGTCCGGGCCGCCCTCAAGGCCACCCTGGACGGCTTCTTCTCCCAGATGGTGCTCGACGAGATGCTGGTCGGCTACCAGCTGGACGTCAACGCCACCCGCGCCCAGGAGATTCGCGGCATCTGCTCGGTGATCGTCACTCTGCAGCCGACGTTCTCCATCGACTTCGTCCGCGTGACCATGAACCTCGAGTGAAGGCAGGAGCCTCACCATGCCCAACAACCACGTGTTCACCGGACTGGACGGTGCGATCACCGTTGCGGTCGAGATCGGTGTCGAGGGGGACGCGGCCAAGGCGGTCAACGACACCTTCGGCCTCACCCCGATCGGTCGCGCCACCGGGGTGACTCTCCAGGTGACCTCCGACATCCGCCCGTTCCACGAGATGGGTCAGCGCTACGCCACCGAGCTGCGCAGCGGCAACGTGAACGTCGAGGGCACCATCGGTCGGGCGCACGTCAACGGCGCACTGCTCCGGTTGATGCTGGGCGACGGAGCGGCCGGCACCCGTCCCGCCGGCAGCTTCGTGAGTCCCACCTTCAACCTCAGTCTGCGGATGGAGAACGGCGCCTTCCCCGGCAACGCCTCGACGGTCGCCGTTCACGGGGTGAAGCTCGATCGCTGGTCGTTCTCCATCCCCGAGGACGACTTCGTGATGGAGCAGGTCGGCTTCAAGGCCCTGTGGATCGGCGTCGAGGACGCCGAGGCGAGCGCCTAGGTCGCGACGTGCTCAGCGTCGACGACCTCCTCCTCGGTGGCCGGGGGAGTCACCAGGTGACCATCCCGGCGGATGTGCTGTCGCCCACCGGCGTGCCGGGCACGGAACCACCGGCCGTCGTGGTGCTCCGCCCGCTGGTGCTGGCCGACGTCCAGCGCCTTCAGCGGGCCGCCCGCGACGACAAGGCTCTGACCAGCGTGCTGATGGTGCACCAGGCTCTGGTCGAGCCGGCCGCGACGATCGAGCAGGTCAATGCGATGCACTGCGGTCTGGTCGAGTTCCTGGTGGCGCAGGTGAACCGGATCAGCGGACTCACCCTGGGCCGGGACGAGCTCGACGAGGTGGTCCGTGCCCCGCTGGCCCGGGCCTGCTTCGAGCTGGCCCGACAGTTCGGCTGGACACCCGACCAGTGCGCGTCGCTGACCGTCGGCCAGATCCTGGTCTACCTGGAGATGCTCGGGTCGTCGCCCGATGCCGTCGTGGCCGACCCGTCGGTGCTGATGGAGACCGTGTGATGCCGGTCCTGGTCGGGGCGGGTGCGCTGACCGCGGTGACCACCCGGTTGCGGCGGGCCGGACGGCTGCCCACCCCGGTCCGGATGCCCGCCGTGCTGGTGCACGATCCGCTGAGTGCCGTGCCGAGCAGGTCCGACACCGACAAGGCGGTGGCGGAGGCGCTGACCCGGCTGGCCGGCGACGGCGGGAACGGGAGCGGGGAAACCGGGCGGGCCCCCGCTGTGTCGTCGCCGCGGCGGACACCCGCCACCGCCGTGCCCCGCCGGGCCGCCGAGGGCCGTGCGGACGCGGCGAGCGAGCGGATCGATCGGGGTGTTCCGGATCGGCCGGCCCACCCCTTCGGCCGGGCGGGGATCGGGCCGCTCATCCCGACCGCCGGTCCGCGGGATCCCGCGACCGACTCCGGTCCTGCGGGGAGCCCGGCGTGGAGACCTCCGGGGTCGAGACTGCCGGCGGCCGCCGTCCGCTTGGCCGGCGAGCCTGGCCCGGCCGCCACCGCCCGAGCGGCGCCCGCTCCGTCGGCCACCGCTGCCGTGGCCGCCGCCACCCCGCCGGCACCAGCGGCCGCCGCCCCACGGCCGTCGTTCCCGCCGCTGCCCGGTGGTCGCACCGCGGAACCCGTACGGATCCGACGTGATGCCACCCTCGCCGAGCTGCTGGTCGACCTCGCCGATCCCGATGCCCGGTCCGCTCCCGGGTCGAGCACGGTCACGCACCACGACCCCCACCACTCGATGCCGCCCCGAGTCGGCGCCCAGGCCGACGGGTCCACGTCGCGGCGGCCACCGACCCCACGGACCCACGCCACCGACGTGGCAGCGCGCTTCGACGGTCCCGGCTCGCCCCGGCAGACACCGCTGTCGCCGCGCAGAGATCCCGATCTCCGCCGGGACCCGGGGTTCGTCGAGCCGCCGGTCGGGCTCGCCGGGCTGGTGGGGTGGTGGCAGACCCAGACGGTGGACGACCCGGCTCCGACCGACCAGTCGTCGTGGTCGCCCGTCGCTCGTCCATCGGACTCCTCGCCCCCCGGCTACGGCCCGGACGAGACCAACGCGTCGTGGTCCGCCGCCGTCGACACCCCCACCGTCGGCACCGACCAGCTCCGGGACGCCCTGGAACGGCTGCTGCTGGACGAGGCGCTGGCCGACGGGTTGGAGGTGGGCGATGGCTCTGCCTAGGCCCGCCGCCACCCTCACCATCGACGGCCGGGAGCTGACTCTGCCGGAGGCGGCCGCCGTGTCGGTGATGGTGGAGGGCACCGTGCTCGGCAGCCACGACCGCGCCACCGTCGTGCTCGGTCCGCTGTCGCCCTGGCTCGACCTGACCACCGGCGCCTCCGTCGAGGTGTCGCTCGGGGTCGACGCCGACGCGCTGGAGACCGTCCTCACCGGGCAGATCGACGGCGTCCGCCATCACACCTGGGGCGCCACCATCCGGGTCCTCGCCACCACCGCGAAGCTGGACCGGCTGCGGATCGGCCGGTCCTACACGGCCCAGAGCATCGGAGACATCGTCCGGGACCTCTGCAGCGCCGCGGGACTGACCCCGGGGGACGTCGACGACGGCCCGACCATGGGTGCCTACCACGTCGACGAGCGGCGCACCGGATGGCGTCACCTCCGCGACCTGGCCATGCTGCTGGGCGGCGAGCTGGCCAGCAGCGCCGCCGGAGAGGTCCACGTCCGCGCATCCCGGACCGGCCAGGCCCAGCACACGCTCCGCGCCGGTGCCGAGCTGCTCGACTGGTCGGCCGGACCGCAGCAGCCGGCCGGCGACCCCCTCCCGGTGGCACCGTACGGCGCGGCCAGCGAGCAGGGCACCGACGCCTGGAGTCTGATCCAGCACGCCCCCGGCGGGACCGGTGCCCACCGCGTCCTGGCCGCCATCCGCGACCGGGATGCCGCCTCGGCGATCGAGGACGCCGCCACGGCGGCCCACGCCCGATCTGCCGCCCGGGCCCGCGCGCAGGCGACCGGTGCGCCCGCCATCCGCGCCGGCGATCTCGTCGAGCTGGACGAGGTGCCGAGAGCCGCCGCGACCTACCGGGTGCTGCGGACCAGTCACCGGATCGACGGCGCCGGGTTCCGGACCGCGCTGGAGCTGGAGGCCGCGGCATGAGTCTCCTGCTGCCCACGCTGCGGGCGGTCACCCGCGACGAGCTCGCCGCGGTGCGTCCGATCAGTCTCGCCACGGTCACCGCCGTCGACACCAACGCCGACGGCAGCGGCAAGCGCAACGTCGAGGTCAACGCCCAGCTGCACGGCAGTGACCTCGAGCTGCAACGGGTGCCGGTCGCGACCGGTCGCATCGGACTGAGCGCCGCCCCGCGAGTCGGTGACACCGTGGTGGTGGCCTTCGTGGGCGGCGATCTCAACGGACCCGTGGTGATCGGCTCCCTCTACGACGACCAGCGACACCCACCGCAGGCCGAGCCCGACGAGATCGTCTACGCGGTGCCCGACGAGGCGTCGAGCTCGCGTCGGATCGAGATCACCACCGCGGGCGGTCGCACCGTGACGATCACCGACGACGCCGTGACGATCGTGATGGGCGACACGACGCTGGAGGTGACCGCCGACGGCGCCGTCACGGTGGTCTCGGCCACCGACATCAGCCTGGAGGCGCAGGGCGACGTCAGCATCACGGCCGGCAAGAACCTGACCCTGGAGGCATCGGCGAACGTCAACGTCAAGGCGAGCGCCCAGGGCACGTTCGAGGCGCAGGCCACCACCGTCAAGGGGTCGACGACCACCATCGCCGGCCTGACCAGCTTCAGTGCGGGCTAGGCGATCACCATGCCAGGGTCTCCGGTCTCCGTCGGCTGCGCGGTGGTGCTCACCCCGGGTGCGGCCGGGCCCCCCGACAGCGGGGTGATCACCGTGATCCCGCAGACCCAGCTCACCGCCGGCGGGCAGCCGCTGGCGGTGACCGGCTCGCTCTGCCAGATGGTCAACAGCGTGAGCGGGGTGCCGTACCCGCTGCCGATCGGCTCGCTGGGCGCCTCGACCGGGGTCACGGTGAACGGCCAGGCGCTGGTCCGGATGCTCGACCAGATCCCATCCGGACCCGGGGTGCTGATGATCCTCGGACCTCCGGCAGCGGCCTTCGTCAACGACGGGTCGGCCCCCTGATGCCCCGCCGGACGGCCGCCGAGGTCGATCGCCGCCTCACCCTGATGGGCCGCGACCTGGCCCTGTTCTATCCCGGCCCGTACGGCTGGTGGGAGGACGCCGACCTCGACGTCACGCTGCCGACCCGGGCCAACGGCCCCACCGACATCGCGGTGGTCGACGGGGTCACCGCCGCTGCTCAGCTGTTCGTCAACCGGCTCAAGACGCACCACGGCGAGCTGGCCCCGCTCGGCCATCCCGAGTACGGATCCCGGCACCACGAGCTGATCGGGCAACCCAACGTCGAGCGGACCCGGGCGCTGCTCAAGCTGTACGTCCTGGAGTGCCTGTCCCACGAGCCGCGGATCGCGAAGATCCGGCGCTGCGACGTGACGCCGGGCCCGGACCGCAGCACGGTGCGGATCGTGCTGGACGTCGAGGTGGCCGGCGAGGCGACGCCCCTGCTGCTCGTGGTGCCGTTCAACTTCGCGGTCGGGTTCGAGGGCGCGGACGCTCCGACGCCGGTCGCCGTGCTCCCGGCCGGTGCCCCCGGGACGGGGGGTGCCCGATGAGCTTCCGGGCCGAACCGTACGGGGTGTTCGTCGACGATCTGGTCAGCGCCCTGACCGGTGGGATCACCCGGCAGGCGTTCCGGTTCGTGCCCGAGCTGGAACCGTTCCGGTTGGACCTGGCCGACGCGCTGCTGCCGGACACGGTCCGGGTGCACGGCCTGGCCGCCGACCAGCACACCCGGTTCCGCAACGGGGTCGACTTCGACGTCGACCACGGCGTGATCGTCTTCCGCGCCGCCCCGGCGCTCCACCCGGACCTGGGCAGCTGGTTCTACGCCAGCTACGAGCCGGTGCCCGATCCCCAGGCTCCGCCGAGGCTCACCGACCGCAACCCCGGCAGCATCCTGCGCACGCTGGCCGAGTCGTTCGCCCGCGAGTACGCGGTGCTGTCCCGCCAGCTGGAGCAGGTGTACGAGGCCGCGTTCCTGGACACGGCCACCGGCCGTGACCTGGACCAGCTCGTCGCGCTCGTCGGACTCGAACGCCGGGCCCAGCTCGTGGCCACCGGTGAGGTGGTCTTCTCCCGATCGACCCCGGCCCCCGGCGAGATCACCATCGAGGAGGGGACGGCGATCTCCACCGCCGACGTGCCCGGCGTGACCGTACGCACGACCGACTCACGCACCCTGCGGACCGGGTCCCTGTCGGTGACGGTGCCGGTGGCCGCTGAGCAGGCGGGCGCGGCGGGCATCGCGCCGGCGGGGAGTCTCAGCGTGATCCACCGTCCGATCCTCGGCATCACCGCGGTCACCAACCCGCAGCCGACCGCCTTCGGCGGACAGCCGGAGACCGACGAGGCGTTGCGTCGCCGGGCCCGTCGGGCCCTGGACCTGGCGGGCGGCGGCACCACCGGCGCCATCATCGGGGCGCTGGCCTCGGTCGACGGGATCCGCGACCTCGACGTCCGGGTCAGCGAGGACCACGTCGGCTTCCCCGGGGTGGTGAAGGTGACGGTCGCCGTGCCGGACCTGGACGCGGCGCACGTCCGGCAGGCGGCAGACCTGCTGGAGGCGGTCCGCCCGGCCGGGATCCGGATCCTGCACAACCTCGCCGTCACCCCGACCGCCATCGCCGACCCCGGCGTCGGCGGTGGTGCCGACGACGGGCCGGTCGTGCCGGCCGCCGACGTCAGCGATCCGGTGTTCTCCCCGATGGGGGTGGTCGCCGCCGTGACGCCCCGCTCGGCCACGCTGAGTGCCGAGGAGAAGGCGGCACTGGTGACCACCGTCGAGACCGTGATCGAGACCTTCGTCGACACGCGGGCCGTCGCGGAGACCGTCGTGTACAACCAGCTGGTGGCGGCCGTGATGGTCATCGACGGGGTCCAGGACGTGGTGATCGACCTGCACCGGGGCACCGCCCCGGCGCACGGACGGCAGAACCTCGCCCCGTCGCCCATCGCCACCCGACCGCGGCTCGACCGCCTCGACGTCACGCTGCGCGGGGCACCGATCGCGCTGGACGTCACCGTGCACGTCGAGCGGCTGGGGGAGGCCCGCGACGTCGACAAGGACACCGAGCTCGGTGACATCACCACCGACCTGGGCACCCGGATCACGACCTTCCTGGCGACGCTGAGCGGTCCGCTGACCCACGACGGTCTGGACACCCAGCTGTCCGACACCGCCCGCTACCGGGTGGACACGATCAGCTACGTCGCCGAGTTCGTCGACGAGGGTCTGCGGGTGCTCTCGCAGAACGTGGAGATCACCGCCGCAGCGGACCAGCAGCTGTGGCTGCGGTCGCTGACCGTCACCGAGCCGAGCGGGGGCAGCTGAGATGCCCACCGTCGACCAGGTCCTGTCCCGGTTCCCCCGGCACCTGGACGCCGACCAGCCCGGCAAGGTGATCGGACAGGTCGCCGCCGCGCTCGCGACACCGCTCGACAGCCAGCTCAGTCAGAACGGCAAGCTGCGCCGGACCCACCGCTCCGCCGAGGTCGAGCAGCACATCGACCTGCTGCGGCTCGGTGGCCTGCACGGGTTCCTCGACCGTACGTACGTGCCCGTGCAGCGTCGACTCGCCCGACTCGACCGGCTGGACGTCGGCACCGACGACGGTGTCGAGGAGGCGCTCCAGCTGCTCGGGCTGGGAAGTGGCTCCGGCCTGCTCGATCGGTTCCCCGGGGAGACCGACGACGGCGGTGCCCGGACCAGGCTGGCGGCGGCCCTGGCCGCCCTGGCGGCCTACGACGCCTGGCTCCCGATCGCGCGCCGCACGCTGGTCGCGGTGATCGGCCACCAGCGGGCCCAGAGCACGACCGTCGCCGGCCTGCTCGGGACGACCGCGGACCATCTCGGGCTCGAGCTGGTCGAGGTCCGTCACGACGAGCCCGGTGGCTACTGGCACCTGGGTCGCTGCCGCGATCGGCTCCGTCCGGTCCGCCCGCGGCCGGCCATCGACGCCGGCGGAGCTGGCGAGCCCGACGGCGACGTTCCGGGGTCGCCGGTGGCCGTCGGAGAGCACCTGCTGGCGCTGGAGGAGAACCCGCCGTTCCTGGCCGACGTCGGGCCGATCGCCCGACGCCATGCCGATCGGTTCCACGTGAGCAGGCACGGCTTCGACACCGTCCCGTGCACGGTCGTGGTCAAGGGTCTGCAGGACCGCACGCTGGAGCCGATGATCGTCAACCTCGACACCGGCGAGGGGCTGGCCACCACGTTGTCGATCCCGGATGGCGGTGTCCTGCGGTTCGAGCGGGACGGGCGGGTCGAGCTCGACGGGTCCAGCGTGGCGCTGCGCAGCTACACGTTCCACGGGGCGGTGTTCGCCGCCGACGGCGCCCACCCCAAGGACTTCGTCTTCGCCGACCAGCTCGCCGTGGGCGACCCCGACCCGGGGCCGGGGTCGGCCACGGCGAGCGGGACGACCGACCGGATCGGTCGCTACACCGTCACGGCCCCGCCGTCCGACGTCTTCGATCCGCTGCCGTCGTTCCCGCACGGCGAGGCGCTGCTCCGGCCCCTGACCCTGGACCGGGCCGAGACCAGGTTCGCCGTCTTCTCCGGCGCGGGGGTGTTCGGCAGCCTGGACAGCGGCGGCGCCGACGTCCTCGCCGCCCCCGAACCCGTCGCGGGCCGCTTCGACCAGGCCGTCTTCCTCCCCGATCCGGCCGGGGCACGATCACTCGAGGTCGGCTTCGAGTGGGACGAGCGGGAGGCGTACGCGCTGCGGGTCTGGCTGCCGCACGCCTTCGGCGGACTGGACGCCCCGGACGAGCCGTCGCTGCGCGAGGTGATCCGGCTGCTGCTCGACCGACAGCGGGCGGCGGGGGTCCACGTCTACGTGGACTACGCCGACCCGCGCTGGGTGCTGGGCACCGGGGTGATCCGCGACGTCGGCACGACGGATGCGCTCGGCCAGGTGGTGGCGGGCACGCAGGCCTGGGAGGACGAGACACCCCAACCCGTACCAGCCCCGGGAGGCTCGCGATGAGCACCCACCGGTTCGGGACCGACACGATCACATTCACCGCGGGCGAAGGAGTCTGACATGGCGCTGGAGAAGCCACCGCTGGCCACGGTCGAGCCGGGCCGGCCGATCACGGCACAGGGCTGGAACGCGATCGTCAACGCCCTCGGCGCCCTCTACGACGCCGTGCTGGCCATCGGCAGCGGCAGCGTCGCGGTCTCGGTCCAGTCCGACGGCCAGCCGGTCGCCGGGGTGCAGATCGTCGCCGAGCCGGTGGGGGAGGGGCAGCCGGTCGCGGCCCTGCCCCTCTTCGGCACCCGGACGACGTACCTGATCACCGGGGTCAGCGACGGCGCCTGGCGGCTCGACGTCAGTGCACCGGGGTTCGCGTCCCAGGTGGTGGAGGTGACGCTGCCGGTCAACGCACCGGTGACGGTGAACCTGACCCGCGCCGGTCTCCCGGTTCCGGACCTGTTCAACATGCCGTACGGCGCCGGTCTGGCCGCCCTCAGCGCGGCCGGCCTGCAGGCCGAGATCGCCGTCGACACGATGGGCGACGAGGTCTCCCGCGCCCAGATCCCTGCGGAGTACCAGAACCAGCCGATCCTGTTCCAGGTGCCCGTCGCGGGGACGATCGTCGACCCCGCGGTCGTCCGGCTCCGGCTGGTGGTCGCCGCGGCCCTGCACGAGGACCCCATCGTCACCGTCCCCAGCCTGATCGGCCTGACCCAGATCGAGGCCGCCAGAGCTCTGGAGAAGATCGGCCTCCGCCTCGGCAAGGTCACCGTCCGCAGCTGAGACCGCGGCGCCCGACACCTGCGACACCACGAAAGGAATCCCCGATGACCGAGTTCAACATCCGCGACGTCTCCGGTGCGCTGAACCCGGCGCTGCTCGGCGCCGCGACGTTCCGCAATCGCGTCTCCGAGCAGAAGGTGGCCATCGACGTCGGCGCCTCGACCACGAAGGCGGAGATCTCCCGCGCCGGCTTCTCCATCGCGGAGATCCCGATCAGCGCCGAGCTGATCGGGAGCTTCCTCGACGCCCGGCCGATCGTTGCGACCAAGGTGGTGACCCAGGGCATCGCACCGGGCACCGCGGTGGCCGTCGGGACCGCCATCGACCTCATCATCACGTCCACCGCCAACCTGCCGGTGAACGTGGTGCCGGGCATCCACCGGTCGTTCGCCAACCTGACCATGGCCCAGGTCAACGAGACGTTCGCGACCGATCCGCGGGTGAAGGACATCCTGCGGGCTCGATCCAAGGCGGCCGACCTCACCGGCGATGACGTCGCGGTGCTGTCCTCGGTGCTGCAGGCCAACAACGTGCCCGTCAGCAACGACGCCAACCAGACCGTCGGCGCGGCCTTCACCGCGATCCAGGCCGCCTTCACCTTCCAGAACTGATCATGGCCTTCGTCTCCGGGACCGAGCTCATCGTCGGCACGTCGGTGCTGACGGCGACCGAGATCACCGGTGCGTACCTCGCCTTCGTCGGCCTGCCCACCATCTCCCGGACCGCGATCGTCGCCTCCAGCTCGTCGGTCTCCACGAGTCTGCTGGTACCGCTCGGAGCGGTCGTCACGCAGGCGGTGGCCCGGGTCGAGGCCGCCGCTCCCGGCACCACGACGATCGGTGGGCTCGCCACGGTCCGGGCGTCCGCGGGCGAGCCGGACGCCATGACCAGTGAGCTGGTGATCGACTTCGGCACGTTGCGCACCGTGTCCGCCCTGGCGGCACCGTCCGGGGTCAGCATCACCTCGGTGATGCCGTGGGTCGGCACCAAGTTCGACGGCACGATCGCCCTCAGTCCCAGCTCGGGCAACGCGGTCACCTTCACCGAGCGGCAGACCGAGCGCCTGCTGGTGACCGTGGCGACCAACGTCGCGCCGGACGCGATGGCCGCCGACGGACTGCTCACCACGACGACGCCACCGGCCGACCTCGAGCTGACCGTGGCCGGGACCCGGGTCTGGTTCCGGGTCGGTCCGGTGCCGGTGGACTTCGTCGCCGAGGTCGACATCACCACCGCGGTGCAGACCGCCGTGGCCGCGGCCACGGTGGGTGACGAGGACGGCAACGTCGCCGTCGCGTTGGCTCTCACCGCTCGGGTCCCGGGCGACCTCGACCTGTCGTTGCCGGCCCCGCCGCGCTTCCTGCGGACGCACCTGGTGGCCTTCCCCGGCCCCAGCACGGCCGCCCCGTTCCTGGAGGAGGGAGTGGCTGACGTGTCGTTGCCGCTGCCGGCGGAGGCCGCCGACTGGGTCGTCCACCGGATCGTGGCCACGGTCGCCCCGCGCGATCCCGGGCCGCTCCGGGTGCTGGCGCCCGACGGCCCGCCGATCTCCACCGAAGCCGACCTGCTGCTGGACGTCGACCGACGGCTCGTCGCCCGGCTGCCGCGGGCGACTCTGGCTCGCTTCGACCGGCTAGCCGGCGTACGGCTGCTGCTGACGCCCGGCGCCGACGGCATCGAGCTCGGTGGTGCGTTGCTGACCGGGACTGCCGACCTCCCCGGAGAGGCGGTGGCGAACGCGACGTTCACCCCGCTGAGCGTGCCGGCGGGACCCGGGGCCTGGGTCAGTCTGCTGCTGCCGCAGCCGGTGGTGCTGGGCAAGGTCACCGGTTCAAGCCCGTACGACCGGATCTGGATCTCGATCGGGGTGACGCGGGGGACGGCGCGGCTGGCGCTGGCCGACTCCTCGTCGATGGCGGACGACGACCGTGCCGTGCTCCGTCGGATCGCGCCCAACGGCGTGGCCAAGCCGCTGTCGGTGGTGCATCGTCCGCGGGCGCAGCTGGCCGATCCACCGGTGGCCGTGGCGGCCGACACGGCGGCGTTGCGAGTCATCGGGATCGCTCCGGCGACCGCGCCCGTCGACGTGGTCGCCCTGGACGTGCCCGCCGCGGACGGCTCGGTCGGCGGCACGGACCGGCTCGTCGATCCGGGCGGGACCGTGTCGGTCACGCTCGACCCGGTCGGGCCGCGGTATCCGCTGTCGGTGCGACTCACCGCGACCGCCGCCACCACCGTGACGCTCGGCCCGGTCGTGATCGCGTACGCAGAAGCGATCGGGGCGGGGCCGTGATGGGTGGCCGCCGCGGGCAACGTCGTGCGGCGGTGGGCCGTGGACGGTGTCGGCAGGGAACGAACGGGTCGAGCAGGAAGAGGTGCCGGGATGACTGATGCGCCACGGGCGAGCTTCGTCGACGGGCTGCGAGTGACGGCCCTGCATCTCAACCACCTGCAGGCCAGCGCGACGACGGGCGTGAGGGATCTGCGCGAGATCGTCGGGCTGGGTCGGATCGGCAGCGGTCTGCGGCTGATGGCGACGGGGCCTTCGGTGGTCGTCACCGCCGGGGTGGGGTTCACGCCGGACGGCTCGCGGCTGCGCCTCGACGAGGACACACCGGTGGGCCTGGCGGCCGACGGCACCGTGCACGTGGTGCTGCGGGCCTCGAGCCACGATCTGGAGGCGACCCGGGTCGGCACCGTCCCGACGATCGTCTTCGGCGACACCCTGGTGGAGACGGCCGACGGCTCGCAGCCCGCACCCGCGGAGCCCGGGATCCTCGTGATCGGGCAGGCGACCCTGGCGGCCGGGGCAGCCTCGGTCAGCCAGGACACGGGCCTGTTCCTGGCGCCGGCGGACCACGGGCACACCGGCGAGTTCGTTCAGGACGCGTCGGGGCACTGGCGCTGGGACGGCGTGGCGGTCGGGGGCGCCGGAGGCGGGGGCGGCGTCGGGCCACCCGGACCGGCGGGACCGCCCGGCGACCCCGGTCCGCAAGGCGAGGCCGGCGCTCCCGGTCCCCAGGGAGAGGTTGGCCCGGCGGGCGAGCCCGGCCCACAGGGTGAACCCGGCCCGCAAGGCGAGGCTGGCCCGCAAGGCGAGGCTGGTGCACAAGGCGAGCCCGGGCCGAGCGGCCCGGCGGGTGAGACGGGTCCCCAGGGTGAGCCCGGCGCCGCGGCGGCTCAGGGCGATCCCGGTCCGGAGGGCCCGGCGGGTGCTCCAGGTGATCCTGGTCCAGCAGGTGCTCCGGGTGATCCCGGCCCGGCCGGTCCACCCGGTGACCCCGGCCCGGCCGGTCCACCCGGCGACCCCGGCCCGCCCGGTCCACCCGGCGACCCCGGCCCGCCCGGGCCACCCGGCGACCCGGGTCCAGCCGGACAACCAGGGGTTCCCGGGCCGGCCGGCCAGCAGGGTCCGCAAGGTGTGCCGGGTCCGCCGGGGCAAGGTGGCCTGCCCGACCTGGCCACGTTGATCAAGCTGTCCTGGGAACCGACCCAGATCTTCAACGCCGGCCAGGCCCTGGACGAGATGCAGCGGCTGGCCTTCGTGTTCGACCGCCCGCTCCGCCCGGACGAGGTCAAGGAGCGGAACGGGGAGGTCACCGTCGTCTGGTTCCGGCCGGCCGGCTTCGCCGCGGTGAGCGCCGTACGGTGCACGACCGGCGTCGACGGCGACGTCCTGCTCGTCACCTGCAGCCCGGAGGACGTCCGCCGGGCGCTCGGCAACGTGCAGTCCGCCACCTTCGTCATCGACGTGAACTGCGACGTGGTCCTGGACCAGGACAGCCAGCCGGTGTCGAGCTGCAGCACCGGCCTGATCGGCCGACCGGTGCCACGGCCCGGCGGCATCCTGCGCACCTGGCTGCAGGTGCGGGGGTGATCGGGCGGTGACCCTGTCGGCGGATCTCGAGGCGGCTTTCGGCGCGAACGGCTTCAGCCTGGACGCGGCGTTCGACGACCTCGGAAGTCTGCTCACCGGTGTCGGGTTGCCGCAGCTGGATCTCCGGGTGGACATCTCCTTGGACGTCCAGGGTCTCGGCACCGACCAGATCGGAGCGGTGGTCGACGGCCTGGGTGGCAACCTGTCCACCATCGGTGCCGCGCTGCCCGATATCGACCAGCTGCTCGGCCCGCTCCAGCTGGCGTTCCGGGTGCCGGAGCTGATCGCGGGCTTCGACCTGGACCAGCTGATCGCGGAGCTGCAGGCCGAGGTCGCTCCCGGCGGGCCGGGGTTGACCGCGCTCGTCGCCTCGACCACCAGGATTGGCTCGGTCCCGGCGGTGCAGAGCGTGACCGGACTCCTCGGCGCGCTCGGCCTCGACCTGAGTGCACCCGGCGCGCTGCTGGGCCGGACCGCCCACGGAGTCGTGTCGCTCGCCGAGCTGATCGGTGGGTTGTTGGCGGTCGAGGCCGCGTCCCGCAGGATCGAGGAGCGTGCCGCACTGGCCTCGGACCTGCTGTCCGCCGAGCGGCTGGCCGGGCTGATCACCAGTCTCCGGGCCACCGGCGGGGCCCGCCTGGCCGATCTGCTCGTCGGCATCGATCCCGACGATCCGGGCCTCGTCGAGCTGATCGTCGGTCCCCTCCAGGCATACGCCGGACTGGCCGCCGAGCTGGGCGGGCTCCTGGTCCGGGGGCTCGCGTTCGCCGAGGCCACGGTCGCCGAGGCGGATTTTCCGGCGCTGGTCGCCGCGCTCACGGTCGGCGGCGCGAGCCTGGCGCTCGCCAGCCCGGCTGCGGCTCGTGACCTGGTCGCCTCCGCCGCTCCGCTGGTCGACCAGGTGCGGGGGATCGAGGTCCCGGCCGGCGGGGACGAGGTGATCCTGGCGGCCGTCGCGGATCTCCGCGGTCAGCTGGAGACGGTGGTCGACGGGCTGGACCCGGCCATCCTCGCCGGCTTCGTCCAACCGGCCATCGCGCCGGTGCTCGACGCCGTCCGCGCGGTACGGGCGGTGCTCGACCAGATCTCGGCCGTGATCGGGGTGGTCTTCGTCCCGATCGAGCAGGCCCTCGCCGCGGTGGACCTGACCGCCGTGGGTGCGGCGATCGGCACCGTCGTGCAACCGGTCGCCGACGCCGTCCAGACGATCGAGGACGCTGTCGGCGACGCCCAGACCGCGATCGAGACGGCCGTCGGCGCCGTCCACGACGCCCTCACCCCGGTGCGTACCTCGCTCACCGACGCCGCCGGCACCGTGATGACCCCCTTCACCGAGGTGCATCGTGTGATCGCCGACCTGAATCTCGCGGAGCTGCAGCAGCAGATCCAGCAGACCCTGGACACGGTGACGACGGCCATCAACGCGGCCCCGGTGCAGCCGGTCTTCGACGTGTCGACCGGCATCGTCGAGACCGCCGCCGACGCTCTCGAGCTGGTGCCGAGAGCGCTGCTGCCCGACGACCTCAAGCAGGAGCTGGAGGCCGCCTGCGCGCCGGTGCAGAGTCTCGACCTGGAACCCGCTCGCGCCGAGCTGCACACCCAGCTCGGCGCGCTGATCGACTCCATCAACACCGATGCCCTGGACGCCGTCGCCGCCGGGTATGCCCAGATCCAGACCTTCGTCGGCTCGATCGACCCGCACCCGCACGTCGCCGACCTGGAGACCACCGCCTTCAGCGAGCTCACCACGGCGCTGGACGCGATCGACCCGACCGAGATCCTCGCCCCGGTGCTGGCGGTGCTCGACGAGGCCAGGGCCGCGATCGCCGAGATCGACCTGCGCGCCCTGTTGCGACCCGTCGACGAGGCCCTCGACCAGGTGGGCGACGTGATCACCTCGATCGACCCTGCGACGCTGCTGGCCCCCGTGACCGGTGCCCTCGACCAGGCCCGGACCGCCGTCCGCGAGGCGCTGCACCTCGACGAGCTCACCGACCTTCTCGGCCAGGTCGACGGAGCGGTCGCCGCTGCTCTCGCCCGGGTCCCGATCGGCCCGGTCCTCGACGCGCTCGACCACGCGTGGCCGGATCTGCTGGCCGAGCTCCGCGGCACCGACGACGTGCCCTCGGGGAGCGCCGTACGTGGACCGCTGGCCGGGCTGCTGCCCGGCGTGCCGGTGGAGGGTCTGCCGGAGGTGATCGCCTGGATCCGGGGTGAGCGGAACGGCTCCGAGGTCGTCCGGGGCCGCCTGCTCCGGGCCGCCACCACTCTGACCGACGCCCAGACCGCCGTCGGTGGTCTCGGTGTGATCGAGCTCGCCGGCGAGCTCGCCCGGACCCACCGTGCCCTGGCCGGCGCCCTCGGTGCGCTGCCGGCCGATTCGCTGGCGGTCCGGACCCTGTCCGCACCGATCCGGTCCACCGACCCGGGCCCCGACCTCGGCCGCGTGCTGCTGAACGCCGACGCGACGCGGTCCTCGTTCAGCGCCGCCGTCGCCGTCGTCCAGCCCGCCACCGCGCCGGACCGCTCGGAGGTGCAGCTGGCCGCCGGCGGCGTGGCCGCGGCGTTCGCCCCGCTGAGCCCGCTCGCCGACAAGGCGCGCGAGCTCGCGGTGTTCGTCGGCGTGGATCCGGCCGAGCTCGTCGGTTCCGGCGGGGTCGGCGCCGTCATCGCCTCGCTCGCCGCCAGACTCGGGCCCGAGGTCGTGCTCGGGGTGTTGAGGTCGGTGGCGACCCGGTTGACGAACCGGATCTCGGCCCTGGTGCACGACGGCCTGGTGGTCCCGCTCACCGGGGTGCTCGGTGAGCTCAGCGGCCTGCTGGACGCCCTGTCGGTCGACGCGGTGCTGGCCGACGTCCTCGCCATCCGGGACCGACTCGGCGTGCTCGTCGATGGCCTGCGGCCGAGCACCGTGCTCGCCGCGCCGTTGGCCGCGTTCGACGGCCTGCAGCACACGCTGGCGACCTTCGATCCGCTGGCCCCCGTCCGGCTGGTGGTGGATGGTCTTCGGACCGAGATCGCTGCCTTCGCCCACGATGTCGCGCCCAGCACGCTGTTGGCGCCCCTGCTCACCCTGTACGACGACCTGGCCGGGCTGATCGCGGCCTTCGACGTCGCGGGTCTGCTGGAGCCGGTGCTGAACGCCCTCGCCGAGATCGGTCGGGTCATCGACCACGGGATGGACGGTCTGATCGACGCGCTGGCCAGGCTGAAGGCCGCCTGCGCCTCCGACGGCGGCCCGATCCCCGGCCTGGACCTGTCCGTCGCCGCCTCGGTCGACGTCGGCGGACTGGGGCTGGGATGAGCGCCGTCCTGCAGTCCAGCCTGGTCGTCGCGCTGACCGCCGCCCGGCTCCGTGACGCCGACGAGTCCCTCAGCCGCAAGCTCGACGCCACCACCGTCCAGGTGTCGCTCGGCAGCCAGGGGGTCGGCATCGCGGCGAGCCGGTTCGGGGCCACCGAGCGCCGCGTGCTCGGCCTCGTGCGGGCGGCGACCGACATCATGGCCGGGCCGGAAGCCGTACCGGTGCCACCGGCCAGCCCGTTCTTCCCGGGGCCGAGCAGGTTCGCCGTGCTCGGTAGCGCGGGCTTCGAGATCCCCGCCTACGCCGACATGTTCGCCGCGACCCCCGGATGGCGGGCCGCGACGCTTCGCAACGGCACGCCGGACCCGAACCTGGCCCTGGTCGAGGTGCCGACCGCCACCTTCCTGACCGCGTTCATCGACCGCAGCATCGCCGACGCCGGGGGATCGAGCGCTCGGGCCCGGCAGGGGGCCGCCTTCGCGATGGGGCTGGTCGCGGCCTGGGCCCACGCGGTGGTCGGCGGACCCGTCGCCCGGTCCGCGTACGGGCGGCACACGTCCAGGCCGTGGAGCCGGACCGAGCCGGCGGCCTACCACGGCATCAACCTGGCCGCCGGCCTCCGGGTGATCGGCGGCTCGGACCCGGTCGCCACCTACACCGGCTGGTGGCCCGATCCCGATCGCGTCGCCGACCTGATGGCCACCTACCACGCGGCGTTGGAGGACACCTATCACCTGGAGGCCCGGCCGGTCGGCGCCCAGGGCTGGCCGGTCTTCGAGGGCGCGTTCGCCGCCGGCCCGGCGTTCGACCCGGCCCGCGCCGGCAAGGGCTACCGGCGGCTGGTCAGCGATCTCACCCCGTTCACCATGCGCGAGTGGTTCGGGGTGCTGACGCCGATCCTGCTCGCGCCCGGGATCACCATGCTGCTCAGTGGTCTGCTGCTGCCGGCGAGCTCGGCCTTCATCACCGGAGCCACCATCACCGAGCGGGCGGCCAGCGAGCTGATCACCCTGGCCGACGGGCTCAACTCGATCACCCCGTTCATCTACTCCATGATCATGTGGGCGAACGTCGACGACCAGCCCAGCGAGCCGTTCGTGAACGCCCTCTGGACGTTCGTACTGCGGATGGGTCTGCTCGGGGGCTGGCTGCCGACCATCGGTGACGCCGCGACCGACCCGTCGCCGGCCGGGCGCTGGGTGGTCGCCGGCGGCATGCTGGCCGTGGACGTCTACGCGCTCGTCCGGCTGCTGGCCTCCCTGGGCGGCCGGCAGCCCGGACCCAGCGTCGCGTTCGGCGTCCAGAACGTGCCCGCGGTGATGACCGCCGCCACGTTCCTGCAGGCGGCGATCACCACCGGCGTGGTGGCGATCGCCAAAGAGGCCGGGGCCGGCGAGAAGGCCGCCGAGGTCACCGGCTGGATCACCACCGCGGTCACCGCACTGGGCCTGTGGCTGGGTCTGGGGTTGCCGCTCGCCCGCGCGCTCGCCAACGGCGGGGGCTGGTTGTCCTGGTTCGCCACCGATCGGCTGCCGTCGGTCCGGGGCTCCCTGGCCACGGCCGGTGCCACGGGGTTCACCCTCGACGGCGGTGCGGCGTTCGACGACTCGGTGCTGTGGCACGACCCGGCCACCGCGGCCCCGACCCTGGCGGATCTGCGCTACCCGACGGGTGGACGCCCCCTGGTGAAGGTGTGGCGGAGCTCCGGTGCCCCCGAGCTGGAGATCTCCCAGGACGGGCATCTGGTCAAGATCCGCAACGGAGCGGTGGTGACCGACGTGGCGCTCGGCCCCGGCGCGAGGACCGTGCAGGATCTGGCGGCGGCGATCGCCGCGGTGGACGGCGTCGAGGCGGCGCCGGCCGACGCGGGCGTCCGCTACGACCTGCCCTGGCCGGCGAGCCTGTTCGGCCCGGCCGATGACCAGGATCCACGACCGCCGGACGCGGACCCCGCGCACACCGCCTTCACCCCGCTGCGCACCGACGAGCAGAAGGCGTACCTGGTCCGGCACGTCCCCGACGCCGAGCTCACCGCCCGACTCGGTCGGGACCGACTGGGTCGCTCGGAGTTCGACGGACTGCGCGGGGTCCCGCAGCCCGGCCTGGCCGATGCCGACGACACCGTCCTGGGAACCGCCGCGGACCTGGCGCTGCTGCTCGCCCTGGGCGCCGCCTCACGGCTGCGCACCGTGAACCCCGTCGCCTCCGACCCCGCCATCGTGCCGGCCCCGCCGGTGGTCGCCGGCCCGATCGGCCGGGTCGCTCAGGTGTTCCGCAACTGGAACCTCGACCACCGACGGGTGAACGAGTGGCGGACCGCGGTCGGCGGCGGCGCGGCGCGGGAGGCTCCGCCGCCCGCCGACCCCGTGCTGGCCGACGGCGCCCGGATCGCCGACGCCATGGGCTGGGTCCCGCTGTGGCGAGCCTGGCTGCGGATGGCCGGCGACACCACCGCCGACACCGGGGCCACCGTGGTCTCCCGCGACACACCCACGGTCCGCGCCGCCGACGGCTCCCTCGTCCGCCCCACCAATGCCCAGCTCACCGCGGGCATCCGCTTCCTCCTGGACCTGCCGGTATGAGCAACCCGACGCCCGATCCGCTCCCGCCCGATCCGGACCCGCCCGACCCACCCGAGCCCACCGTGGTGGAGCCCTTCCCTGCGGCGTCCGCAGCGGCGAGCATCGACGCGCCCCTCGCCATCAAGGCCGAGCTGTTCGCCCCCACCCTCGGCACCCCGGTGCGCGGACCGGGACAGGCGGAGACCGCCGCCGCCGCACCCGCCGGACCCCGTACGGCCGTCCGCGGCCAGCACAACTGGGTGTCCATCGGCCCCCGCAACGTCGGCGGCCGGATCCGCGCGATCGCGGTCGAGCCGGGCGACCCGAAGATCATGTACGCGGCCCCGGCGTCCGGCGGCGTGTTCACCTCCGTCGACGGCGGCGACTCGTGGTTCCCGCTGTGGCACGACGAACCGTCCCTGTCGATGGCCGCGCTCGCCATCAGCCCGTCCAACCAGGCGGTGGTCTGGGCCGGCACGGGCGAGACCCAGGCCGGGGGCGGGGAGACCATTCCCGCGAACGGGGTCTGGCGCAGCCCCGACCGTGGGGCGACCTGGCGACCGCCCAACGCCGGGGAGTCGATCCTGACCGCTCGCATCCACGCCCTGGCCGCGCACCCGACCAACGACCAGGTCTGCTGGGCGGCGGCCGGCGGGCCGGACGGGCTCTACCGCACGACCGACGGCGGCCGGACCTGGACCCAGTTCGCGGCCGGTCGCGGCTTCACCGACGTCCGCTTCGCCCGGTTCGGTGGGGCCTTGCGGCTGTTCGCGGTGCTGCAGGGCACGGTGCAGATCGCCGGTCCGCCGGTGGCCAACCGCGGACTGCTGATCCGGTTGGACACCCCCGACGACGCCGACGCCGTCCTCAGTGGTGTGTTGGACGGCGTCGGGCCGCCGGATCCGCTGCTGGCGGTCGGGACCACCACCCCCGCTCCCGCCCCCGGCCTCGCCGACCCCGGTTTCGGGAAGGTGGCCGTCTACGACGGCAGCGCCGCCGCCTTCCCCGCGCCGGTGGTCTTCCTGGCCCAGACCCACGGTGATCGCGGGGCGACCCTGCGGACCGACCGGAGCTTCGTGGCGCTGCTGCGCTGCCGGGACGCACACACCGCGACCCCGACGACGATGACCTTCACCGCCGTGCCGCCGGCGGAGACGTTCGGTGCGGAGGGCCAGGGCGGCTACAACATCGCTCTCGCCGTCAGCCCCACCAACCCGAACCACCTCGCGTACGGGATGGTCGAGCTCTATCTGCACCGCAACGCGAATGCGGCGGCACCGGTGGCCGGCGACTGGCTCCGGGCCCAGATGTGGGATCTCAACATCATCGATCCCGGGCACCACGCCGACCACCACGACCTGATCTTCGCGCCGGCGCCGGCCGCCCCGTTCGCCAACGGCGTGGCCGGCAACGCCCTGGTGCTGTGGGACGCCAACGACGGCGGGGTGTCCTGGTGCGCGGACTGGGCGACCGCGGTCGGCTACCCGGTGGTCGACCCGGCCGACACCGGCGCACCACCGCGCGCCCAGGCCACCGCGCTGTTCCCGCCCACCCTCAACGCGCTCACCTGGCGCAAACGCAGCCACGGCATCTCCGCCACCCAGATGTACGACCTGACCCAGCACCCCCGCCTCCCGTCCGTGATCGGCTGCGGCTTCCAGGACAACGGGGTCTGGATCGGTCTGTCCGGCCCGTCCTGGCAGCTCGCGCTCACCGCCGACGGTGGCTTCGTCGCGTTCGACCCGGACGACCCGTACCGGATGCTGGTCACGT
>DATDBH010000230.1:0-16187 GCA_036524985.1 Microlunatus sp. | reverse complement strand
GGCACCACCAGGCTCAGGTTGTCGACGGCCGTCGTCCCGTCCCGGAAGGTCTTGGAGACTGACTCGAACTCGATCACGCGAAACCCCTGCTACCTCGTCCTGGTAGGCCTCGACGCTCCTGCGGGTCGCGACCACGACTGGCCGGTCGCCCGCGCCGTCAACCATGTCGACCCTAGACGCCGCACCCGAGCCCGCCGCGTAGGCGACTCGGCGTGGCCCCGGTTCGTGACCAGCCTTCGTCGAATGACGACGCACAAGAGACGCCACAGACTCTTGCATTTGGCGTCACAATGACGTCATAGTAGTGTCATGGATCTCTCACCGTATCTCGAAACCGTCCGACAAGGCGTCACCAATGCCGCCGCACTCGGCGACGACACGACGCGGCAGACGGCCGAACGCCTCGGCGGCGCCGTGGAGGCCAGCACCCGGCTCGCGCTGATCCGGGCGCTCGCCGACGCCGCCGCCCAGATCAGTGCCGAGACGGCGCCGACCTCGGTGGAGCTGCGGATGAGCGGGCCCGATCCCGAGCTGGTGGTGCTCGTCCCGGCACCGGCGCCGGAGCCGACGCTGCTGCTCCCCGACGACTTCACCCCCTACCCTGCAGCCGCCGCGGAGGCCCCTCGCCCGGACGCTGAGTCTGCGGCCGAGGAACCTCGTGGGCCCGAGGATGACGAGGGCGTGGCCCGAATCAGCCTGCGGCTGCCGGCGTCGGTCAAGGCGAAGGTGGACGAGAAGGCCGATCGTGACGGCATCTCCACGAACGCCTGGCTGCTGCGGGCCGTGATGGTCGCCCTCGACGACCGCCCGGCCCCGCCGCCACCGCCCACCCGCCCCGGCCCGCCGACCGAGAGCGGTCCGTTCGGGCCGTACGGCGTCTTCGGCCCGAACGGACCCTTCGGAGCGGGCGGCATGTTCGGCGGGCGCGGTCGGCGCCCCGGCGACGGACCCGGTGTCGAGGCGGCTCGGCGGGGCACTGTGCAGGGCTGGGTCCGATGACGGCCCGGACCTTCGACGCCGATGGCGTCCGGGCGATCGTGATCGAGAACCTGGGTCGAGGGTCGGTCAACATCGAGCCCGGGCCGCGTGACGACCTGGTGGAGGGCACCGTCACGGCGGACGAGGAGCTGTTGCAGCAGGCGAGCATCCGGCACGAGGCGGACACCCTTCGGATCTGGTTCCCCGACCAGCTGTTCCGAACCCAGACCGCGCACATCCGGATCGGCGTGCCGGCGGGGACGGCGCTGACCGCCCGGACGGGGTCGGCGGATGTGACGGCCACCACTCCGCTCGGACGCTGCCGCCTCACCACCGGCTCCGGTGACATCAGCCTGAGCGGAGCCGTCGACCTCGACATCACCTCGGGTTCGGGATCGGTGTCCGTCGGCGTGCTCAGCGGCAGTGCCGCCCGCATCACCAGCGGCTCCGGTGATCTCGTCGTCGGTGAGGCCCGCTGCGCTCTGAGCGCCAAGTCCGGGTCCGGCGATCTCCTGGTCCGCTCGCTCACGGCGGCCGAGCTGCGGGCCTCGTCCGGCTCCGGCGACATCTCCGTCCCGTCGACCAGCGGTTCCGTCGATCTGCGGACGGCGTCCGGGTCGCTCACCATCGGGGTCGCCGACGGGCTGATGGCCTGGCTGGACCTGAGTTCGACCAGCGGTGCCGTCCGGGTCGCGATGGACGCCTGCAGCGAACCTGTGGAGGGCGAACCGTACGTCAGCATCCGAGCCCGGACCGCCTCCGGCGAGATCGCGGTCTACCGGGCGGGTTGAGCGGTCAGATCTGCGACCGGTGGAAGTTCAGGTGGGAGCGACTGGGTGTGGGTCCACGCTGCCCCTGGTAGTGCGAGCCGTACAGGGCTGAGCCGTACGGGTGCTCGGCGGGCGACGACAGGCGGAAGAAGCAGAGCTGACCGATCTTCATCCCCGGCCACAGCTTGATCGGCAGGGTGGCGACGTTGGACAGCTCGAGGGTGACGTGTCCGCTGAATCCGGGGTCGATGAAGCCGGCGGTGGCGTGCGTGAGCAGACCGAGCCGGCCCAGGGAGGACTTGCCCTCGACCCGGGCCGCCACGTCGTCGGGCAGCGTCACGACCTCGTAGATGGAGCCGAGTGCGAACTCACCGGGATGCAGGATGAACGGTTCGTCCGGCGAGACGTCGATCGGACGGGTCAGCTCGGACTGGTCCTCGGCCGGATCGATGTGCGGGTAGCGGTGGTTCTCGAACACCCGGAAGAAGCGGTCGAGCCGGACGTCGATGCTGGACGGCTGCACCAGACTCGGCTCATAGGGCTCCAAGCCGATCCGGCCGCTATCGATCTCGGCCTTGATGTCGCGGTCGGACAGCAGCATGGAAGTGACCCTAGTGGCCAGGTCGGTGGACCTCGAGCCAGTGGTCACCGAAGGAGATCACCGAGCCACCGGGGACGTCGACCAGGTCGCCCGGAGGACACGGGCGCTGACCGCCGTCGGGCGCGGTGACCATGGTCCCGTTGGTGGATCCGCGGTCCATCACATAGAGCCCGGTGACGTCGACACCGACGGCGAGGTGCGACTTGGAGACCGTTCGGGTGTCGTCGGACACCTTGATCAGGGTCGCGTCCTCCTCGCCGACCCGCGGCTGCGGATTGCGACCCAGGAGGACGAGTCCCTCCACGGCGACCTTCCGCCCGTCGTCCAGGCGCAGCATCCACTCGGAGAGGATCTCCGGCTCGTCGGCGGGATCGGCCGGGTCGGCCGTCCCAGGGCTGTCAGTCTCGTCGGCCGCCTCGACCTCGGTCGCAGGTCCGGCCGCAGCCCCCTGACCGCTCTCGGCCGCGACGACGACAGTCTCCTCGGGCTCGGGTGGCTCGACCGGAGCCGAGGGCGCGGCCTTCTTCGCCGGCCTGTCCGTCGGCGCAGACGCGGCCGACGATCGGGCCGCCGTCTTGGCGGACGTCTTGGCGGCGGCGGGAGCCGTCGATCGCGACGATGCGGTCCGAGCCACGGCCGGTTTGGGCCGGGGCGGCGCCAACGGACGTTCCTTGATCACCACGGCGTTGGCCGCGAGGTCGTGCCAGCCCTGCCGACGCGGGTGGCGCGCCATCACCACCAGCATCGCGATCAGACCGACGACCGAGACGGTCAGGCCGGCGAAGACGAGCGCGCGGAGCAGCACCCGACCCCACCCCAGCGGGCGTCCATCGCTCAGACCGACGACCTGCAGGCTGTCCAGTCGCATGCCCGGACCCGCGGCCCGACGCGCCCGCTGCGCCCAGACCAGGATCGCCCAGCCCAGGGCGAGGACCAGGCAGAGCGTCACGATCAGGACGGACCCGTCCAGGACGAAGGCGAACAGCAGAGCCAGGCCACCCAGCAACCAGACCGGACCGACCTCGACGAGCGCGGCCAGCAGTCTCGGACCTGTCGCGCCGGCGAGGACGCCGGGCGGCAGGCCAGTAGTCGTTCGCGAACTGGGCATGACCCCGTCTCCCCTCGCCTGACGGATGGTGTCGTTGAACCCTACCCAGCCCCGGCGCCGTTCGGGACCACCGGGAGGTCAGCTGCCGAGACGTGGCGGGCCGTCGACGAGCACGGCGACGCCGTCGCCGAGCTCGACCACGGTGCCGACCACGACCGCGTACGGCTCCCCCGGCTGCAGCTGGAGGCGTTCGACACCGGGCCCGGGTCGCACGATCAGGGTGCCGTTGGTCGAGTGCAGGTCGGTCAACCGGATCTCCCAGTCGTCGGGGCTGACCAGCAGATGCGTACGGCTGATGTCCTGGCCGGGACTCGGCACTCGCATCAGCTCGGGCACCTCGGCCAGGTCGTCCCGAGAGACCGGTGCCCGCCCCACCAGGATCGGACGGTCGATCCGCACGCTCGAGCCGTCGGGTGACCGCAGGACGCCGAGAACCGGCCGCGGCACCAGCTGGGTGGTCTGCGGAGGAACCGGGGCACCGCACAGTCCGCAGCGGTCGGCGTAGGGAGGATTCGGGTGGCCGGACAGGCAGATCGCCGCGTGGACCAAGGGCGCCCCATCGTGCTCGGACCGCGTTGCCGCCTCCTGCTCGGCCGTCACCGGCCGGCCGGGTGGGACGGCCATCAGCGCCGTGTCCGCGTTCTCCATCTCGAAACGGTCGTGGTCGAACACCTCGGGCGCCGTGGGCGGGGAGGTGCGCCTCGTCAGCCCGTCGCCCAGCGGGGAGTCGGGGTCGTCCTCGGCGGCGACGTCCGACGCGGGCACCGGCGCCGCCACGGCGGGCGGCAGAGCCGACGGCGGCGACGACGCCGGCACCGCGATGGGCGCCCGACGCATCGGCGGCCAGAGGGCCCCGGCCGCCACCGGGTCGGCCTCGGAGGATTCCAACGGAGTGACGTCCTCGGCCCGCGCCGCGCTCCGGGCCGGCCAGTCGGCGAGCTCGTCGGGTGGGATGGTCTCCTCGAACGCGATCGCCTGCGGTGAGATCACAGCGGCGCCGCTGCCGCTCTCGATCCTGAGGGCTCCGGCCCGGACCGCGCCGACCACGAGCGGCAGGCCCCGCGTACCGACCGGTCCGGCGCCGAGATCGATCTCGAGCTGGTCCCGCTCGGCCAGCCCCACCTCGCGCCAGGTCAACATCCCGGCGCCGTCGGCGACGACCTCGGCGGTGGCGGGGTCGAGCAGCCGCACGTTCCCCCGCAGCAGCGACCGCATGCCGGTGCTCGACCAGAAGAGCGCCAGCAGATCCGGGCTCTGGTCCGGTCCCACGGCCGCGAGCGCGGTGACGAGATCGACCATGGACGCACTGCCGACGACCTTCTCCCACAGCACGGTGAGGTCGATCGAGGTCGTCGGATCGAGCACCACCAGACTCGATGGACCCATCAGCACGGGCCAACGTCCGGGCACGTGGCTGGCCCGCCAACCGGCGACGCTGCTGCTCATCGGATCCTCATCTCCTGCTGCGGTGTCCCAGCCGGTGACGATACGCCCCACGCGGCGGACTCAGGCCAACGCAGCCTGCTCCTCGGTCTCCATCTGCTCGGTGAACACCCGCTTCGAGCGCTGCCACCCGTCCTCGTTCAGACCGGTGCGCCAGTAGCCGGAGATCGACACCAGGGCGCGATCGTGCTGGTGATCCACGAACAGGAAGCGCCGCAGATCCTTGACCAGGTCAGCGTTGCCGTGCACGAACACCTGCGCCTCGGCGTCACGCACCCAGGTCTCCCGCACCGCCGAGGCCAGGGGCGCGCCGTACGGAGCCGAACCGCGGTGCACCCAGGTGAGCCGGGTGCGCCGGGTCTGCCGCAGCGGGATCTGATGATCGGCGTCGGCGACCTCCACGAAGACCTCCGCGGCGGCGCCGTCGGGCAGCGCGTCCAGCGTCGCGGCGATCGCCGGGAGGGCCGCTTCGTCACCGACGAGCAGGTGGGCGGTCGCGGCCGGGTCGGGGGCGTACGCGCCGCCCGGACCGTGGAAGCCGATCGACGTGCCCGGCTCGACCGTCGCCGCCCACGGGCCGGCGAGGCCCGCATCACCGTGCACCACGAAGTCGATCGTCATCTCCCCGGCAGCCGGGTCGAAGGAGCGGATCGTGTACGTGCGGGTGACCGGCCAGTCCGCCGCCGGACGCTCGGCCCGGATCAGCTCAGGGTCGAACGGCCAGCGGTAGTCCGCCCCCGCCGGCGGGAACAGGAGCTTGACGTAGTGGTCGGTGAAGGTCAGCTCCGACAGCGACCGGACGTCGGCGCCGACGAAGTGCAGCCGCACCATGCCGGGACTCAGCCACTCCTTGCGAAGCACGGTCGCGGACCGGGTCGGACGTGGGGTGCGAGAACGATCAGCCATACCAGGAAGGGTACCCTTACTTCCTGTGCACGACCTGTGACCGGCCGTTCACGGACGGTCGGTCGGTGGTTGCCACGGCGTCAGCCAGTCGGACGCGGGCCAGCCCTCGGCGCCGGCCATCAGCTCGTACATGGTGGCCCCGTCGATGTGCTCCCGGATGATGTCGGCGTGCCCGGCGTGCCGGGCCAGCTCCTCCAGCACGTGCAGCAGGATCCACCGCGCGGAGTAGCCGTCGGCGTTCTGCGGATACCAGGGTGCCGCGGGCAGCTGGACCGCGACGTCCAGGCTCGGCAGGGCCCGGACGACCTCCTCGGTGCGAGCCGCCGTCGCCGCCTGCAGAGCGAGCAGCGAGGCGAGACTCTCGTCGTCACCGACCACGAAGTCCGAGCCGTACTCCTCCTCCGACTTCTCGGCCGGCGCCCCCGCCAGGATGTCGATCCAGCCCCGCTCGGTCACCGCCGCGTGCTTGAGCAGACCACCCACGGTGAGCGAGCTCGCGGGGGTGGACCGCTGGCGGAGCTGCTCCTCGGTCAACCCGTACGCCGCGAAGCGCAGCCCGTCGCGCTGCTGGATCAGGTAGAGCAGAATGCCGTCGGTCTCGTCGGTGAAGGGTGGCGGGTTGCCGGGCATGAGTGCCTCCTCGGGAGGGTCGGTGGGACCACTCTGGCGCACGCCACTGACACTCGTCAGGGATGGGGCACGTACTCCGGTCCCAGGTGCTCGGCCACGAACGCGGCGATCTCGGCCGGCGACGGGTTGGCCGCCAGCGCCTGTTGCGCGACCAGACCGAGCTCGTTCGGTGCGTCCAGCTCCAAGGCGATGCCGTCCGGATCGCGGAAGTTCAGGTGATGGCCCAGCTCCATGTCGCGGATCGGGGTGTACGGGACGCCGTGCGCATCGAAGCGCCGCTCCCACTCTTCGAGCTCGGCCCGGGATGAGGCGGCCAGGCCCAGGTGATCGAGCCCGGTGGTCAGCTCGGTGAACCGGCCGCCCGGGGCTCCTTGGTGCTGGATCAGCCCGATGGAGAACCCTGTGGCCGGGTGCACGCAGATCCGGCCGTACCCGACATCGAGCACCGCGACGAAGTCGAGCACCTCGGTGTAGAAGCGCTGGCTGACAGCCAGGTCGGTGACCGTGAACGCCACGTGCGAGATCCCGGCGAACGTGACCATCGCGCTACCGGCCCGACCGGTCGCGGTCGTCGCGGCTCGGCGGGCGCCGGAGACCGGGGCCGCCCGGCGCGAACCGCCACCAGGGAGCGAATCCCCGCGCCGGCCAGCTGAACCCTCTCCACGTCCCTAGGATCGTGACCGATGTCCGCATCGAGACCTCCCTCCGATGACCTGCCGTCCCTCGACCATGGCAGCCGGCAGCGCTCGTTCGCATGGGGGAAATCACCCATCCGCTCGGGAGGACCTCCCGACGTGGCGGGCGATCTCCGGGGCCGCGACACCGAGCTCGGCCGGCTCGACTCCGTCATCGAGAGCGCCCGGGGCGGAACGACGAGCTCGGTGGTCTTCGAGGGCGAGCCGGGGATCGGGAAGTCGACGCTGCTGTCGGCAGCAGCGCACCGAGCCGCCGGCTTCCGCTGTCTGTGGGCACGAGGGGTGGAGTCCGAATCCGTGCTCGCTCACGCCGGGTTGCTGCAGGCTCTCGGTCCGTTGCGCGCGACGCTCGGTGAGATCCCGGGCGCCCAGGCCGACGCCCTGTCCGTCGCCCTCGGTTGGCAGCAGCCGGCGGCTCCAGCCGACCGGTTCCTCGTCGGCGGGGCCGTGCTGTCCCTGCTCGCCGCCGAAGCCGCGCGGGCTCCCGTCCTGCTGCTCGTGGACGACCTGCAGTGGGTCGACCGCGAGTCAGCCTCCGCCCTGACGTTCGCGGCCCGCCGGCTGCGCGACGATCCCGTGTGCTTCGTCTGGGCGGGCCGGTCGGGACAGATCCCGCCGGAGCTCGTGGCGGACCCCCCGACCGTGCTGCTCTCGAGCCTGAGCGCAGCGGACGCCCGCGTCGTGTTCCGGGGCCGGATCGCGGAGCGGGTCGCTGACCGTCTGGTCGACGACACGGGAGGAAATCCCCTCGCGATGCTCGAGATCTCGCAGCGCCTGACCGAGGCGCAACGCATCGGCGCCGCGCCCCTGCCCGCACCCGCGACCGTGGTGGGCGACGGCCTGCTGAGCCTCTACGGGGAACAGCTGGGCGCTCTGTCGGCACCGGCCCGCCGGGCCGTCCTGCTCACCGCGCTCAACCGGTCCGGCAGCTCGGCCGCGGTGGGGGCGGCGCTGGCCCACGAGGGGCTCGACGTCGCGGCCGCGCTGGACGAGGCGCACGACGCAGCGGTGCTGATCCACCGGGACGCCGAGATGGACTTCCGGCACCCGCTGCTGCGTACGGCGGCGGTGGGTCGGGCCTCGTCGGGCGAGCAGCGATCGGCCCATCTCAGCCTGGCGGCGGTGTTGGCGACGGACTCGGTCGCCGCCACCTGGCACCGGGCCGACGCCACGGTCGGGCCGGACCCGGCGTTGGCGCTCGACCTGGTGCGCGCCGCTGGCTTCACCCGTGACCGTCAGGGGTACGCGGCGGCCTCGATCGCGATGGAGCGGGCGACCAGGCTCGTCAAGGACCAGGTACGGATCGCCGACTGGCTGGCGACCGCGGCCACCGACGCCTTCGCCGCGGGCGACACGGGCCGGACCCGAACCCTGGCGTCGCGGGTGCTGGACGCGCCGAGCGACGACGGCGCGCACGGTCGTGCACTGTTCACGCTCGGCCTGCTGGAGGAGTACACCGGCTCGGTCCCCGCTTCCGTCGAGCTGCTCGCGTCCGCGGTCGAACGACTCGGTGGCGAGCACCGTACGGAGGCCCTCGCCGAGCTGGCCCTGGCCCGCTTCCGACTCAACGACGTCGCCGGCGTGGCCGCCTGTGCGACGGCGATCGCCACGACCGCCGATCGGCACGATCCCCGGCAGCGGATGCTGGCGGACTTCACCCGGGGGTTCGCCGCCGTGTTCGCCGGCGATCCGGGCACCGGCAGCGCCCTGCTGCGGGAGGCCGTCGAGCAGATCGCCACTCCCCCGCTGCGCGACGATCCGCGATCGCTCGTCCACCTGGCGCTGGCCGGCGGTTTCCTCGGCGACCCGGGTCCGCTCATGTCCCTGGGCAACCACCTGCTCACCCAGGCCAGGGCGCGCGGCGGGTTGGGTGTCCTGGTGCCGGCGCTGACCCTGGCCGCCGCCGGGCGCGCCTGGCTGGGCGACCACGCCGGGGCGTTCGCCGATGCCGGTGAGGCCGTGGAGCTGGGCGACCAGCTGGGGTACGCGGCGGACGTGGCCGTCGCGCTGGAGATGGTGGCCTGGCAGTCCGCCGCCCGCGGACAGCATGAGGAGGCCCGGGTGGCGCTGGGACGGGCGAAGGAGCTCACCGACCGAGCCGGGACCACCGCGCACGCGGCTCACTCGGCGATCACGGCCGCCTTCTGCGCGCTGAGCCGGTCGGATCCGGCGACGGCCGCGACCATCCTCGAGGATCGTCTGTCCATCGATGGTGGAGTGGGCGCGATGGGAGAACCGCTCGGTGTCGCTCCGGACCTCGTCGAGGCCTATCTCGCCCTCGGACGCCACCACGCCGCGGCGGCCCTGGCCGACGGCTTCGGCGCCGCCACGCCGACCGAGGCCGCAGCGTGGCGCCGGGCGCTCGCCGCCCGCTGCCGCGGGCTGACGGCTCCGGATCAGCACGCGGCCGATCTGGCCTTCGAGACCGCTCTTGCTGCCCACGCCGAGGCACCCGATCCCTTCGAGACAGCCCGGACACAGCTTCTGTACGGGGCCCGACTGCGGCGGGCCGGCCACCGCGTCCGGGCGCGCGTCCAGCTGAACGCCGCCCTCGACGCCCTCACCACCATGGACCTGAGCGCGTGGGTGCGCCGGGCCGCCGACGAGCTCGCCGCCACCGGCGCGAGCCCGCGCAGCCGGCGTCCGCGGACCGAGGAGTCGCTCACCGCTCAGGAGACCCGGGTCGCGCTCCACGCGGCCAGCGGGCTGACCACCAAGGACATCGCCGCCGCCCTGTTCCTCAGCCCGAAGACGGTGGAGCATCACCTCAGCAGCGTCTTCCGGAAGCGAGGCGTGCGGTCGCGCGCCGAGCTCGCGGCGTCGTTCCGAGCCCCGGCGACGCCCGCCGGCTAGACCACCGCCGCCCGGATGCTCAGCACGTCGGGAAGGTGGCGGGCGATCTCGGACCAGGAGTCACCGTCGTCGGTGCTGGCCCACACCGAGCCGTCGCGAGCACCGAGGTAGAGCCCGACCCGATCCGCGGCGTCCGCGGTCATCGCGTCTCTCATCACGGCCGCGTAGAACTCGTCGGGCAGCCCCTGGCTCGACGCCGTCCACGTGCGACCGGCGTCGGTGGAGCGCCACACCCTCGCCTTGCCGTCGGGCGGGATCCGGGCGCTGTCGGCGACCAGCGGGAACACGAACACCGTCTCCGGATCGTGCGGGTGCACCACGATCGGGAAGCCGAAGTCGGCCGGCAGGCCTTCGGCGATCGAGGTCCACGTGGTGCCCCCGTCGTCGGAACGGTAGACGCCGTGGTGGTTCTGGGCGTACATCAGCTCGGGCCGGTCCGGGTGTGAGGCGACCTTGTGCACGCACTGACCGAACTCCGGGTAGGGATCGGGGAAGAAGTAGGCCTTGATGCCGGTGGTGTGCGGGTTCCAGGACTCGCCGCCGTCCTCGGTCCGGTAGACCCCGCCGGTCGACATCGCCACCGTCACCCGATCGGGATCGGTCGGGTCGGGCACGATCGTGTGGATGGCTTGGCCGCCGAACCCCGCATCCCAGTCGGGCCGGTGCGGGTGGTCCCACAGGGAGCGCACCAGGTCGAACGACTCGCCCCGATCCGTCGACCGGAACAAGGCCGACGGCTGGGTGCCGGCCCAGACCACATCCTGCTCGGCCGGGCTGGGCTGGATCTGCCAGACGCGCTCCACGCTGGCGCCCAGATCGGTCGGGAAGCGCACCGCCGCCCCCTGGGTCTCGGTCCAGGTGCGGCCGAGGTCGTCGGACCGGTAGACACCGGAGCCCCAGTGCTCGCTGTGCCCGCTGACGAACACCCGAGGGCTGTCACCGCCGGTGTCGATGCAGGTCGCGTAGACCCCCTCCATCAAGAACTCCGGCTTGCCGAACTCCCAACGCTCACGCCGCTCGTCGCTGCGGCCGATCCACAGGCCCTTCTTCGTCCCGACCAGCAGCACTGCCTCCGACATCGCGACCTCCGCGGTTCGTTATTCCTGTCAGGAATATCTTCGGTACGCTGACTGCGTGGGTCAAGACCTCTCGACGACCTCGTACGCATTGCTCGGACTGCTGGTGTTCTCCGGCCCGGACGCGCCGGGGATGACGGGCTACGAGCTGAAGCAGCGGGCCGACCGGACCTTGCGCTTCTACTGGGTGTCCCCGGCCATGAGCCAGGTCTACAGCGAGCTGTCCCGGCTGGCCGACGCCGGTCTGGTCACGGCCGCGTTCGACGGTCCGGCCGGGCGTCGGGATCGGCGGTATCGGATCAGCTCGACCGGCCTGGAGCGACTGCAAGCCTGGCAGCAGCAGTCGAGCCCGGAGTTCCCGATCCTCAAGCACCCGATCGCCCTCCGGCTCTTGATGGGCGGGCTGTCCTCACCCGAGCGGCTGCGCTCGATGCTCGACGACTACCGCGACTCCCTGGCGGCGCGCCGCGCCGAGCTGGAGACCGTACGAGACTCCCTGGCAGATCGGCCAGAGGTCGCCTACCCCGCGATGGTGGCCGACTGGGGTCTGGCCTACTACGACAGCGAGGACGCGATCGTCGCTCAGCTGGTGGAGCGGCTGTCGGAGCCCGGCCGCTGAGTCCACCCACCCCCGTTCACCGGGTGTTCGCCGGGGAGGTCGATACTGTCTCCGTGATCATCCGGGAGAACTTCCGTGAGTACCTCGACCACCTGCTCCGGGACGGCTTCTCCGTCAGCCACGACGACCACGGCTCGGATCCGGACCTGATCGACCCGGGCGGCGACCCGGTCGAGACCTGGCGGGAGGACTACCCGTACGACGAGCGACTGGATCGCGACGCCTACGAAGGGGAGAAGTACGCGCTCCAGATCGAGCTGCTGAAGCTGCAGTACTGGCTGCAGGACACCGGCGGCAAGATCGTGGTGCTGTTCGAGGGCCGTGACGCCGCCGGCAAGGGCGGGACCATCAAGCGGTTCATGGAGCACCTCAATCCGCGCGCGGCGCGCACGGTGGCGCTCACCAAGCCGACCGAGACCGAACGCGGCCAGTGGTACTTCCACCGCTACATCAGCCACCTCCCCACCGCCGGGGAGATCGTGCTGTTCGACCGCTCCTGGTACAACCGGGCCGGCGTCGAGCGGGTGATGGGGTTCTGCACCGACCGCCAGTACGAGCAGTTCCTCAACCACGCTCCCCTGTTCGAGTCGATGCTGGTGGAGAGCGGCTTCTCACTGACCAAGCTGTGGTTCTCGGTCACCCAGTCCGAGCAGCGCACCCGGTTCGCGATCCGGCAGATCGACCCGGTGCGGCGCTGGAAGCTGTCGCCGATGGATCTGGAGTCCCTGGACAAGTGGGACGCCTACAGCGAGGCCAAGGAGGCGATGGTGCTGCGCACCGACACCGACGAGGCGCCCTGGACCTCGATCAAGAGCAACGACAAGAAGCGGGCCCGGATCAACGCGATGCGCTTCTTCTTGAACCAGTTCGATTACGAGAACAAGGACACCTCGGTCGTCTACCCGCCCGACCCGTTGATCGTCCAGCGCAGCATCAACTCGATCGTCGACTGAGTGACGCGCTCGACCGACGTGGCACAGCCGGCCGACCTCCGCCTGGTCGGGCTGCGCCGCTACCCGGTGAAGTCCTGTCGGGGTGACGATCTGGACGTCGCCGAGGTGGAGCCCTGGGGGCTGACCGGTGACCGTCGGTGGATGCTGGTGGACCCGTCCGGCGAGGTGGTGACGGCGCGCGAGGCGAACCGGCTGGTGCTGATCACCCCCGAGATCACCGACCGCGGTCTGCACCTGAGGGCGCCGGGGATCGCCGACCTGGCGGTCGAGCGGCCGGAAGCGGGACCGCTGGTGGACGTGGAGATCTGGGACGACCGGCTCCAGGCCAGGTCGGCCGACCCGATGGCCGCCGACTGGTTCAGCGAGGTGCTCGGGCGGCCCGTGCGCCTGGTCTACCTGGATGACCCTCGCCGCCGTCCGGTGAACCCGCATGACGGCGCGAGCGACGACACCGTGTCGCTGGCCGACGCCTACCCGCTGCTGCTCGCGGCCGAGGAGTCCCTGGCCCAGCTCAACTCCTGGATCGCCGACGGGCCCCGAGCGGCCGACGGACCTGTGCCGATGCTCAGGTTCCGCCCGAATCTGGTCGTTCGCGGGGGACGGTCGTTCGCGGAGGACAGCTGGCAGCGGATCCGGGTCGGCGAGGTCGCGTTCCGGGTGGTGAAGCTGTGTGATCGGTGTGTCCTCACCAGCATCGACCCGGAGACGGCGATCCGGACCAAGGAACCTCTGGTCAGTCTGGCCCGGCATCGCCGCTGGAACGGCAAGACCTGGTTCGCGGTGAATCTCGTGCCGGACGCGCCGTACGGCTCGGTGCGGGTGGGCGACCCGGTCGAGGTGCTCGCGACCCGCTGACCACAGGTCTCGCTCGGGATCCTGCCGCCCGCTCGGGTTGCACCTGGTGCCAGAAGCTGGATCCCGAGCGGGGGCGGGTCAGACGAGGGCCGGGAGGTGGCTCCGGGCCCACGCGTACGAGATCTCGTGCGACTCCCGCTTCGTCGGCGTGCTGGGCTCATCGACCTCGATCATGATGTCGCCGTCGTAGTCGTCGGGGAGGGCGGCCAGGATCGCTGCGATGTCGAGGACGCCGCGACCCGGCTCGGCCCACAGCCGCTGCGAGTCGGCCTGCTCCCGGTAGGTGGCCGCACCCGCGCGTCCGTCGAGGAAGTCGGCGAAGACGTCCTTCAGGTGCAGGGCACCGATCCGGTCGGCGTACCGGGTGATGAAGGAGGCCGGGTCGACACCGGCCCAGCGGAGGTGACCGGTGTCGGGACCGATCCCGATGACGTCAGGCCCGAGATCATCCAGCAGGCTGATGATCTCCCGCTCGGTCTCGAAGACCCCGCCCACATGGGAGTGATGCAGCGTCCGCAGGCCCTCGGACCGCAGCACCTGGCAGATCACGCCGCAGTTCTCGATCGCCAGGTCGAGCCGGCTTCGGCTGTAGTCCGCCCCCACGGCCGGCCGCACCATCCGGGCCGGTACGGCGACCGATGACACCATGGTCCGGTCCATCCCCAGCTCGACCTGGATGGCCGCGAACCGCTTGGCCCGCTCGGTCTCCTCGGCGATGTCGACGGTCTCGTCGAAGGCGGAGTTGAACAGGCTGACCGACGGCGCGAGGCCGTAGCCGTCCAGCCAGGCGAGGTAGTCCGTGGCCCTCATGCCCTCGGGAACGTCGGCCTTGACCGCGGTGAACCCGATCGCGGACAGCTCGGCGAACGCCGAGTCGAGCACCCCCGGGGTCCGTCCCGCCTTCGCCCAGTACTGGATCGGATTGACGGCCAGGCGGTTCACGTCAGTCGCACCTTCATGTCAGGCTCACGGGGCGACCGGTTCGCGCGGACTCGTAGACACCGGTGATGATCGCGATCGCCTGTCGGTTCGTCAGCAGGTCCACCCGGAGCTCCTCGTCGCCGTCCAACGCCGCCAGGAAGTTCTCGTACTGGCGACGATGCGCGACCGAGCCGAGCTGACCGGGATCGGCGCCGGCACTGAGGCCAGCGCCCGACGCCTCGGGGAACTCCTCGACCTGGTTGATGGTGTCGTCGGCCGACGTGCCGTAGGACCGCTCGGTGGCGGTCGTCGCGGCCGGCGTCCGGTGGATGAAGGTCAGCACGTCGCTGTCGATGATCACCGAGCCCTGGTCGCCGTGCACCTGCAGCCGGGCGCTCATCCCGGGGTAGGCGGCCGTGGTCGCGTGCAGCACGCCGAGCGCGCCGCTGGCGAACCGGACCACCCCGACCGCGACGTCCTCGACCTCGATCCGCTCGTGGGCCAGGGTGCCGGTGTAGGCGAACACTTCGACCGGCTCGCCCAAGGCGGCGACGAGCAGGTCGACGGTGTGCACGCCCTGATTCATCAGGGCGCCACCGCCGTCGAGTTCCCAGGTGCCGCGCCAGTCGCCGGAGTCGTAATAGCTCTGTCCACGCCACCAGTCGATGGAGGCGATGCCGGAGGTGATTCGGCCCAGTTCGCCGTGCTCGATCGCGGCCAGGGTGGTCTCGGTCGCCGGATCGAACCGGTGCTGGGAGATGACGGCCACCAACGTGTCTGCGGCGCGCTGAGCGTCGATGATTCGATCGGTCTTGTCCAGGGTGACCTCGGCCGGCTTCTCGATGATGACGTGCTTACCGGCGCCCAGCGCCTCGATCGCCACCTCACCGTGGGCGCCGGTCGGTGTGCACACGACGACCACATCGACGTCGACAGCCGCCAGCGCCTCAGTGAGGCTCGCGAATGCCTGGCCGCCGCGCTGGGCGGCCAGCCGTTCGGCCCGTTCGGCCCGGTGGTCCACAACGGCGACGAGATCGATCTGTTCGGCCAGGGCGCTGATGACCGTGCCGTGGTGGTTGCCGATGACCCCGGCCCCGACCACGGCGAACCGGAATCTCTGCGGCGGATTCGTCATGCGTACGGGATGCCTTCGTTCTTCAGGATGGTGGTGAAGGCCTCCCAGGCCCGCCGGAAGTGCTCGGGACCCGAGAAGCCGCCGAGCGCATAGGCCATGTTCAGATGCGGCTCGAGGGAGAAGAACCCGTCGAAACCGTCGTCGCGCAGGGCCCGTACGGTCTCGACCACCTCGCCGTCGCCGGCACCCGCGACGACGACCGAGGCGTCGGCGAGCAGGGCGTCCTTGATCTGTACGTACTCCACGTGGGGTCGCAGGGTGGCGTAGCCCTCGGTGAAGGGCCGGACGCCGACTTGTACGAAGTTGGCCGGATCCCAGGCCAGCTTGAGGTTGGGCGAGCCGACGGAAGTGACGAGGTCCAGGCAGCGCTCGGGGATGTCGCCGTAGATCTCCTTCTCGTTCTCGTGCAGCAAGATCACTCCGGCTTCCTCGGCCACATCGGCCAAGCCCCGCATGCGCCGCAGCACCTCGTCTCGGTGCTCGGCGGGATCAGCGCCTTCGCGGAGGAAGAACGAGAAGATCCGGATGTACGGCGCCTCGTAGAAGGCCGCCACCTCGGCGGCGTGCCGCATCCGGGCCAGGTGAGGCTCGAAGTCGTCGTCGACGAAGATCTTACCGATGGGCGATCCGATGCTGGAGACACT
>DATDBH010000229.1:0-14109 GCA_036524985.1 Microlunatus sp. | reverse complement strand
TCGGCTCCGCACCGGGTTCCTGAGCCGATGAGCGAGGTCCTGCGCGACAACATCGGTGCCCTCTGGGGCGGCATCGTCACGACGCAGGCGATCACGGCGCTGGACCGTGGCCAGCGGGAGGCCGCCGCCGCCGTCGGCCTGGCCCGAGCCCAGACCATGCGACTGGTGCTCCTGCCCCAGGCGATCAGGCTGGTGGTGCCGTCGCTGGTCACCCAGCTGGTGGCCATCGTCAAGGACTCGACCATCGGGTACGTCGTGTCCTACCCGGAGCTGATGAAGCAGGCCAACACGCTGGCCAACAACACCAAGCTGCTGCTGCAGTCGTTCGTGGTGGTGAGCCTGATCTACGTGGCGATCAACTTCGCCCTCACCCGGCTCGCGGTGGCGTTGGAGGCCCGGATCGGCCGGGTCGGTTCGGGCCGTGGCGTCTCTGCCGAGGCGGCGGAACAGGTGGAGCTGACCACGGCGACGGCGCACTGACCCGCCGCCCGGTCAGGACCTCAGGTGTCGTCCGAAGAACGACTCGATCCGCCCCCAGGCGTGCGCGGCGGCCTCGGGGTCGGGTCCGACGTGGGCGATCTTCATCAGCGGTCGGGCCAGCACCGGCCCGACGGGGGCGTCGTTGAGGAAGGAGTGGCCGGCGGTCCGGTAGATCTTCAGGTCGTAGTCGATCCCCTGGCTCTCCAGCGCGGAGGCCAGCCGGGGCACAGCCGCGCTCATCCGGTCCTTCGCGCCGTAGCTGCCGACGATCGGGCAGGCTCCGCGCAGCACGTCGTCCACGTCGTCGGGGATAATCCCGTAGTTCACCGCGGCGGCGTCGAAGCCGTTCGGGGCTACCACCAGGGCGAACCCGCCACCCAGGCAGAATCCGATCACGCCGACCGTGCCGCTGCACTCGCGCTGTACGGTGACCCAGCCCTGAGTCTGCGAGATCACCTCGAACGGTCGACCCTGTCGCGCGGTCAGTGCCTGGAACGCGCGCTTCATGCAGCCGAATCGGGGGCCTTCGCCGAGCAGGTCGGGGGCGACCACCAGGTAGCCGGCCGAGGCCAGCCGCTCGGCCTGCCGTCGCAGCACGTCGTTGATCCCGAACGCCTCGTGCAGCATCACCACTCCCGGCCAGCGACCGGCCCCGGTCGGTCGAGTGACCACCGCCAGCCGGTCGCCGATGGTCACGTCCTCGGTCTGGGTCTCCATGGGCGGCACCGTACGCCGCCGCCTCGTCGGACCGACACGAGGTCAGATGCTTCCCGAACGGTCCGGGGTCGGCACGAGGGTGCCCGGGCGATCACGATCTCCTCGCCACGTTCGGATCGTACGAGCAGGTCACTCAGATGGTCTTCGCCTCTTGTGCGTGACGACGGTCACATGATCAAGACAGGTCGGATCGGCCGAGCTGACCAGACCAACCGAGTCCGTCCAGCTTGACCACGGTTTCGTCTACTCGGCCGCTGTCTGGCAGAATGGACTGCGCTTCTGTGTCGGGTGGTGCCCTCTCATCGCCGTTCGACACGGAACCATCCGATTCCGTCCGCCGGTGACCCACGCCGAACGACGGCATCACCCGTACCGCTCGGGGTCGTCTCCCCGGGCGCACCACACAGGAGTACCCACACACGTGGCTGTCAAGATTCGTCTGAAGCGTCTGGGCAAGATCCGGTCGCCGCACTATCGCATCGTCGTCGCCGACTCCCGGACCAAAAGGGATGGTCGTGCGATCGAGGAGATCGGCAAGTACCACCCCAAGAACGATCCGTCGGTGATCGAGGTCAACTCCGAGCGCGCGCAGTACTGGCTGTCCGTCGGCGCCCAGCCGACCGAGGCCGTGGTCGCGTTGTTCAAGCGGACCGGGGACTGGCAGAAGCACTCCGGCGACACCACGCCGTCCGGTGTGGAGCCGCAGAAGGAGAAGAAGAACAAGCTCGACGCCTTCAACGCCGCTCTGGCCGAGGCCGGCAGCGAGCCGAAGACCTCGGCGATCTCGACCAAGAAGTCGGGCAAGGAGACGGCCGAGCCCGAGGTCGCCGCCGAGCCCAGCGAGGCCTGAGGATGTTGGACGACGCCCTCGAGCACCTGGTGCGCGGCATCGTCTCGCACCCGGACGAGGTCCGGGTCCGGGACAAGCAGCTGCGTCAGGGGCGCATGCTCGAGGTCCGGGTGAACCCGTCCGACATCGGCAAGGTCATCGGTCGGTCGGGCCGTACGGCCACCGCCCTGCGGACCGTGGTCGGTGCCCTCGCGGGAGGGCAGTCCGTCCGGGTCGACTTCGTCGACGTGGACAAGCCGCAGCGTCCCGGGCGTCGCTGAGTCGTCACCATCGACTGAGTCGCTCGACACGATCGCCCCGGAACCCGGCAGGGTCCGGGGCGTTCGCCTGTGCGGGCCACGCCGGCGTGGAGAGATCGGAGGAACTGTGAGTGACACCGTCGAGGTGATCGTCGGCATCGTCGGTCGAGCCCACGGGATCAAGGGAGAGGTCGGCATCGACGTCCGTACGGATGAGCCGGACCGTCGGTTCACCCCCGGCGCCGCTCTCCGTCGGGAGGACGGCGGTCTGGAGCTCATCGTCGAGACTGCGCGAGACCACAGCGGCAGACTGCTGGTCCGTTTCCTGGGCTACGCCGATCGCACCGCCGTCGAGGCCCTCCGCGGCACCGTGCTCGTGGTCGACGTGGACGCCACCGCGCGTCCCGACGACGTCGAGGAGTACTACGACCGCCAGCTGACCGGGCTGCGGGTGCTGGACGGCGCCGGAGCCGAGGTCGGCCGGGTCGTCGACGTCGTGCACCTGCCCGAGCAGGACCTGCTGCAGATCCGCGCGGAGGCCGGGACCCGGTTGGTGCCCTTCGTCCGGGCTCTGGTGCCTGACGTCGATCTCGCCGCCGGCACCGTGCGGCTGGCCGATGTGCCGGGACTCCTCGCCGACCTCGACGAGGAACCCGCGGAGGAGTCGGCGGCGGGCGCCGTGGTCGACGAGGACGTGTGATGCGGCTCGACGTCGTCACCCTGTTCCCCGACTACCTCGCCCCACTGGGGCTGTCGCTGGTCGGGCGAGCGATCGAGCGGGGCACCGTCGAGCTCGGGGTCCACGACCTCCGGGACTGGACCCACGATCGGCACCGCACCGTCGACGACACCCCGTACGGCGGCGGCGCCGGCATGGTGATGAGACCCGAGCCCTGGGGGGAGTGTCTGGACACCCTCGTGCCCGAGCCCGCCGTGGCGGAGACCGGTCCACGCTTGATCGTCTTCAGCCCCTCCGGACGACGCTTCGACCAGACCCTCGCCGACGAGCTCGTCGGCGAGCGGCACCTGATCCTGGCCTGCGGGCGGTACGAGGGGATCGACGCTCGCGTCGTCCCGTACGCGCGCACCCGGATGCGGGTCGACGAGGTGAGTATCGGCGACTACGTGGTGAACGGGGGCGAGGCCGCGGCCCTGGTGGTGATCGAAGCCGTCGTACGGCTCCTGCCGGGTGTCCTCGGCAACCCGGAGTCACTCGCAGAGGAGTCGCACTCGGTGGGCCAGGACCGACTGCTGGAGTACCCGATCTACACCAAGCCGCCGTCGTGGCGCGGACTCGACGTGCCTGAGGTCTTGTTCTCTGGCCACCACGGCCAGATCGCGTCCTGGCGCCGGGAGCAGGCCCTGGAGCTGACCCGGCGGCGGCGCCCGGACCTGCTGCCCCCAAGGCTGCGCGGCGGCGACGAGATCGTCATCTCCCCGGCGGTGGCCGCCGACGCGGGTGAGCTGTTGACCCTGCAGCGTGCGGCGTACGTCACGGAGGGTCGCCTGCACGACTCGTTCGACTTCCCGCCGCTGACCGACGACCTCGGCGCGGTCGAGGAGCTCATCGCCGGCACCACCTGTCTGGTGGCTCGACGTGCCGGTCGCCTCGTCGGGTCCGTGTTCGGCCGACGACAGGGCAACGGCGACTGGTTCATCGGCCGGCTGATGGTCGCGCCGGACCTGCAGGGCAGCGGTATCGGGCGGCAGCTGCTCGATCTGATCGAGGACGCCGCTCCGTCGGGGACGCCCCGTTCGGTGCTGGTCACGGGGGCTCGGAGCGCGTTCAACCAGGCCTTCTACACCCGCCGCGGCTACCGGATCGTGGCCGAGGAGATCCGCGGCTCGGTGCCGATCGTGGTGATGGAGCGGCCTCGCCCTTGACGTTCGAGCACGCCGGTGCTGTGGCCCGAGCCACATTCGTCCCACCCATCGCAGCCGTACCCGTGTGAGATCCACCACCCGATCCGGTGAAACCCGCAGAAAACACCAGCTGGCAGGGTGGCCTTACCTGTGGTGAGCCGCAACTTGGATCTAGGGTGACGGTGTGGCGACTACCTCCCTGACCCGGTCGCAGCAGGCGGCTCGGTCGACTGTGGCGATGAAGGCCGTGATGGCCCTCAGCGGCTTGATCATGATCGGCTACCTGCTGGCCCACATGTACGGCAACCTCAAGGTGTTCGCCGGCCAGGAAGCCTTCGACGAGTACGCGCACCACCTCCGCACCCTGGGTGAGCCCCTGCTGCCGTACGGGGGCGCGCTCTGGGTGATCCGGATCGTGCTGCTGGTGGCGATCGTCGCGCACGTCTACTCGGCGGTGACGCTGTGGAGGCGGGACCGCAACGCCCGCGGCGGGACGTCCCGCTACCAGAGCAGCAAGGCCAAGCGCGGCGTCCAGCGCTCGTACGCGTCCTTCACCCTGCGGTGGGGCGGCATCATCATCATCTTGTTCGTGATCTACCACCTGCTGCACCTGACCTGGAACGTGGTCGCACCCGGTGGGGCGTCGGACAGCCCGTACGAGCGGCTGGTGAACGGCTTCCAGATCTGGTGGCTGGTGGGCGTCTACACGATCGCCGTGCTGGCCGTCGGACTCCATCTGCGACACGGCGTGTGGAGCGCCCTGACCACGCTCGGGGCGAACACCAGCGCCACCACCCGACGTCGGTTGAATCTGCTCGCCTACGTGGTGGCGATCGCGATCACCGCCGGGTTCCTCCTCATTCCCTTCTCGATCCTGTTCGGAGTGGTCAGCTGATGAGTGACGTGATCAACTCGGTCGACGCGGGCTCGGTCTACGTCGAGGGCGAGCCCATCGCCGACACCAAGGCGCCCGCGGGCCCGATCGAGAAGCGCTGGGACGACCGGCGCTTCAACGCCAAGCTGGTGAACCCGGCCAACCGTCGCAAGCTGTCGGTGATCATCATCGGCACCGGTCTGGCCGGCGCCTCGGCCGCCGCCACCCTGGGTGAAGCCGGCTACCAGGTGACCAGCTTCTGCTACCAGGACTCGCCTCGGCGAGCGCACTCGATCGCCGCCCAGGGCGGCATCAACGCGGCCAAGAACTACCGCAACGACGGCGACTCCATCTACCGACTCTTCTACGACACGGTGAAGGGCGGCGACTTCCGCGCCCGGGAGTCCAACGTCTACCGGCTGGCCCAGACCAGCGTGGAGATCATCGACCAGTGCGTCGCCCAGGGCGTCCCGTTCGCCCGGGAGTACGGCGGGCTGCTCGACAACCGCTCCTTCGGTGGCGTGCAGGTGTCGCGGACCTTCTACGCCCGTGGCCAGACCGGTCAGCAGCTGCTGATCGGCGCCTACCAGGCCCTGGAACGGCAGATCGCCGCCGGCACGGTGGCGATGCACACCCGGCACGAGATGCTCGAGCTGATCGTGGCCGACGGCAAGGCCCGCGGTGTGGTCATCCGCGACATGGTGTCCGGGGAGATCGAGACCCACTACGCCGACGCCGTGGTGCTCGCTTCCGGTGGGTACGGAAACGTGTTCTTCCTGTCCACCAACGCGATGGGCTGCAACGTCACCGCCACCTGGCGGGCCCACCGCAAGGGCGCCTACTTCGCCAACCCGTGCTACACCCAGATCCACCCCACCTGCATCCCGGTGTCCGGTGAGTACCAGTCCAAGCTGACGCTGATGAGCGAGTCGCTGCGCAACGACGGCCGGATCTGGGTGCCGAAGTCGGGGGAGGACAAGCGGCCCGCCCCGGACATCCCCGAGGCCGACCGCGACTACTACCTGGAACGCATCTACCCGGCCTTCGGCAACCTGGTGCCGCGCGACATCGCGTCCCGGGCCGCCAAGAACGTCTGCGACGAGGGCCGTGGCGTGGGTCCGGGAGGACTGGGTGTCTACCTGGACTTCGCCGACGCGATCGCTCGGCTCGGGCGCAAGGCGGTCGAGGCCAAGTACGGCAACCTCTTCGACATGTACGCCCAGATCACCGGCGAGAACCCGTACGAGACGCCGATGCGGATCTACCCGGCCGTGCACTACACGATGGGTGGCCTGTGGGTCGACTACGACCTGCAGTCCTCGATCCCCGGGCTGTACGTCACCGGTGAGGCCAACTTCTCCGACCACGGGGCCAACCGGCTCGGTGCGAGCGCGTTGATGCAGGGACTGGCGGACGGTTACTTCGTGCTGCCGAACACGATCAACGACTACCTGGCCGCGGGTCCGTTCGAGAAGGTCGACGACTCGCACCCGGCCGCGCAGGAAGCGGTGGCCTCGGTCAAGGGCCGGATCGAGAAGTTCCTGTCCATCAACGGATCCCGGACGGTCGACTCCTTCCACAAGGAGCTGGGCCACATCATGTGGGACTACTGCGGGATGGAGCGGACCGAGGAGGGTCTGCGCAAGGCGATCACCCGGATTCGCGAGCTGAAGCAGGAGTTCTGGTCCGACGTGCGGGTGCTGGGCACCAACGAGGAGCTCAACCAGGCCCTCGAGCGCGCCGGTCGGGTGGCCGACTTCATCGAGCTCGGCGAGCTGATGTGCATCGATGCGCTGGTGCGCCGCGAATCATGTGGCGGGCACTTCCGAGCGGAGTCGCAGACCGAGGACGGTGAGGCGCTGCGGCACGACGACGAGTTCGCCCACGTGTCGGCCTGGGAGTTCGGCGGCGACGGCGGCAAGCCGATCCTGCACAAGGAGCCGCTGGTGTACGAGTACGTCGAGATGAAGCAGCGGAGCTACAAGTGATGATCCTCCTGGCGAGCACCAGCGATTGGAGCGCCGACGCTGTCATGACGAATGAGTCGAGCGGACACGCTTTTCGTCCGCGAGCGAATGAGGAAGACAGCGTCATCGGGTGCGCATTGAGCGCGAGCCAGGAGGGAATGAAGTGAATATCACGGTCAGAGTGTGGCGGCAGGCCGGGCCGAAGGACGCCGGGAAGATGGTCTCCTACGACGTGCCGGACGTGAGCGAGCACATGTCGTTCCTGGAGATGCTCGACGTGCTCAACGAGCGGTTGACCATGGAGGGCGCAGATCCGATCGCGTTCGACCACGACTGCCGTGAGGGCATCTGCGGCGCGTGCGGCGTGGTGATCAACGGCGCCGCCCACGGCCGGGCGGACTCGGCGGTTCCGACCACCACCTGCCAGCTGCACATGCGCTCTTTCGCCGACGGCGACACCATCGACGTCGAACCCTGGCGGGCGGAGCCGTTCCCGGTCATCAAGGACCTCGTGGTCGATCGCGGGGCCTTCGATCGGATCATCCAGGCCGGCGGCTTCATCTCCGCACCCACCGGCAGCGCCACCGAGGCGAACGGGACGCCGGTGCCCAAGGCCGCCGCCGACCACGCCTTCGACGCGGCCACCTGCATCGGTTGCGGGGCCTGCGTGGCGGCCTGCCCCAACGGCTCCGCGATGCTGTTCACGGCGGCCAAGGTCACCCACCTCGGTCTGCTGCCGCAGGGTCAGCCGGAGCGCAAGTCGCGGGTGGTCGGCATGGTCGCCACCCACGACGAGGAGGGCTTCGGCGGCTGCACCAACATCGGTGAGTGCACCGCGGTCTGTCCGAAGGGCATCCCGCTGGAGACCATCTCGCGGCTCAACCGCGATCTGCTGGGAGCGCTGCTCAACCCGCAGACCTGACCACTATGCGGTGAGCTTGACGGCACTCTCCCCGATCAGGATCACCTGCGGGTGGATGAAGTCGCCGTCGCTGGTGTCGAAGGTGCCGGGGGTGTCCTCGCCCCAGCTCAGGCTGACGGTGATCATCAGCCGGTCCGCGACCTGGGTCACCCCCACGCTCTCCCAGTAGAGGAGCTCTGCGTTGGTCGCGCCGGGCTTCACGTACGCCACCATGCCGGCGTCGGCCTGACCGCCGTCGATGTTGATCGCCGTCGGATCGAGGCTCTGACCGGTGTCGACGGAGTAGCCCTTCTCGTTCAGCGTGTCCGGACACGCCTTGATCCAGGTCACGTAGCGCGACCGGGCCGTCACGGCCGCTGCCGCGTCGGGGAACTGCAGCGCCTGGGTGTAGATGATCGGCTCGTTCTTCAACGGGCTCCTCGGATACGGGTCGAGCTCGTTGTCGGTCACCGTGTAGCCGAAGTTCCGGGTGACCATCCCCGTGGCTCCCAGGGAGGCCAGCCCGTCGTCGGGCAGGCAGACGTAGCTCTCGTTGGTGGGTCGGCCCACGCCCTCCGGTGTCTCCACCGCGGTCTGGTAGGCGGGATCCAGGTAGATGTCCTCCGTCGTCAGCAGGTTGTCGGCGGTCACCGTACGCCCTGGTGCGGTAGTGGGGGACGCGCCGCCCGGCTCCTGGCTCTCGGCGCCGGGGCTCGACGCGGTCTGGGACGTACCGGAGCCGTTGCCGTCGGGTGGGGTCGGTGCGGGGGCGCCGCAGCCGGCCAGGACGACCGCAGCGAGGGTGCTCGCCACCGCCAGCGCCCTCCGGGCACCACCTCTGGCGACCGCCCTCCGGGCGGGAGACTGGTCGACCATGGGGCGTCCTCTCATCGGTGTGCTGACACCAGGATGCCCCTGCGGGCCACCTGGTGGGTCCATCCTCGGCCCCTACGGGTGCTCCGAGGCGCAGGCCTGCCGGTCGCGCGTGTCCTCGGATACCGGTTGAACCCACACCGCCGAGCCGACTAGCCTGATCCTCGTTCCCGTGGAGAGGGTGGACGCCCGTGTCCCTGTGAGTCGCTGACCCTGCCGAGCAGTGCCGTGTCCCCGTGGGACCCGCTGCTCATCTGTCACCCCCGACTCCTGGAGCACGCCATGCCGTCCCTCGTCTGTCACCACCTCCGCTTCGACTGGCCGAACGGTGAGCCGGTCTTCGCCGATCTCGACGCCGCCTTCCCCGACGGGGTCACCGGTCTGGTCGGGCGCAACGGCACCGGCAAGTCCACTCTGCTGCAGATCCTGGCCGGTGAGCTGAGGCCCACCGCTGGTGCGGTGTCGGGGCCGGAGCGGATCGCTTACCTGCCGCAGCACCTGGTCCTGCAGGGCGACCGCACCGTCGCCGACGTCCTCGGCGTCGAGCGGCGGCTGCGGGCGTTCGACCGGGTGACCGCCGGTGAGGGCACCCCCGAGGACTTCGAGGCGATCGGGGATCGCTGGGACCTCGAGGGGGAGCTGACGGCCACCATCGAGCGGCTCGGCTTCGACGACCTCGACCTGAGTCGGCCGATCGGCTCGGTCTCCGGTGGTGAGGCGGTGTTGCTCGCCCTCGCCGGGCTGCTGCTCGCCGAGCCCGACGTCCTGCTGCTCGACGAACCCACCAACAACCTGGACCGACGGGCGCGCGGGCTGTTGGCCGACGCCGTACGGCGGTGGCGCGGACCGCTGATCCTGGTCAGCCACGATCGCGAGCTGCTGGAGACCGTCGACGACATCGCCGAGCTGCGCGACGGGGAGCTGCGGGTGTTCGGCGGCACCTACTCCGCCTACGTCGAGGCGGTCGCGGTCGAGCAGGACGCCGCGCAGCGGGCCGTACGCAGCGCCGAAGGCGACCTCAAGCGGCAACAGCGGGAGCTGGCGGAGATGCGGATCAAGCTCGACCGTCGGCAGCGGTTCGCGAAGTCCCAGGCCGGCAACGTCCCGCCGATCGTGGCCGGGGCGAAGAAGCGCGCCGCCCAGGTGTCTGCCGGCAAGCTGAAGGGCGGTCACGAGGGTGACGTCGCCGAAGCCCGGAGCCGGCTCGAGGAGGCCGAGGACCTCGTCCGCGCCGACGACGTGATCCGGATCGACCTGCGCCGCACCGCCATTCCGGCGGGACGCGACGTGCTGGTGCTGGAGGCGGTGGTGCTGCGCAACGGGGCCCGGGTCGACGCCCATCTGCGAGGGCCCGACCGGATCGCCGTGGTGGGCCCCAACGGTTCCGGCAAGACGACCCTGGTCGACACCGTGATCGGCTCCGTGCCCGCCGTGCAGGGTCGAGTCGACCTCCGGGTGCCGACTCGGCTGCTGCCGCAGCGGCTGACGGTGCTGAACGACGCCGACACCGTGCTGGCCGCCGTCTCCCGGTTCGCCCCGACCGCCGACGACAACACGCTGCGTGCGGAGCTGGCCCGCTTCCTGCTGGACGCCGACACCGTCGTCCGTCCCGTCGGCAGCCTGTCCGGCGGGGAGCGCTTCCGCGCCACCCTGGCCGCCCTGCTGCTCGCCGAGCCGGCCCCACACCTGCTGATCCTGGACGAGCCGACCAACAACCTGGACCTCGACAGCGTCGCCCAGCTGACCGCCGCCCTGAACGCCTACCAGGGCGCCCTGCTGGTCATCAGCCACGACGAGCCCTTCCTCGCCGACCTCCACCTCACCGCCCGCCTCGACCTCGGCAGGTCACCAGCCACCGTCACGCCGGTGACCTGATCCGAACTCTGGGCTGCAGGCGGGGCTTGGGATCTGAGTTTTCCGTCAGTCGACGGAAACTGGGTGACGCCCGGAAATGTGGGACTGAGTTTTCCGTCAGCCGACGGTGTGTGAAGGCATCCATCGCGTCCAAGGCACCGTATTCCGCCAGATGACGGAATGTGCAGCCATGTCGACCCGACCACCAGCTCACCCTCGAACCCGTACCCGTGGCGCTGCACCTCGTTCCAGCACCTCGGAACACCTGTGGGCACCTGAGCCGGCCATGCCCACCCGTACGAGCAGAAATCCGCACCCGAGCGCTGGGCACGAGCGAGAGGACTGGGGGTGGTGGTCGACGGACGTGGACGGGCCTGGCGGGAGCCCGAGCCTGCGAGGGCGGGTGGTCGTCGGAAGACCATCGCCCCCAGTTCCATCGCGGACCCGCTCCACACAGAGCCCGACCACGAGGATTTCTGCCGTACGGTCACCTGTGGCAGACTTGCTCGGGTTGCCTACTGGTCGTGACTCCTGCCGTGGGGGGATCGTTCAGGACCGTGGGCCCATCGGAACTCCAGACGACTCGGTGACCTGCGGCACTGGCGAGGAAACAACATGAGCAAGCTGATCGACGCGATCGACTCCCAGTCCCTGCGGGACGACATCCCCGCCTTCCGACCCGGTGACTCCGTCAAGGTGCACGTGAAGGTCGTCGAGGGCAACCGCTCCCGGATCCAGGTCTTCGCCGGCGTGGTCATCTCCCGTACGGGTGACGGCATCCGCCAGGCCTTCACCGTCCGCAAGGTGAGCTTCGGTGTCGGTGTCGAGCGCACCTTCCCGCTGCACAGCCCGATCATCGACAAGATCGAGGTCGAGCGGCACGGCGACGTGCGCCGCGCCAAGCTGTACTACCTCCGTGGTCTGCGCGGCAAGGCTGCGAAGATCAAGGAGAAGCGCGACCGCTGACGCGTCGCCGTTCGTGGAACGTACGAGCGGCAAGCTCCGGGCGGTCGTCCTGCTGCAGCTGATGGGGCGACCCCGGGACTGAAGGGCACGACATGGTGAAAGATCGCGGTGCCCGGCGCGCCCGTGACACTCCGGCAAGTCCCGGCTCGGCCGCGCCCGATCCGGACAACGACCCATCGATCCTGCCGTCCAAGGGGCGACAGTCCTTCGGGCAGCACGCCGGCGCCTTCGTCCGGGAGCTGCTCGCGGTGGTGATCGGGGCGGTGATCGTGGCGTCGCTGCTGCGGGGGTTCGTCGGCCAGATGTTCATCATCCCGTCGATCTCGATGCAGAACACGCTGCAGATCGACGATCGGGTCGTGGTCGAGAAGCTCAGTTCGATCAAGCGCGGTCAGGTGGTGGTGTTCGCCAACCCCGGCGGCTGGCTGAGCGGTGTCGCGCCGACGGAGCGAGGGCCGGTGGGTCAGGCTCTGGAGTTCATCGGCGTGCTGCCCGACACCGGCACCGAGCACCTGATCAAACGGGCCGTCGGGATGCCCGGCGACCATGTGGTCTGCTGCGACGCCCAGGGTCGGATCACCGTCAACGACGTACCGCTGGACGAGACGTCCTACCTCTTCCGCTCGCCCGACGGGGTGGTGGCCGAGCCGTCGAAGATCCGCTTCGACGTGGTCGTGCCGGCGGGTCGGATCTTCGTCCTCGGAGACAATCGGGGCGCGAGCCGCGACTCACGGTGCCACCTCAACGACACCGGTGCCGGCCAGGTCAAGGGCGAGAACGCCTTCGTGCTCCTCGACCTGGTGGTCGGCCGCGCGATCGCCGTGGCCTGGCCCGTCGGCGATGCGCACCGGCTGGCCGTTCCGGCGACGTACGCTGGCGTCCCGGCTCCGGTCGAGGCGGCGCCGAGCCAACCGGTGATCCACGCCGGACCGGAGGCGAGTTGTTGAGTCGGCTCGTCGTGGATCCGCAGGTCGGCCCGTGGAGTCGGACGAAGGGGAGTCGGTGAGCGGCGGCACGACCTCACAGGAGCGGCGCGGCGGCAGCCGATTCGGCTCGTTCGTCCGGGAGCTGCTGATCGTGGTGATCGGCGCCCTGGTGGTGTCGTCGCTGCTGCGGGCCTTCGTGGGTCAGATGTTCATCATCCCGTCGGAGTCGATGGAGAACACGCTGCTGATCGGCGACCGGGTGGTGGTGCAGAAGATCTCTGACGTCCAGCGGGGCGATGTCGCTGTGTTCGAGGATCCGGGAGGGTGGTTGGACACCGAACCGACCGCTGATCCCGGGCCCTTGGACACCGTGCTCGAGTTCATCGGCTTCCCGACGGCCAGCAGTCCGGAGCACCTGATCAAGCGGGTGATCGGGATGCCGGGCGACCGGGTGATCTGCTGCGACGCCGACGGACGGATCACCGTCAACGGCAAGCAGCTGGACGAGACCAGCTATCTCTACACCGACCCGGACGGCATGCAGGTCGCACCGTCCGACATCGCGTTCGACGTCACGGTGCCCTCCGGTCGGTTGTTCATGATGGGGGACCACCGCGATCTGAGCGCCGACTCCCGCTGCCACCTGTCCGACCTGTCCCTCGATGGGCCGAAGGGGTCCGTCGCCTTCGTGCCGCTGGACAGGGTCGTCGGACCGGCCTTCGCCATCGCCGCCCCCTTCGATCGCGCCCAGATCCTGCACCGCCCCGCCACGTTCGCGACCGTACCGGCGCCCACCGAGCCTGCCCCGGCTCAGGCGGTGATCAAACCCGACGACGTGACCTGTTGACGGCCGAGACGATGATGGCCGGCACGCCGACGATCCGGGTCCGACGAGACAGCGGTCTGTACGGCTACGAGCGGGCGCTGTCCCGGGCCGGGCTGGCCCCGGTGGCCGGCGCCGACGAGGCCGGGCGAGGCGCCTGCGCGGGTCCTCTGGTGGCGGCCGCGGCGATCCTGGCGGACTCGAGATCCCGGCCGATCAGCCTGCTCCGTGACTCCAAGCTGCTGTCGCCCGCTCAGCGCGAGCGTGCATACGCCGAGATCACCCGCAAGGCGATCGCCTGGTCGGTGGTGATCATCGAGCCGGGTGAGTGCGACCGGCTCGGCATGCACGTGGCCAACGTCGAGGCACTGCGCCGGGCTCTGCACCGGCTGGAGGTGCGACCGACGTACGCGCTGACCGACGGTTTCCCGGTCGACGGCCTGGGCGTGCCCGGGCTCGCGGTCTGGAAGGGCGATCGGGTCGCCGCCTGCGTGGCGGCGGCGTCGATCATCGCCAAGGTGACGCGGGACCGGATCATGTGTGAGCTGGACGAGGTCCACCCGGCGTACGAGTTCAAGATCCACAAGGGCTACTGCACGCCGCTGCACCAGGAACGGCTGGACAGGTACGGACCATCGGCCACGCACCGGATGCGATTCGAGAACGTGTCCCGGACGGCTAGTGTCGAGGGCCGCGGCGCTAGAGTCGAGACGTCATGAGGAAAGTGCAGGGACAGGTGTGAGCGCGGAAGACCTCGAGCAGTACGAGAGCGAGCT
>DATDBH010000228.1:0-3514 GCA_036524985.1 Microlunatus sp. | reverse complement strand
GGCCGTGCCGCACAGCCGGCCGATCACCGCGACCGCCCACGCCACCGACCCCGAGCTGGTGCAGGGCTACCGCAGCTGGATCGACCGGGTCGAGGTGCCGGCGAGCTTCACCGGGCTGCTGGAGTACCGGCTCGGCCAGCTCGACCGCAAGGCGATGGGCTTCGCCGCGCACGTGCCGCACTACCTCGCGCAGGCCGCGTTCCCGGCGGCGGGCCTGGCGCTCACCAGGCAGCTCAGCCAGGCCACCGGCCTCGCCATCCCGCTGGAGCCGCTGGAGGAGGCGTCCGCCTCCAACCTGAGCGACATCAACACCGAGATGGCGCAGTCCGGTGAGGTGCAGGAGCTGGTGGCGACCCTGGAGCAGCAGTACGATGCGATCGCCGCCGACGCCAGCCAGCAGGTGCCCAGCGCGGACGAGATCGGCGCGGAGTTCGAACGCTTCCTGGCCGAGCGGGACCGCACCGAGGAATGAGCTCGCGCTGGTCTCGGTAGGGTCGCACCCATGCCTGGATCGGTGACCGAGCTGGTCGACCTGCTGGACCTCGAGGAGATCGAGGTCGGGCTGTTCCGCGGTCGGCAGCCCAAGACGGCGCTGCAGCGGGTCTTCGGTGGCCAGGTGCTCGCGCAGGGTCTGGTGGCCGCCTCGCGGACGGTGCCGGAGGACCGCCGGCTGCACTCGATGCACGGCTACTTCATCCGACCCGGGCGCACCGACCTGCCGATCGTGTTCGACGTGGAGAACATCCGCGACGGTCGCTCGTTCTCGGCGCGCCGGGCCGTGGCCCGGCAGGGCGGTGCGGTGATCTTCTTCGCGTCGTCCTCGTACCACACCCCCGAGGACGGCGTGGAGCACCAGGACGCGGTCCCGACCGGCGTCCCCGCCCCCGAGGACTGCCCGACGCTGAGCGAGGTGCTGGCGCAGGCCTCCGGCCGGCCCGCTTCTTTGTGGGAGCAGGAATGGGGTGCACTGGAGGTTCGCTACGTCGGCGACTCGCGCTCCCCGGACGGCACCCTCGTGGATCCCGAGCACCCGGCGCGCGGCCGCGTCTGGATCCGGACGTCCGGCCCGTTGGGCGACGACCCCCGGCAGCATCAGAGCGCCCTCGCGTACGCCAGCGACCTGACCCTGCTGTCGGCGAGCACCACCCCGCACGGGTTGATCATCGGGCTCAACGTCCAAGCCGCCTCCATCGACCACGCGATGTGGTTCCACCGGCCGTTCCGGGCCGACCGGTGGCTGCTGTACGACCAGGTCTCGCCCTCGGCGTCCTCGGCTCTCGGGCTCTCGACAGCCCGGTTGTTCCAGGACGGCGCGCTGGTCTGCACGGTGGCCCAGGAGGGTCTGATCCGGCCGCTGCGGGACCGGTGAGCGGTGTGCCGCCGGGAGTCACGTCCGGTCAGCCCGCCGGCCGGCCGGGACACCCAGCAAGAACGACGAAGCCCGCCCCCGGAATCCGGGGACGGGCTGCGCCACGTGGTGCAGGTGCTGGACGGATCAGGCGGCGAGAACCGTCTTGTTCCGCAGCTTGGCGATGGCGTGCCGCTCGATCTGGCGGACCCGCTCGGCGGTGATGCCCCAGACCGCGCCGATGTCGGCGAGCTTGGCCTGCCGACCGTCGAGCAGACCGTAGCGGCGGCGGACCACGTCCGCGGACCTCTCGTCCAGCTCGTCGAGCAGGGCCTCCAGGCGCTGGTGCTCCTCGGCGTCCATGTAGACCTCGTCCGGACCCGGCATGGGCTCGCGGGCGATCAGGTCGCCGAGGGCGGTGTCGCCACCCTCCTCCACGGGAGCGTCCAGCGAGACGTGCTCACGGCCGTAGCGGATCAGGTCCAGCACCCGATCGACCTCGATGCCCATCTCGTCGGCGATCTCGACGACCTCCGGGTCACGACCCAGGCGGCGCTCCAGGGTGCGGCGCACCGCGCCGACCTGGTTCACCTGCTCGGCCACGTGCACCGGCAGCCGGACGATCCGCCCCTGCTGCGCGATCCCCCGGCTGATCGACTGACGGACCCACCAGGTGCCGTACGTGGAGAACTTGAAGCCCTTGGTGTAGTCGAACTTCTCGACCGCCCGGATCAGACCGGTGTTGCCCTCCTGGACCAGGTCCAGCAGCGGCATCTGCGACCGCCCGTACTTGCGGGCCACCGACACCACGAGCCGCAGGTTCGCCGTGACGAACCGCTGCAGCGCGCGCTGACCGTCCTCGATCAGGAACTCCAGCTCGTCGGCGGTGGGCCGCTTGGCCTTGCGACCGCGCTCGGCCGAGGTGACCTCGCCGGAGCGGATCTTCTCCGCGTAGAGCCCGGCCTCGATCGTCTTGGCCAGCTCGACCTCTTCCGCCGCGGTCAGCAGCGGAGTCTTCGCGATGCCCTCCAGGTAGAGGCCCACCGCGTCCTTGCCATCTATGCCTTCAGATACTCGATTGCGTGTGCTTGTCGCCACCACGTCGGCCCCTTTCGTTGCCTATGCAACTTGTCTAACGTCCGGGGGCGGTCGGAGGATTCCTCCAGTGCCCTGAAGATACCCTGAGATCGACCCTGGCTCGTTACTGAACGATTCGTTGCCGCACCGAGGTGCGGATGCGAAGTCGTTGTCGAACTGACCCAACGAAGCAGCAAATTCCTGTGTTCCGGGGCCGACCAGAATCTCATGATGAGGAGGTCAGACCAGCATGACGACGTACGAGCGGTATGAGGTCCTCGTCTCCGGGCTCGGCTTCCCGGAGTCGCTGCGGTGGCACGACGACGCCCTCTGGTACGCGGACTGGGCGGCCGGCACCGTGTTCCGGCTCGGTCCCGACCTGGCCCCGCAGGTGGCCGCTCACCGCGCGACCTTCCCGCTCTGTTTCGACCTGCTGGCCACCCCGGACGGGCACCGGCCGCTGCTCGTCTCGACCCCCGACCGGGCGGTGCTGCTCGCCGGGTCCGAGAACGAACGCTGGACTCCGTACGCGAGCCTGGCCGGCGTCGGCGACCACCCCTGGAACGAGATCGTGCTCGCGCCCGGCGGCTCGGCGTACGTGAACAACATCGGCTTCGCCTACGGCGGTGCGGTGGACTCCTCGCAGGCGGGCCCGGTCGGGTTCGTCGTGCTGGTCCGTCCCGACGGCACCGTCCAGCGGGTCGCCGAGGGGCTGGAGTTCCCCAACGGCATGGCCGTGATCGACGACGGGGCGACGCTGCTGGTCGCGGAGTCCTGGGGGAGCCGGCTGACCGCGTACGCGATCGGGTCCGACGGGCAGCTGTCCGATCGCCGGGTCTGGGCCGAGACCCCCGGGCTGCACCCCGACGGCATCGATCTGCAGCCCGACGGCACGGTCTGGCTGGCCGACGTCGGCACCCGCAGCTGCGTCCGGGTCGCCGAAGGTGGCGAGATGCTGGACCGGGTGGACCTGCCCCAGCCCGCCTTCGACTGCGTGATCGGCGATCTGGGGTCGGGGCCGACGCTCTACGTGGCCGTCAACGACTTCAGTGGTGAACCGTCGGTCGGCCCGGCCGGCCAGATCCTGGC
>DATDBH010000227.1:0-2251 GCA_036524985.1 Microlunatus sp. | reverse complement strand
GACGCGACGCTCGACGCCGTGCGCCAGCTGGCGCCGCACGCTGCACTGGTCAGCGAGGTGCGCGGCTGGTCCTACCACCGGGACCGCGACCTCACCGGCTTCGAGGACGGCACCGAGAACCCGACGCTGGCCAGCGCACCCAGTTTCGCCCTCGTACCCGAGGGGTCGCCCGGAGCCGGTGGATCGGTGCTGCTCCTGCAGCAGTGGGTCCACGACGCGGCCTCGTGGTGGGCCCTCGGCGACGACGTGCAGGGGCAGGTGATCGGCCGGACCAAGACCGACAGCATCGAGCTCGACCCCAAGCCGGAGACCTCCCATGCCGCACGGACCGACCAGGACGACTTCGGCCATGTGCTCCGACGGAACACCGCCTACGGCACGGTCAGCGACCACGGGACCGTGTTCGTCGGCTTCGCCGGCAGCAAGCAGCCCCTCCACGCCATGCTGGAGAGCATGGCCGGTGTGGGCGGGCCTCGCGACGCACTGACCCGCTATGCCACGCCGCTCACCGGCAGCTACTACTGGGTGCCGCCCACCTCGGACCTGGTGACCTTCGCGGACACCGATGGCGACGAGGTCACCTAGGCGCTCGAGGCGCCTCCCTTGTGCTCGCTGAGGTCTGCGTGTGGTGGGCTCGGTCAGGCGGTGTACGCCGTCATGCGGATCGACACGAGAAGTCCGGGGACGTCCACGCCCAGCTTCACTCCGTACCGGGTGGGCGGATCGGACGGGAACCAGCGCGCCCACTCCTCGTTGAGGCCGGCGAAGTCTGCGGGGTTGGTGAGCAGGATCCCTACGTCCACGACGTCGTCCAAGCCGGCGCCACCGGCGTGGAGGATGGCCTGGCAGTTGGTCAGCGCCTGTCGCGTTTGCTCCTGGATCGTCGCTCCGGCGAGGCTGCCGGTGCTCGGGTCGATGCCAACGGTGCCGGAGACGAAGACGAACGGTCCGGCCTTGACGGCCTGGCTGAACAGAGGCGAGCTGGGCGCCTCCGCGGTGGCGATGACCTGGCGGGGCATGGTGATCCTCCTGGGCTGTAGGCGAAGCCGGTGAGCGGCAAGTCCTCGCCGATCGTCGGGTATCTGTGCTCCGGTTGGCGACTCTGGTGTCGTGTGAACAGAAGTCCCGTGTAGTCAGCATTCCCGCGAAAGAGCGCGCCATGCCTTCTCGTCGCTATCTCGACTTCGACCTGCTGCTGGAGCAGCAGGCCGACGGCGAGTACCAAGCGGTGGTCACCGAGTCGCCCCTCGGCGAGACCACCAGCGAGCACTTCCGGCTGCCGTTCGACGCCCAGACCCTCGAGATCCTCCTGCTCAAGCTCGACCCCGGACGTTCGGGCACGCGCCGGGTCGGCGGCAGCGCCCAACAACAGGCAGCCATGGACTTTGGCGGGCCCCTCTTCGAGGCGATCTTCCGGGACGAGCTGGCCCTGGCCTGGACCCGGAGCCAGGACCTTGCTCGGCACGAGGACGCGGGCCTGCGGTTGCGGTTGCGGCTCAGCGGCGCACCGGCGATCGCGGGCCTCCCCTGGGAGCTGCTCTACGACCGCAAGACCAATGCGTTCCTGGCCCAGTCCGAGCGCACGCCCCTCGTGCGCTACCTCGACGTACCGCAGGTTCCCCGACCCCTGGTCGTCGACGGGCCCCTGCGCGTACTGGCGATCATCTCCTCACCGAGCGACCTCGAGGCCCTCGATGTCGATGGGGAGTGGAGGTTGATGCAAGGCGCTCTGGCCCCCAGGGTCGAGGCCGGCCTCGTCGTCCTGGACCGGTTGCCGCGCCCCGAGCTGTCCGAGCTCGGCCCGTGGCTGCGCCGCCAGCAGACCCACATCATCCACTTCATCGGCCACGGCGACTTCGACGACCGGCTGCGTGAGGGCGTCGTCTACTTCCAGGACAAGCTCGGTGGGCGCACCGCGGTCACCTCGTCGGTACTCGGTCCCTACCTGCGCGACCACGACCCACTACGGATGGTGGTCTTGAACGCCTGCCGGTCCGCGCGCACCGACGCGGTCGACCCGTTCGGCGGGATGGCGCAAGGGCTCGTGCAACAGGACGCCACCGCGGTCGTCGCGATGCAGTTCCCGATCAGCGATCGCGCCGCCGTCACGTTCACCAGCGACTTCTACGGGTCGCTCGCGGACGGGCTCCCCGTCGACCAGGCGGTGACGAGCGCCCGCAAGGCGCTGCTCGCGGAGTTCCGTGACGAGTGGGCCACCCCGGTGCTCTTCATGCGGGCACCCGACGGGCAC
>DATDBH010000226.1:0-26926 GCA_036524985.1 Microlunatus sp. | reverse complement strand
ACGCCGACCTCGGCCACCAGCTTGACGTGCACCCGGGCGGACGGGTTGGCGCACTTCAGGTCGTGGATCAGCTGCTTGAGATCCTCGATCGAGTAGATGTCGTGGTGCGGGGGCGGTGAGATCAGCCCGACGCCGGGCGTCGAGTGCCGGGTCTTGGCCACCCAGGGATAGACCTTCTGGCCGGGCAGCTGACCGCCCTCACCGGGCTTGGCGCCCTGGGCCATCTTGATCTGGATGTCGTCGGCGTTGGTCAGGTAGTCACTCGTCACCCCGAAACGCCCGGACGCCACCTGCTTGATGGCGCTGCGCCGCTCCGGGTCGTACAGCCGGTCGGCGTCCTCGCCACCCTCACCGGTGTTGGACTTGCCGCCCAACCGGTTCATGGCGATGGCCAGCGTCTGGTGCGCCTCGAGGCTGATCGAGCCGTACGACATCGCACCGGTGGAGAACCGCTTGACGATCTCGCTGACCGGCTCGACCTCCTCGATCGGCACCGGCTCGCGGGGACTGGCGAACGTCAACAGGCCGCGCAGCGTCATCAGCCGCTCGGACTGGGTGTCGATGTGCTGGGTGTACTGCTTGAAGATGTCGTAGCGACCCGACCGGGTCGAGTGCTGGAGCCGGAACACCGTCTCGGGGTCGAACAGGTGCGGCTCACCCTCGCGCCGCCACTGGTACTCCCCGCCGACCGGCAGCAGCCGGTGGGCGAGCGGGATGCCGTCGGACGGGTACGCCGTCAGGTGCCGCAGCTTGATCTCCTGCGCCAGTTCTTCCAGGCCCATGCCGCCGAGCTTGGAGGTGGTGCCGGTGAAGTAGCGGTCGACCAGCGGCTTGGACAGCCCGAGCGCCTCGAAGATCTGGGCGCCGGTGTAGGAGGCGACGGTGGAGATGCCCATCTTGGACATCACCTTCAGCACGCCCTTGCCGAGCGCCTTGACGACGTTGGTGACGGCCTTCTCCGGCTCGACGGAGGTGTAGACCCCGTTGCGGGCCAGGTCCTCGACCGACTCGATGGCCAGGTACGGGTTGACCCCGGCCGCGCCGTAGCCGATCAGCAGTGCGACATGGTGCACCTCGCGGACGTCGCCGGCCTCGACCACCAGACCGACCTGGGTGCGGCTCTTCTGCCGGACCAGGTGGTGGTGGACGGCCGCGGTCAGCAGCAGCGACGGGATCGGGGCCAGCTCGGCGTTGGAGTGCCGGTCCGACAGGACGATGATCCGGGCACCGCCCTCGATCGCCTCCGACACCTCGGCGCAGATCTGGTCGAGCTTGGCTTCCAGCGCCTGGGCGCCGCCGCCGACCTCGTACAGTCCGCGGGCCACGTAGGTCGCGTAGCCAGGCAGGTCACCGAGCCGGTTGATCTTGACGATCTTGGCCAGCGCGTCGTTGTCGAGCACCGGGAACGGCAGCACCAGGCGCCGACACGACGCCGGACCGGGTGCCAGCAGGTTCTGCTCCGGTCCGATGGTGTTGTAGAGCGAGGTGACGAGCTCTTCGCGGATGGCGTCCAGCGGCGGGTTGGTGACCTGGGCGAACAGCTGGGAGAAGTAGTCGAACAGCAGCCTCGGCTTGGCGCTCAGGGCGGCGATCGGGGTGTCGGTGCCCATCGAGCCGATCGGTTCGGCGCCGGCGGTGGCCATCGGCGCCAGGATGAGCCTCAGCTCCTCCTCGGTGTAGCCGAACACCTGCTGGCGACGGGTGACCGACGCGTGGGTGTGCACCACGTGCTCGCGCTCGGGCAGGTCGGTGATCAGGATCCGACCGGCGCTCAGCCACTCCCCGTACGGGGCCTCGGCGGCGAGCTGGTCCTTGATCTCGTCGTTGGAGATGATCCGGTGCTCGGCCAGGTCGGCGAGGAACATCCGGCCGGGCTGCAGCCGACCCTTCTCGACCACCTTCTCCGCCGGGATGTCCAGCACGCCGGCCTCGGAGGCCAGCACCACCAGTCCGTCGTCGGTGACCCAGTAGCGCCCGGGACGCAGGCCGTTGCGGTCCAGCACGGCGCCGATCTGGGTGCCGTCGGTGAACACGACCCCGGCGGGGCCGTCCCAGTGCTCCATCAGGCAGGAGTGGAAGGCGTAGAAGTCCTTCCGCTTCCGGTCCATCAGGTCGTTGTTCTCCCAGGCCTCCGGGATCATCATCAGCATCGCGTGCGGCAGCGAGCGGCCGCCCAGGTGCAGCAGCTCGACCACCTCGTCGAAGGAGGCCGAGTCGGAGGCGTCGGGGGTGCAGATCGGGAACAGCCGGTCCAGGTCACCGGGGAGCTCCGTGCTGGCCAGCAGCGCCTCCCGGGCCCGCATCCAGTTGCGGTTGCCCTTGGCGGTGTTGATCTCGCCGTTGTGGGCGATCATCCGGAACGGGTGCGCCAGCTCCCAGGCGGGGAACGTGTTGGTGGAGAACCGGGAGTGCACGACGGCCAGGGCGCTGGCCATCCGCGCGTCCAGCAGCTCACCGAACACCTGGTCGAGCTGCTCGGTGGTGAGCATCCCCTTGTAGACCAGGGTGCGGGCCGACAGGGACGCGAAGTAGACGCCGACCTCGTGCTGGGCCCGGCGGCGCAGCGCGTACGTCAGCCGGTCCAGCGCGATCCCGCTCACCGCCTGGGCGGTGGCGGCCACGAACAGCTGCTCGAACCGCGGCTTGTTGGAACGGGTGAGATCGCTCAGGGAGCTGTCGTCGGTGGGAACCACGCGCCAGCCGAGCACCTCGAGGGACTCCTCGGCGGCGATCGCCTCGATCGTGTCCCGCGCGGTGGCCGCGGCCTCGGCGTCCTGGGGCAGGAAGGCGTTGCCGACCGCGTACGCTCCGGCGGCGGGCAGCTCGAAGCCGGCCTCGTCGCGGAGGAACGCGTCCGGGACCTGGATCAAGATGCCGGCCCCGTCCCCGGTGCGCGGATCGGCGCCGGTGGCGCCGCGGTGGTCGAGGTTGCGCAGGGCTTCCAGGCCCTGGGCGACGATCGTGTGGCTCGGCACGCCGCTGAGGGTCGCGACGAACGCCACCCCGCAGGCGTCGTGCTCGTACGCCGGGTCGTAGAGACCGTGCTCGGCGGCGGCGAGCCGGGGGTCCGATAGCTCGGTCTGGGGAAGCTGGCGGGTGCCAGGAGCGACAGTCATGCAAGACTCCCGTCGTCGAAGCCAGTGGTGGAGTCCGTGGTCGGGGTGGAAACCCCAGGTCTCCGCCACGGGGGGTGGTGGCAGTTCGGCATCGGCGCGCCGAGATCTCCGGGACGGCACTGTCCCGCTGGCGATGGCACAAGATAACGCACGGCGACGGCTGCGACGGACATCCGCCGCTGGACAGACTGTTTGGTGCTTCGTCGGAACGGGGTGTGTTCCGCACCGCAGCCTACCGTCCGGGAGCAGCTGCTCCGACCAGCTGCTTTCTCCTCGATCCGGCCGAACTAGGTAGATGTACCGATGCGCCCCGAGCCCGGGGGTGAGCACCCTGGACGTGGTCGGTGACGAGGGCACCGGCCGGAGGGAGGGACGACGATGACGGGCATCCCTGGGCAGCTGGTGTGGCGGTTGCTCGTGCTCACGATCTGGCTCGTCTGCACCCTGCTCAACGTCCATGATCCCTTCGCGACGGGGTCGGGGACTGCGGACGTGGGGCGCCGACCGCCCACCTTCGACCAGAGCTACCCGTACGCGGATGGCCTGGCGGTGAGCACAGACATCTGGACGGGTCGACGACTCGGTGTGCCGGTGGTCGAGCTGACCGTCGAGGTCCGCAACGACTCGCACCACACCTTCGAGGCCTGGCTGAGCGGCGACCTGCGCTACGGCGCCAGCCGACGGCCGGCCGTCCGCTACCTGATCCCGCCGGGACCAGACGACCTCGGCAGCGTCCAGCTGATCGCCATCGGCGCGTCATCCGATCCCTACCTGCTGCGGTACGTCCTGTCCCCCGACCACTGCGAGGACGTCGTGTTCGAGGTTCGGATCGACGGAGGCGTCCACGAACCGGCGGTCTTCGCCGGTCCCCTGACCTAGTGGCGTGTCGCCAGCTGGATCCGGCGGGTTGGATCAGAACCGGCTGGTCAGTCCCCCGTCGACCACCAGCACCTGACCGGTGACGTAGGAGGAGGCCGGTCCGGCCAGGAAGGTCACGGCGCCGGCGATCTCGGCCGGCTGACCGAAGCGGCCCAGCAGGGTGCGTTCGACCACCCAGCGCTGCCACTCGTCGGTGGCGAACAGGGGCGCGTTCACCTCGGTGACGAAGGTGCCGGGTGCCACCGCGTTGACCCGGATGCCGAGCACCCCCAGATCGGCGGCCATGGCCCGGGTGAGTCCTTCGAGCCCGGCTTTGGCCGCGGCGTACGCGACATCGCCGCGATGTCCGAGGATGCCGCCCACCACCGAGCTGACGTTGACGATGGTCCCCTCGCTCACCCCGCCGGCGACCATCCGGGCGGCGATCAGCCGGCTCAGGGCGTAGGCGGCGGTCAGGTCGATCTCGATCAGGCGCCGGAAGTCGTCGACCGACAGGTCGAGGGCGCCTCGTCGGTCTCGCTGACCCACGTTGTTGACCAGGATGTGGATCGGCCCGTACGGGGCCAGCACCTCATCCGAGGCCGCGGCCACGTCGAAGACGGCCGGCTCCGCGGTCAGGCCCTCGGCCGACAGAGCGTCCACCGCCGCGGCGGTGCGCTCGGGATCACGGCCGTTGACCAGCACCCGCGCCCCCGCCCGGGCGAGGCCGCGGCACATCTCCAGCCCGAGACCGGCGTTGCCACCCGTGACCAGCGCGGTTCTGCCGGTGGGGCTCACGGGGACTTCTCGGGGGCCCCGGACTCGGCGTCGTCCGATGTGGAGGGGCCGGCGGCTTCGGTGGCGGATTCGGTGGCGGCTTCGGTGTCCCCGACCTCGCCCGGCTCAGGACCCTCGACGACGAGCTCCCGGCCCGGGCGGTTCCTGATCAGCCAGAGCAGCCAGAGCAGGGCCACCACGAACACGATCAGCGACGTGTAGTTGTTCAGCCGGAAGCCGCCGATCTCGTTCACGCTGTCGATCCGCAGCGCCTCGATCCAGAACCGGCCGGCGGTGTAGAGCACCACGTAGAGAGCGAACACCTTGCCGTGGCCGAGCTTCCACTTGCGGTCGGCCCAGATCAGCACCCCGGCCACCCCGAGGTTCCAGACGAGCTCGTACAGGAACGTCGGGTGGAAGGTGGCGTAGTCCTCGTAGCCGCCCGGTCGGTGCTGCTCGTCGATCTCCAGACCCCACGGCAGCGTGGTCGGGCGACCGAACAGCTCCTGGTTGAACCAGTTGCCCAGCCGGCCGATGGCCTGGGCGACAGCCAGACCCGGGGCGACCGCGTCCAGCAGGGCGGGGAACCTGACCTGCCTGCGCCGGGCGACGAGGTAGCCACCGGCCACCCCGGCGGCGACCGCACCCCAGATCCCGAGTCCGCCGTTCCAGATCTTCAGCGCGTCGAGGGGATCGCGACCCGGTCCGAAGTAGAGCTGGTAGTCGGTGATCACGTGGTAGAGCCGCGCGCCGACGATGCCGCAGGGGATGGCCACCGCGATCACCAGCTCGAGGGTGTCCTGACTGCCGCCGCGGGCCCGCCAACGACGGCCGGCGATGATCATGCCCACCACGATCCCGGCGATGATGCACAGCGCGTATGCGCGGAGGGGGAAGCCGAACACCTCCCAGACCCCACTGGCCGGGCTGGGGATGAACAGGGTCGTGAACGAGCTCAGGGGGGTCAGGACACTCAGGCTGCTCATGGTCGGGCGGCCTCCTCGATCTTCGTGGTGAGACTGTCAGGGTTCAAGGCCTCGATGTCGATCCGAGAGCCGTCGAGGAACATCGTCGGGGTGCCGTCGACCCCCGCGGTCGCGGCGGCCGTGTTGATCGAGTCGACCCAGCCCGCGTGGCTGCGCTGGGACACGCAGGTCGAGAACTCGGCCGGGACGGGGCTGCCGTGAGCCCGTTCGGCGAGCTGGACGAGCTGGGAGTCGCTCCAGTCCAGGGTGTGGTTCGCGAACAGACCGGTGTAGTAGGACTCGCCGAAGCCCGCCTCGGCCGCACAGGCGAACGCGTTCGCCGCGGCCGTCGACCCGGCGTCGATGAACGACATCGGGAAGATCCGGAGCCGGATGGTCCCGGCCGCCTGGGCGTCGGCGAGGACCTGGCCGTACTCCTCCTCGAACTCCGCACAGTGCGGGCAGTGGAAGTCCTCGTAGAGGTCGACCGTCACGGGCGCACCCGGGCTCCCCCAGGAGACGGGTTGACCGTCGACGATGGTCACGGGCACGGACGGACCCGGTGTGAGGGTGCCGGCGTCGGGTGCTCGGTGGGTCCGCCAGGCCTGGAAGCCGATCCCGGCCGCGACCAGCACCACCACGATCGCACCCACGACACCGGCCAGCAGACGACGCTCGCGGCGACGCTGCGCCGCCTGCTGCTCGGCCAGAACGCGCTGGTGGGTACTCGCCCGGTCCCGTCTCGACTGACTCACCGCTGCTCCTCATGATCGAGGGCGAACCGACTGCGCGGTTGCCACACCAGCCAACCGCAGAGGGCGAGCAGTCCGAGGTCGCGGACGATCTCCCCGGCGTAGGAGGTCTGGCCGGGTGCCACCTGACCGCCGCCGCCGAAGCAGCCGCAGTCGATGCTCAGGCCCCGGGCCGCGGCGGAGACGACCGCGATGAGGAAGACGACGATCAGCAGGCCCGCCGCGACCGCCGCGGCCCGGGTGAACAGTCCCGACACCAGCAGCAGACCGAGACCGACCTCGAGGAACGGGAGTCCCCAGCCGATCGGTCGCTCCAACCAGGCGGGAACCAGCTCGTACGCCCGCACCGCAGCGATCGCGGACTGGGGGTCGATCACCTTCAGCGCTCCGGCGACGAGCAGCACTCCGCCCACGATCAAGCGCGCCAGCGTGGAGATCCACGGGGCCCAGTCGTCGAACCGGTGAGGCTGTGCCCTAGGCGCGATCATCGGCACGGACCCCGGAGGCGAGGTCGTCGACCACCCTCCGCAGCCCACTCAGGTCGTCCGGCGTACCGGCGTCCTCGGCGGCCAGCAGCGTGGCCACCAGCGCCGAGCCCACGATCGCCGCGTCGGCGTAGCCGACGATCTCGCGGGCCTGCGCCCCGGTGGACACACCGAGACCGACCCCGACCATGGCGCCGGGATCGCTCCGGCGGATGCGCTCGACGAGTGCCGGCGCGGCCGAGGAGGTCTGCGAGCGAGCACCCGTCACCCCCATCACCGCGGTGGCGTACACCCAGCCGCGGCAGGCGGCCAGGGTGCTCGTGATCCGCTCGTCGGTCGAGGAGGGCGACAGCAGGAAGATCCGGTCGAGCCGATGGGCATCCGAGGCAGCGAACCAGTCGTCGGCCTCGTCGGGCGTGAGATCGGGGGTGATCACGCCCGAACCACCGGCCGCGGCCAGATCTCGGCCGAACGCGTCCGGACCGTACTTCTCGATCAGGCTCCAGTACGTCATCACCACGGCCTGGGTGCCGGTCTCCGCGACCGCCTCGACGGCCGCGAACGCGTCCCGGGTCCGCACTCCGCGGGCCAGGGCCTTGGTGCCGGCGCGCTGGATGGTGACACCGTCCATCATCGGGTCGCTGTACGGCATCCCGACCTCGACCAGGTCGACCCCGGGCCGCCGATCGTCGCCGTCCACCCCGCACAGGGCCCGGACAGCCCGCAGCGACGTGGCCACGTCGGGGTAGCCGACGTGCAGGAAGCCGACCAGTGCGCCCCGACCGGAAGCCTTGACGTCGGCGAACAAGCGACCCGACCGACCCAGGTCGAAGCCGGTGCTCGCCGGACTCGCGATCGTGCTCACCGGGTCTCTCCCGCGGTGCTGGGGGTGCCCGAGGTGTCGATGTCGAACCACCGGATGGCGGTGTCGACGTCCTTGTCCCCCCGCCCGGACAGGTTGACCAGGATCAGCGGCGGGGTGCCGTCGGCGCGCAGCGGCAGCCGGCGGCCCAGCTTCAGCGCCCCGGCCAGGGCGTGCGCGGACTCGATGGCCGGCAGGATCCCCTCGGTCCGGGTCAACAGGGCCAGCGCGTCCATCGCCTCGGCGTCGGTGACCGCCTCGTAGCGGCCGCGACCGGTCGCGGCGAGCCACGAGTGCTCGGGTCCGACACCGGGGTAGTCCAGACCGGCCGAGATGGAGTGCGACTCCCGGGTCTGGCCGTCCTCGTCCTGCAACACGTACGTCCGCATGCCGTGCAGCACACCGACCGAACCGGCGGAGATGGTGGCGGCGTGCTTGCCGGTCTCCACCCCGTCACCGCCGGCCTCGAACCCGTACAGGGCGACCTCGGCGTCGGGGATGAAGTCGGCGAAGATGCCGAGCGCGTTCGAGCCGCCGCCGACACAGGCGGCCACGGCGTCGGGCAGCCGACCGTAGCGACTGAGCAGCTGGGCCCGGGCCTCGGTGCTGATGATCCGCTGGAACTCCCGCACCAGCAACGGGAACGGGTGCGGGCCCGCGACCGTGCCGATCAGGTAGTGGGTGTGGTCGACGGAGGAGACCCAGTCCCGCATCGCGTCGTTCATCGCGTCCTTGAGGGTCTGCGACCCCGACTCGACGGCGATCACCTCGGCGCCCAGCAGCCGCATCCGGGCCACGTTCAGCGCCTGCCGCTCCGTGTCGACGCGCCCCATGTAGACGGTGCACTCCATCCCGAACAAGGCGGCGGCGGTGGCGGTGGCGACGCCGTGCTGACCGGCCCCGGTCTCCGCGATCACCCGGGTCTTGCCCATCCGCCGGGCGAGCAGCGCCTGACCGAGCACGTTGTTGATCTTGTGGGACCCGGTGTGGTTCAGGTCCTCGCGCTTCAGCACGATCGTCGGAGCCACGCCCGAGTCACCCAGGGCGTGAGCGGCGAACCGCGGCACCTCGGTGACCGGGCTCGGTCGCCCGGTGTAGTCGGCGAGCAACGCGCTCAGCTCCGTGGCGAAGGCCGGATCGGCCTGAGCGGAGCGGAACTCCTGCTCCAGCTGCTGGAGGGCGGCGTAGAGCGCCTCGGGGACGAACTTGCCGCCGAACTGGTCGAAGTGACCGGACGCGTCGGGAAGGGTCTGGGTGACCACGGGTCAGTTCCTATCGTTGCCGTACGCCGCCGGGCGTTGCAGGCGCACGGGCAAACGTACGCGATCCTGACCGGCACCGGCCCGACGTCTGAGATCAGGACTTGTGCAGCGCCGGGTGGGCCCCCGCCGCGACGAGATCGGCCACACCGGCTCGCGGGTCCCGGCCGGTGACCAGTGCCTCGCCCACCAGCACGACGTCGGCGCCGGAGCGGGCCAGCTCGATCACGTCGTGCGGACCGCGGACACCGGACTCGGCGATCCGCACGATCCCGTCGGGGATCAGCGGGGCCAGTCGGGCGAAGGTCTGCGGGTCCACCTCGAGGGTCTGCAGGCTGCGGGCGTTGACCCCGATCACGGTGGCCCCCGCGTCGACGGCCCGCCGGACCTCGTCGGCGGTGTGCGCCTCCACCAAGGGGGTCAGTCCGATCGAGCGGGCCCGCTCGATCAGCGAGGTCAGCTCCTGGTCGGTCAGCGCCGCCACGATCAGCAGCACCAGATCGGCCCCCGCCGCACGGGCCTCGAACAGCTGGTAGGAGGTGACGATGAAGTCCTTGCGCAGCACCGGGACCGACACGGCGAGGCGAACCCGGACCAGGTCGTCGAGCGTGCCGCCGAAGCGACGTTCTTCGGTGAGCACCGAGATGGCGGCGGCGCCGCCCGCCTCGTACTGGGCGGCCAGGGCCGCGGGATCGCTGATGGTGGCCAGCGCACCCTTGCTCGGACTGGACCGCTTGACCTCGGCGATCACCGCCACACCGCGGCCGCGGAAGAGTGGCATCGGGTCGAGCGCCGGGTCGACGATCTTGACCCGTTCCTTCAGTCGCTCGAGGCTGGTCGTGGCCTGGCGGAGGGCGAGGTCCTCCCGGACCCCAGCGATGATGTCGTCGAGTGCACCCACAGCGCGAGCCGCCTAGACGGCGCCCATTCCCATCTTCTGCAGCACCACGGTGGCGATCAGCGCCACGATCAGCAGGACGCCACCGACCCAGAACACCGGCCAGCTGCCGAACACCAGGCCGAACGCGCCGACGATGAAGCCGACCAGAGCGATCGCGCTGCCGACCCAGGCGGCCACGGTGCGTCCGTGGTGGACGTGCTTGTTCCCGGGCGCAGGCTTGTAGTCGCTGACCTCGTAGATCGTGGGCTCCGTGCCTGCCATCTGGTCCTCACTCCTGCCGGGGATCGTGGATCGGCTCCATTGTGACGCTTTCCGCTCCGTCGTGCACATCGGGGTCGCCCGTCGGGTCGAGTCCGGCGTCCAGGTCCTTCCAGGCGCGGCCGGGATCCTCGCTCAGATCGGCCGGCGCGGTGCCCGGGGTCACCGACCGCTCGAACCGGTCGCTGCGCTCGGCCCAGCGGGCCGCTCCCCTCCACAGCAGCAGCCCGCCGAAGAGGACGGCGACTCCGGCGACGGCGTACACCCACGGCCAGGCCGTCGTCTCGAGGGCGAACTGGTCGGTCAGGCTCACCTGCCGGACCCGGTTCCGGACCGCCTCGGCGTCGGGAGCGGTCTGCACCGCCCCGGTGACGATCATCCCGACCCCGGTGGCGGCCAGCGCCACCGCCAGCACCCGGCGACCACGTCGTCGGAGCACCAGAACCAGCAGCACGCCGGCCAGGGCGACCGCGGCGAGGGCCTGACTCAGGCCCCCGGTGGCGTCGGACCCGCTGAAGGTCACCTCGGCGCCGGCGCCGCCGGCCCGCCACCACGCCTGCGCTGCGGCGACGAAGCCGAGACCGGCACCCAGCAGCAGGAGGACGAGGGTGGGTCCGCGGCCGGTCAGTCGGGTCAGCCGGCTCACGTGACGGGCCGGAAGGCCTGCGCGACGGTGATGGCCCGGACGACCGCGGCGGCCTTGTTCTGCGACTCCTGGTCCTCGGTGGGCGGGTGGGAGTCCGCGACGATGCCACCGCCCGCCTGCACGTAGGCGGTCCCGTCGCGCAGCAGGGCCGTGCGGATCGCGATCGCCGCGTCGGCGTCGCCGGCGAGATCCAGGTAGCCGACCACCCCGCCGTACAGGCCGCGGCGGGACACCTCGAGGCCGTCGATGATCTCCATCGCGCGCACCTTCGGGGCGCCTGACAGGGTGCCCGCGGGGAAGGCGGCCAGCACCGCATCGAGGGCCGTCCGCTCCGGAGCGAGGCGTCCGGTGACCGTCGACTCCAGGTGCATGATGTGGCTGTAGCGGCGGACCTCCATGAACTCCACCACCTCGACCGTGCCCGGTCGGCAGACCCGACCGAGGTCGTTGCGGCCCAGGTCGACCAGCATCACGTGCTCGGCCCGCTCCTTGGGGTCGGCTCGCAGCTCCGCCTCCAGCGCGGCGTCCTCGGCCGGGGTCGCGCCGCGGGGCTTGGAGCCCGCGATCGGGTGGGTCAGCACCGTGTCGTCCTTGACCGTCACCAGTGCCTCGGGGGAAGAACCGACGATGTCGAAGCCGTCCAGCCGCAGCAGGTACATGTAGGGGCTGGGGTTGGTCAGCCGGAGCATCCGGTAGACGTCCAGCGCATCGGCGGTGGTGTCGACCTCGAACCGCTGGCTGACCACGATCTGAAAGGCCTCGCCGGCCTTGATCTCCTCCACCGCCGCCGACACGGCGGCCCGGAACTCCTCGGCGGAACGCTGCCGACGGACGGGCAGCTCCACGACCTCGCGCACGGCGACCGGCGCCGGCGGGGTGGGCCGGGCGACCGCCTCCGTCAGCGCCTCGACCCGGGCCACGGCGTCCGCGTAGGCCTCGTCGACGCCGGCGTCACCGCCGTCGAAGTTGACCGCGTTGGCGATCAGCCAGACCTGCTGGGCGTGGTGGTCCAGGACGACGAGATCGCCGACCACCAGCATCACCAGCTCAGGGATCTGGAGGTCGTCCGGGTTGCTGTCGGGCAGCCGCTCGATCCGGCGCACGATGTCGTAGCCGAGATAGCCGACCAGGCCCGAGGTGAGCGGCGGGAGCGTCTCGTCGCGCGGGGTGTGCAGCCGGCGCAGCGTCTCGGCCACCGCGGCGAGGGGGTCGCCGCCGCTGGGCATCCCGGTCGGCACCCGACCGGTCCAGGTGGCCGCCCCGTCGACCTCGGTGAGGGTGGCGACCGCGTTCACGCCGATGAAGGAGTACCGCGACCACACCCCCTGTTCCGCGGACTCCAGCAGGAAGGTGCCCGGTCGGTTCCCGGCCAGCTTGCGATAGAGACCGGTCGCGGTCTCGGTGTCCAGCAGCAGCCGGCGGCGGACGGAGATGACCCGGCGGTCCGGGGCCAGCGCGCGGAACTCCTCCAGGGTGGGCTCGATCGCGCCGGTCGGGTGGGTGCTCGGGGTCGCGGGGCTCATCGGGCCGCTCCGACCACTGACGGCAGGACGCGGGCGTCGAAGCAGCTGCGGTCGCCCGTGTGGCAGGCCGCCCCCTCCTGGTCGACGGCGACCAGCAGCGTGTCGCCGTCGCAGTCCAACCGGACCTCCTTGACCCACTGCCGGTGCCCGCTCGTCTCCCCCTTCACCCAGTACTCGTCACGGCTGCGGGAGAAGTAGGTGGCGCGACCGGTGGTGAGCGTACGGTGCAGCGCCTCGTCGTCCATCCAGCCGACCATCAGCACCTCGCGGGTGTCCCACTGCTGCACCACGGCGGCCACCAGACCGGCGCTGTCGCGCTTGAGCAGAGCGGCCACCGCGGGATCGAGGGCGTTCCACTCGAGGTCGGTCGCTGAGGAGTCGAGCGGAGTGGGGTCGGGGCGCGTCACGGCCGACATTCTCCCCGACGGTGGCAGGGATGTCGGACGAGTTCTCGTTTCCGCTGACGAGAGGGGGGTCAGAGCGGACGGGCAACCCACACCAGGGCATCACCCACGGCGCGCTCGGCCTTGCCCCTCGGCTGGCCGACGACGGCGCCTGCGCGGCCCAGCTGCGTCGGCGGTCTGTTCGGCGTGACCTGCCTACTTCTCGCGACAGCGGTCCGCCGAATCGACAGACACGTCTAGCATGGCTCCTCGTGACCTTTGCCAAGTCGGAGCGTGCCGCTCTGTGCGACCTCTTCGATGCCCGGGGGCCGGGTGCACCCACCCTGTGCGAGGGCTGGCTGACGCACGACCTTGCCGCCCACCTGTGGATCCGCGAGACCGACCCGATCGGTGTGTCCGGCATGGTGGCCAAGCCGCTGTCCGGGCTGCTGGACCGGCGGATGGCCGAGGTGAAGCAGCGCTGGGAGTTCGCCGAGCTGGTCGATCGGATCCGCAACGGTCCGGGACGGTTCTCGGTGTTCGCCCTGCCCGGGGTGGATGAGCCGGCCAACACCACCGAGTTCTTCATCCACCACGAGGACGTACGGCGGGCCGGTGACGCTCCCGAGCCCCCACGGGATCTGGACGTCGAGATCGAGGACTGGATGTGGCGTCGGCTCAAGCTGCTCGGCCGCGCCTTCTTCCGTCGTGCTCAGGTCGGTGTGGTGCTGGAGCGCGCGGGCACCGCCGACCAGTACGAGCCCGACGCGATCCGCGCCGTGTCCGGGTCGACCATCGTCACCGTGGTCGGTCGGCCGAGTGAGCTGATGCTCTACGCCAACGGCCGCGGCACGGCCGCCGACGTGCAGCTGGTCGGCGAGCCAGACGCCCTGGACCTGCTGCACAGTGCCGATCTGAGCATCTAGACCTCCCCGGTGTCGATGATGGGCCGGTTCGCCGCCGAGGACGTGGTGGACGTCTTCGCGTACGTCGTGGTGCTCAACCTGGCCACCCAGTTCGTCCCCGCGATGATCAGCGAGACCTTCCTGTTGTCCCTGCTGACCGCGATCCTGCTCAAGGCGGTGCTCGAGGTCGTGGTCTTCCTCAAAGACCGGGTCAAGATCCGCTTCACCGCGGCGCCGCGGAAGATCGGCAAGGCACTGGCCGCCGTGAGTCTGGTGCTCGTGATGGCGGGCAGCAAGCTCGTCGTGCTGGAGCTGGTCGCCCTGCTGTTCGGGGACTACGTCCAGCTGGGCGGGTTCTTCGCGGTGACCGCTCTGATCTTGCTGCTGATGCTCACCCGTGCGGGCGTCCGCCGGCTGCTGGCCACCCGCCCCGCCTAGACCTGCGGGAACGGGTGGGGTAGGAAGGGTCATTCCCTACCCGAGGAGCTCCCCCATGGCTCGACGGTTCCGGCGGGCAGGCACCGGCCTGCTCGCTCTCGTTCTCACCACCACCCTGCTGGCCGGCGCCGCCCCGCCGACCGCCGACGCCAGCCCCGCCGACGAGCGACGGGTCACCGCGAAGAACCCCACCGCGTACGGCTGGGGCGGCGCGATCGCGAGCGTCGATCCGGAGGCCACCGCGGCCGGGCTCCGGGTGCTGCGGGACGGCGGCAACGCCGTCGATGCGGCCGTCGCCACGGCCGCCGCACTGGGGGTGACCGAGCCCTACTCGGCGGGCATCGGTGGGGGCGGCTACTTCGTCTACTACGACGCCCGGACGCGCCGGGTGCACACCATCGACGGTCGGGAGACCGCGCCGCTGAGCATGCCCACCAACGCGTTCATCGATCCCGCCACCGGGCAGCCCTACCCGTTCACGCCTCAGCTGGTGACCAGTGGGGTGTCGGTCGGCGTTCCCGGCACCCCGGCGACCTGGGAACGCGCCGTGCAGAAGTGGGGTCGCAAGTCGCTGTCGGCGAACCTGGAGCCGGCTGTCAAGATCGCCAACCGCGGCTTCGTGGTCGACCCCACCTTCCGCAACCAGACACTGGACAACAAGGCCCGGTTCGCCGCCATCGAGCCCACCGCGGCCCTCTACCTGCCAGGCGGTGACGCCCCGAAGGTCGGGGACGTGTTCCGCAACCCCGATCTCGCCCAGACCTATCGCGACATCGCCCGGGGTGGCGCCGGCGTGATGTACCGGGGGCCGATCGCCGAGGACATCGTCCGAGCCGTCACGGCGCCACCGAAGACCGCCGGCACCACCCTGCCGGTGCCGAAGGGTTTCCTCACGACGGCCGACCTTGCCGCGTACCGGGCCCTGGACCAGCGACCGACCTCGGTTCGCTACCGCAACCTCGACGTGTACGGGATGGCACCGTCGTCCTCCGGCGGCACGACCGTCGGTGAGGCGCTCAACATCCTCGACACGGTGGACCTGAGTCGGATGTCCACCCCGCGGGCGCTGCACTACTACCTGGACGCCTCGGCGCTCGCCTTCGCCGACCGCGCCGCGTACGTCGGCGATCCGGCCTTCGTGCCGGTGCCGACCGCGACCCTGCTGTCCCAGCGCTTCGCCGACAGTCGGGCCTGCCAGATCCCGCGCCAGCAGGCGTTGGTGACGCCGACCCCGAAGGGTGATCTGACCGCGCGCGGCTGCCGGACGGCGGGACAGTCACCGACCACCGACCAGGGCAGGTCCACCACCCACCTGGTCGCCTCGGACCGCTGGGGCAACGTCGTCTCGTACACGTTGACGATCGAGCAGACCGGTGGTTCCGGCATCGTGGTGCCGGGCCGCGGCTTCCTGCTGAACAACGAGCTGACCGACTTCTCCGCCGTCTACGCCGCCACCGACCCCAACCGGATCCAGGGCGGCAAGCGGCCCCGGTCGTCCATGTCGCCGACCATCGTGCTGGACGGTCGCGGGCTGCCCGTCTACGCCGTCGGCTCGCCCGGCGGCTCGACGATCATCACCACGGTGCTGCAGACCCTGGTCAACCGGGTCGACCTCGGCATGACGCTCCCGGAGGCGGTCGCTGCCCCCCGCGCGTCGCACCGCAACGCCTCGACCGTCACGGCGGAGCAGGCCTTCATCGACCTGTACGGCGGTGCCCTGACGTCGCGCGGCTACACCCTGGTGAAGAGCGGGGACGCGTTCACCTCCGCGGCGGAGATCGGGGCGGTGGCCGCACTGGAGTTCCGTCCGGGCGGGTACGTGCTCGCGGCGGCCGAACCGCTCCGGCGCGGTGGCGGCTCGGCCGGGGTGGTGGTCCCGACGGCCCGCCGCTGACCCGTCAGTCGTCCAGGCCGCGGGCGATCAGGGCGTCACCCAGCCGCTGAGCGTGACGCAACGCCCGCACCAGCAGGGGGACGGCGAAGACGCGCGGACCGACGGGCAGGCCGCGGGCCCGCTGGGCGTCGCGCAGCTGCTCGGCCAGGCCCAGCACGATCGGGACGGCGCGGATGCTCAGCGCCAGCAGCAGCCCGACCCGCTCCGGTGCGACCCCGAACCGGCGGAACGGACCGAGGGTCCGCACCACCACGTCGCTCAGGGCCGTGGTCGTGGTGGTCAGGGTGACCAGACCGGCCGCCAGCACGAGCAGCAGGATCGTCACGGTGACCGACACCGCGAGCTGCCAGCTCGCCACCACGACCTGCGCCACCGCCACGGCGGCCAGCACCCACCACAGCGACCGCAGCTGGCGGACGGCGAACCGCAGACCGATGCCCGCCGCCGGGTAGAGCAGCAGCACCGCGAGCAGCAGCAGGCAGCGCTGCCACCACTCCCCCAGCAGCTGACTCACGACGGCCAACGCGACCAGCCCCACCAGCTTCGCTCCCGCGGGTGCCCGGTGCAGCAGCGAGCCGCCGGGGAGATAGAGCCCGAGCAGACTCATCGCGCTTGCCGCATCAGCCGTCGGTAGTGCTCGATCGCAGGCCCCGGCGCCGCGTCCGCCACCAGCCGGCCGTCGTCGAAGACCAGCACGCGGTCGAAGTCGACCAGCAGGTCGAGGTGGTGGGTGAGCAGCACGACCTGCTCGTCGAGCGCGGCCAGCAGCTCGGCGATCAGCGTGGCGTTCCGCAGATCGAGCAGCGTGGTCGGTTCGTCCAGGACGACGAGCGCCGGTTCGGTGACCAGCACCGACGCGAGCGCGAGCAGCTGCTTCTGACCGCCGGAGAGCAGCTGGGCCGGGTGGTCGGCGTGCCCGGCCAGCCCGAAGCGGGCCAGCACCTCACCGACCCGCCCCTCCAGGGCCCGGCCCCGCAGGTCCCGGCGGCGCAGGCTGAACGCGACGTCCTCGGCGACGGTCGGCATCACGATCTGCGCGTCGGGATCGGTGAAGCAGAAGCCGACGAGCTGGCGGACGCGCCTGCCCTCGCGTCGGGTGTCGTGGCCGTCCACCGTGACGGTTCCCCGGTCCGGCACGATCAGGCCGTTCAGCAGCCGCGCGAACGTGGACTTGCCGGACCCGTTGGCTCCGATCACCCCGATCCGGTGCTCGGTGAGCTCGACGGTGACCTCACGCAGCACCGGGCGGCGCTGGGCGGCGTAGGTGTGGCTGACGCCGTGCACCGCGATCAGCGGCACGACTCCACCACCATCGCCACACCCTGGCCCCCGCCGACCGCGATCGCCGCGAGCCCCAGCTCCCCGATCCGTCCGGTGCGCACCAGCTGCGAGAACAGGCGCACCGCGAGGATCGCCCCGGACGCACCCCAGGGATGGCCGAGGGCGATCGCGCCGCCGTCGAGGCAGACCCGCTCCGGCTCCAGGTCGAGCTCGTCACAGCAGGCCAGCACCTGGCCGGCGAACGCCTCGTTGAACTCGATCACCGCGATGTCGTCGAGAGTCACCCCGGCGCGGCCGAGGGCGGCCCGGACGGCCGGCACGATGCCCAGACCCGGGGTCCGCGGCGACAGTGCGACCGTGGCCGAGGACCGGATCCGCAACCCCGGAAGCCCGCGCCGGACCCGATCCACCTCGGCCAGCAGAGCCACCGCGGCGGCCCCGTCGTTGATCCCGCACGAGGTGCCGGCCGTGGCGGTGCCGTCGGCGGCGAAGATCGGCCGCATCCGGGCGAGGCGCTGCCGGCTCATCCCGTTCCGCGGACGCTCGTCCCGGGTCAGACCCCCGACTCCGACGAGCTCGGCGTCGAAGACCCCCCGCTCGGCGGCGGCCACGGCCCGCTGGTGGGAGCGCAGCGCGTACGCGTCCTGCCGGTCCCGGCTCACCCCGGCCCGGGAGGCCACCAGGTCGGCGGCCGCTCCCATCTCCGGATCACCGAGCTCGGGCGGGGCGAACGGGGCGCGCTCGGGTCGGGCCGAGGTCGAGGCCGACTCCACCCCACCCGCGATCACGGCGCGACCCTCCTCGACCAGGGCCGCGCCGACGACCAGGGCGGCCAGGCCGCTGCCGCACTGGCGGTCGACGGTCAGGCCGGGGACGCCGATCCCGAGTCCGGCCTGCAGCGCGGCGTAGCGGGCCAGGTCGCCACCGGGCCCCGTGCAGTTGCCGAGCACCACCTCGCTGACCTCGGCCGCGGTGAGGCCGGCGTCGGCGAGCACGGGCGGCAGCACCGCGGCGGCGAGGTCCGCCGCCGTCTGATCGGCGAGACCGTGGCCGGCGGTGCCGATCGGGGTCCGCCGCGCCGCGACGATCGCCACGGTCATCGCGTCGCGATCCTGTCCCGATCCACCTTTCCCGCGCCCGTGACCGGGAGCTCGGCGCGCACGGACCAGTGCCGCGGGCGATGGCTGCCCGGCAACACCCGTCGAGCGGCAGCCGGCAGCTCGACGGCGTCGGCCGGATCCGTGCAGATCGCCACCAGCACCGCCCCCAGACGAGGGTGCGGGCGGCCGACCACCACCACCTCACCCCGCGCGTACGGTCGTAGCGCGGCCTCGACGTCGGCCAGCACCACCGTGACCCCACCGGTCGTGACGGCGTCGGGGCGACCGGCGACGACGACCCGGCCCTCGGGAGTCACCGCGCCACGATCACCGACGCTCATCCACACCCGACCGTCCCGGTCCTGAGTCCTCAGCACCGGGGGATCTCCCTCTTCGCCCAGGCACAGCCAGGGCGAGCTGACCCACAGGGTGCCGTTCCGGACGGTGGCCAGCACCTCCGGGAAGATCCGCAGCGAGTCCGCATCACGTCCCCACCCGACGAACGACAGCTGCGCCGCCCCGTAGTAGTGGTGCACCGTGTGCCCGGCCGCCTCCGCCCGGTCGGCCAGCGCCGGCGACAGCCGGTCTCCCGCCACCACGAGCACCAGCGGCCCGAGATCATCGTCCAGCAGCGCTGGTAGCGCCGCCGGGGTGCAGAACGCGTGGGTCGCGTCAGCGGGGCTCGCGACCAGCTCCGCGGCGACGTGGTCGAGCAGGCAGACCGCGTACGCGTTCATGCTCGCCGACGGCGGACCCGGCACCCAGGCCCGGCTCGTCCGGTCGAGCGCGCACAGGTCGGCCACCAGCGGAAAGCTGTCCACCCAGGAGGCCGCGGTCCGCAGCACCCACCGGGGTCGGCCGGAGGTGCCGGAGGTGGCCAGCCGGATGGTGCTCCCGGTCGCGTACGCGGTCCGGAGCGCCGCGGGAGTGATCACACCTCGACCGGCTCCCGATCAGCTCGCGGCACCTGCGGCAGCAGACCGGGCAGCGCCTGGTGCACACCGCGGGCCACCAGGGCCGCCACCACGGCCTTGGCCAGGTCTCCGGGCAGGAAGACCAGGGCGGCCGTACCGGCCTGCAGCAGGCTCAGGTGCAGCACGATCGCCATGCCGGCGATCCCGAACGCGTACAGCACGACGATGCCGCCGACGATGTTGACCGCGATCCCCTTCGGCAGCGACCGCGCCGTGTTGAAGCGCTCCGTCAGCCAGCCGATCACGAACGCCGCCACCGGGAAGCCGACCAGGAAGCCGACACTCGGACCGAAGAAGACCCCCAGCCCGCCGCGACCTCCGGCCAGCAGAGGCAGCCCGAGAGCCACCAGGAGGAGGAACACCAGCACCGCCGCGGTCCCGCGCCAGCGACCGAGCACCGCGCCCGCGAGCATCACGCCAAGGGTCTGCAGCGTGATCGGGACGGCGACCCCGGGGATCGCGATGCCCGGAACCAGACCCAGGGCGGCGATGATCCCGACGAAGACGGCGATCAGGGCGAGTCCGGTCGCGGAGAACGTGCGGGGCGGTATCACGCACGGGATCGTACGGCACGGGCGCCGTGTCGAGCGTGTAACAGCGTCGGGATTACATTGTCCGCGATGAGCGCAGAGCTGACGCTGGGTGCCGAGGAAGAGCTGCACCTGATCGACCTCGAGAGCTGGAGCCTGTCGGCCCGCGCTCCGCAGGTGCTGTCCCGGTTACCGGGAGACAACTACTCCGCGGAGATCCAACGCACCACGGTCGAGACCAACACCGATGTGGTGTCCAGCCTGGCGGAGCTGCGCTCGGAGCTCGTCCGGCTGCGGCGCGGTCTGGCCGACGTGGCCGCCGCCGAGGGCCTGGGCATCGCCTCCGCCGGGACAGCTCCGCGTTCGGTCTTCGCCGACTTCGAGCTGACCGCGACCGGGCGCTACGGCCGGATGCAGGAGCAGTACCGGCTGCTGGTCGACGAGCAGCTGATCTGCGGGCTGCAGATCCACGTCGGGGTGTCGAACCGGGACCTGGCGGTGCAGATCATGCAGCGGGTGGCTCGCCACCTGCCGATCCTGCTGGCGCTCTCGGCCAGCTCGCCGTTCTGGAACGGGCAGGACACCGGCTACTCCAGCATCCGGACGATCATCTGGCAGCGTTGGCCCAGCGCGGGCGCCACCGGCCGGATCGAGTCGGCTCAGGAGTACGACGACCTGCTCGACGACCTGATCAACAGCGGGGTCATCGCCGATCGCAAGATGGCCTACTTCGACGTCCGGCCATCGGCCCACGCGCCCACCCTGGAGCTGCGGGTCTGCGACGCCTGCCCCATCGTCGACGACGCCGTCCTGATCGCCGGACTGTTCCGCGGCCTGGTGCGGGCGGCGGAGCACGAGATCGCCGAGGCGAAGCCGTTCGTGCCGTTCCCGGCACCGATCCACCGGGCCGCGATCTGGCGCGCGGCGCGCGGCGGGTTGACCGGCGAGCTGCTCGACGACAGCCGGCACCCGCGTCCTATCCCGGCCGCGCAGGCGGTCCGCGGCCTGTTCGAGCGGCTCCGCCCGTTCCTGACCGAGCTCGGCGACGTCGACGAAGTCGAGCAGCTGGTGGCGACCGCCCTGGCTCGGGGCAACTCCGCCGATCGCCAGCGCGCGGCCCTGGCCGAGCGCGGCGAGCTCGACGACGTCGTCGAGCTGGTCGTCAACGAGACGCAGGGGCCGCCGGAGGGGCTGCCGGCCGAGGTGCCGGAGCTGCGGACGTACCGGCCCCGCGCCGGAGACGAGGCTGTCGGCCTCGGTCAGCGACCGAGGCCCGTCTACCACGACATCATCGACCACTTTCGCACCATGGGACCTGCGGGTTGGGCCGAGGCCGAGGCCCGACGCGACACCTGGACCGACGAGAACGACCTCACCTTCGGTGTGGGGGACGAGAAGCGACGGTTCTCGGTCGATCTCGTGCCGCGGGCGCTGAGCCCGCACGAGTGGTCCAGTCTGCGGGTCGGGCTGATCCAGCGCGCCCGGGCGATCGAGTCGTTCCTGGCGGACGTGTACGGGGACCAGCGGGTGCTGGCCGATGGGCTGCTGCCGGGGGATCGGGTTGTCGGCGCCCTCGGCTGGCGGCCGGAGGCGTCCAGGCTGCCGGCGGGCACCATCCGCGCGCCGATCATGGGTTTCGACCTGGTCCGCAACGAGTTCGGAGGCTGGCGGGTGCTGGAGGACAACGTCCGCAACCCGAGCGGAGCGGCGTACGCGATCGCGATCCGCGACCTGCTGGACTCCGTCCTGCCGGACCTCCCGCGACCCGGCGGGCTGCTGGCGCCGGCCGACGCGCTGCCCCGGATCCGCGCCACCCTGCTCGCGCACGCCGAACCCGGCACCTCGGCCGCGTTGTTCTCGACCGGGCCGGGTGCCTCGGCCTGGTTCGAGCACCGGCTGCTGGCCGAACGCGGTGACCTGCTGCTGGTCACCGCCGACGACCTCGACGTCAGCGACGGCCGGGTCCGCCACCGGACCACCGCAGAGGTGATCGGAGCCCTCTACCTCCGGCTGGACGACGAGCTGGTCAACGTGGTGGACGGCGAGGGCCGCCGGATCGGCGCGGAGGTCTTCGACGTGGCGGCGGCCGGGAACGTCGTCCTGGCCAACGCCCCGGGCAACGGGGTGGCCGACGACAAGGCCATGTACTGCTACGTGCCGGAGCTGATCGCCTACTACCTGCAGGAGCGCCCGCTGCTGGAGTCGGTGCCGACGTATCGCACCAGCGACGAGACCGAACGGCGGATCGTGCTGGAACGGGTCGGCGAGCTGGTCACCAAGCCGGTCGACGGCCACGGTGGTCACGGGGTGCTGATCGGGCCGGACGCGTCGGCATCGGCGGTGGCACAACGGCGCGCCGAGATCGCCGCCGATCCGGCGGGCTGGGTCGCCCAGGAGGTCGTGGCCCTGTCGTCACACCCCACGTTCGACGACGGTGTCCTCCAGCCCCGGCATGTGGATCTGCGCGCTTTCGTGTACCTTCGCGGAACCGCGCCCGACGACTGCGAGCTGGCCCCGCTCGGACTCACCCGGGTCGCCCCCGAAGGGAGTCTGGTCGTCAACTCGTCCCAGGGCGGCGGCGCCAAGGACACCTGGATCATCAACGACTGAAGGGGAAGCACCATGTGCGGACTCGCCGGCGAGATCAGGTTCGACGGTCGGACGGCCGACGTCGCCGCCTGTGAGCGGATGAACGACTGCCAGGAGGCGCGCGGACCCGACGGTTCGGGCGTGTGGGCCCGGGGACCGGTGGCGCTGGGTCACCGACGGTTGTCGATCATCGACCTCAGCGTGGCCGGCTCGCAGCCGATGGTGGACTCGCCGTTGGGGCTGAGCGTGGTCTTCAACGGCTGCATCTACAACTACCAACAGCTGCGCGCCGAGCTGGAGGGCGCCGGCTTCTCGTTCTTCTCGACGTCGGACACCGAGGTGATCGGCAAGGCGTACGCGCACTGGGGACTGTCCTGCGTCGAGCACTTCCTGGGCATGTTCGCCTTCGCGATCTACGAGCACGTGAGCGGCCGGCTGGTGCTGGGGCGGGACCGGCTGGGGATCAAGCCGCTCTACCTGGACCACACCCGCGACCGGCTCCGGTTCGCCTCCAGCCTGCCGGCGCTGCTGGCCGCCGGCGGGGTCGACACCTCCGTCGACGTGACGGCCTTGTCCTACTACATGACGTTCCACTCGGTGGTGCCTGCGCCACGGACGATCCTGGCCGGGGTCACCAAGCTGCCGCCGGCCACCGTACGGGTGATCGAGGCCGACGGCACCACGGGGAGCGACTGGCTCTACTGGGAGCCGGACTTCAGCCGGGATCCCGAGCAGGCCGACTGGACCGAGCAGGACTGGGAGGAGGCGTTGCTGACCTCCCTGCGCACCGCTGTCGACCGCCGGATGGTGGCCGACGTCCCGGTCGGGGTGCTGCTGTCGGGCGGCATCGACTCCAGCCTCGTCGTCGCCCTGCTGGCCGAGGCCGGGCAGCACGACCTGAAGACGTTCAGCATCGGCTTCGAGTCCGCCGGCGGGGAGTCCGGCGACGAGTTCGAGTACTCGACGCTGGTGGCCGAGCGGTTCGACACCGACCACCACCGCATCCCGATTCCGTCCGACCGGTTGCTGCCCGGGATCGACGCAGCGATCGCAGCGATGAGCGAGCCGATGGTCAGCCACGACTGCGTGGCGTTCTACCTGCTCAGCCAGGAGGTGTCTCGGCACGTCAAGGTCGTGCAGTCCGGCCAGGGCGCCGACGAGGTGCTGGGCGGCTACGACTGGTATCCCCCACTGGCTTCGGTGCCCCGGGCGGACGCCGTCGAGGCGTACTCCTCGGTGTTCTTCGACCGACGCTGGTCCGCTCTCGGTGAGGTGCTCAACCCGGAGTGGATGGCGTCGTCCGACGAGCCGACGGCCTTCATCACCGACCGGTTCGGTCGGGCCGGAGCGGAGACCTCGGTGGACGCCGCGCTGCGCAACGACACCACGATCATGCTCGTCGACGATCCCGTGAAACGCGTCGACAACATGACCATGGCGGCCGGGCTGGAGGCCCGGGTGCCCTTCCTGGACCACGAGCTGGTCGAGCTCGCGGGGAGGATCCCACCCGGGCTGAAGCTGTCCGACGGGGGCAAGGGCGTGTTGAAACGGGCCGCCCGCGGCGTCGTCCCCGACGAGGTCATCGACCGGACCAAGGGCTACTTCCCGGTGCCGGCCATCCGCCAGCTCGAGGGGCCCTACCTCGACCGCGTGCGGTCGGCGCTCACGGACCAGGTTGCGCGCGACCGCGGGCTGTTCAACCCCGCCCTGGTGAACCGGCTGCTGGCCGACCCCAACACGACGCGTACGACGCTGGGCTCGAACGCGCTGTGGCAGCTGGCCCTGTTGGAGATGTGGCTGCAGCACCATGGCATCTAGCTCGGTCGTCTCGCGGACGGGACTGCGGTCGGCCGCCGCGGATCTCGGCGCTGAGCTGGTGGAGGCCTGGGGAAGCTGGGGTCCGACCCTCAGCCCGCACGCCGAGCAGCTCGCCTTCCTCAGTGACCGCAACGGGAGCCCGCAGGTGTTCGTCTGCGACCTGCGGATGGACGGCAGCGTCGACCGGCCGACGTTGATCTCGATCAGCGACGATCCGGTCGTATCCGTCAACTGGTCCGCCGACGGGGCCTGGCTGGCCTGCGCGGTGGCCACCGACGGAGGCGTCCGGACCCAGGTCTGGGTGGTCCGCCCCGACGGACGCGACGCCCGCCGGATCGCCGGATCGGCCGAGCAGCACGCCGAGCTCGGTCCGTGGACACGCAGCGGCCACCGGGTCACGGTGATCATCCCCGACTACGCCGGGGACGGCCGCACGCACTGCTTCCTGGCCGATCCGACGACCGGCGAGCTGCACCAGCTGGCCACCGGTGATCTGCTGGGGGTGCTGGACCTGTCGGTCGACGAGCACCTGGTGATCATCAAGGACGGCCAACGGGGCAAGCAGTTCTGCGTGGTGGTGGACCGGGTCGCGGACCTCGATCATCCGCTGCTCCCATACCCGGCCACGGGGTCGACGGAGGTCGCGATCATCCGGCCCGCGCCCCCGGGCGACGCCACCCCGCTGGTGGCGTACGTGTGCACCGACGCCGGGCTGCCCCGACGCCAGCTGGTGGCCGTGCCACTCGGTGCGGAAGGTTGGCGCGGGGTCTCCGGTGTGCTGGCGGCTCGGGATGACGCCGAGCTGGAGGGCCTCGACGCCGACGATGCCGGACGCCAGCTGCTGCTGGTCTGGAACGTGGCGGGCCGCAGCGAGCTGGAGCTGTTCGACACCGTGACCGGGGTGGGGCGGCCGCTGCCGGGCATGCCGGGCACCGTCGCCTCCGGGGCACTGCTCAGCCGGGACGGACGCCGCGTGATCTTGAGCGTCGAGGGTTCACACCGGCCCCGCGAGCTGTGGTGCCTGAGCACCCGGACACTGCAGTGGACCCGGGTCGGCGCCGTGCCGTTCCGGGCTCCGTACGAGCTGGTCGAGCCCGAGCTGATCCGCTACCGCGCTCACGACGGTCTCGAGCTGACCGGCTGGCTCTACCGGGTGCCGGGTCGGACCGAGCCCGGACCGGCGATGCTGTCGTTGCACGGCGGACCGGAGGCGCAGGAGCGGCCGGTGTTCTCCCCGCAGCACCAGGCGATGGTGGCGGCGGGCATCGCCGTGCTGGCGCCGAACATCCGCGGTTCGTCCGGCTTCGGCCGCGCCTTCGTGCACGCCGACGACGTGCACGGTCGACGCGATGCGTTCGAGGACGTGATCACCAGCGCCGACGAGCTGGTCCGGCTCGGCATCGCCGGATCGAGCGCGATCGCGATCACCGGGCGGTCGTACGGTGGTTACCTGACCCTGGCCTGCCTGGCCTTCTACCCCGGCTACTTCGCTGCTGGGGTTGACATCTGCGGGATGTCCGACCTGCACACCTTCTACCGCGACACCGAGCCGTGGATCGCCGCCGCAGCGGTCAGCAAGTACGGCGACCCGGTCACCGATGCGGCCCTGCTCGCAGCGATCTCACCGCTGCATCGGGCCGCGAACATCGACGTACCGCTGCTCGTCGTGCACGGGGAGCTCGACACCAACGTACCGATCGGTGAGGCGCACCAGATCGTGGCGGCCCTGCGTGATCTCGGTCGAGGAGTCGATTACCTGCAGCTCGACGGTGAGGGGCACGAGTATCGGCGAACGGAGTCACGGATCCGGTTGATCACGACCATGCTGGAGTTCTTGACCGAGAACCTGCAGCCCGACCGGCAGATCTTGCCGACGACTGCCGGGCGCTGATCTGGGACCTCACTGCTCAGATCGTCCGCACCGGCGCCTCGGTGCGGCGGGCGCGCGTCGCCTGGATGCCGATGCCGTACGGGCGTCCACCAGATGGAAGGACCCGGCCACGGCGGCGACGTCAGGCGTAGACAACGGCGGACTGTCAGTAGCCCTGTCTAGAATCGGCTTCATGTTCGATAGTGGTTCGGTGGGTGGTGCGGGGTCCGGTGGTGGGGGCCGGACCCCGGGCCGGGTGCTGGCCGACCGGATCGTGGCCCGCGACACCCGGATCCGCGCCGAAGAGCTCGGCACCGTCCTGGACCTGCAGGCCTGGCTGGGCCTGCACTCGGTGGATCCGACCGACCCGTTCGCCAAGGGGATCGCCGGCGGTGCGGGCCGCCGGGCGGGGTCGGACGGGACTCCGCTGGTGGACGAGTTCGCGGTCCGGGAGTACGCGGCCCTGCGGCACCAGTCGGAACCGACCGCCCGAGCCTTCCTGACCGACGTCGCCGACCTGGAACACCGCGTCCCGAAACTCTGGGCAGCGGTGCACGCACTCTGGTTGCCGGTCTGGCAGGCCCGCAAGATCGTCGCCGCCTGCCGCGAACTCTCCCAACAAGCCGCCGCCTTGGTGGATGCGGAGATGGCCGCCGTGGTGGCCGGACTGCCGTGGTCCCGGATCCTCACCAAACTGGCGGCAGCGATCATGACCGCTGATCCGGCCCTGGCGGAGAAGAAA
>DATDBH010000225.1:0-2745 GCA_036524985.1 Microlunatus sp. | reverse complement strand
GTGGCCGAGCTGGACCGCGCGACGGTCCGCCGCGTGGCGGAGTCGCGTTACGGCGCAGACCGGATGGTCGACGACTACGTTGAGGCCTATGCCTCCCTCTGCGAGCGCCCTCAGTGAGGGGCTCTTCCGCCGTCACCCCGGTAACCCCCTGCTGACGCCGCAGCGCTGGCCGTACACGATCAACGCCGTGATGAACGCCGGCGCGGCGCTGGTCGACGGTGAGACGGTGCTGCTCTGCCGGGTGGAGGATCGGCGCGGCTTCAGCGACCTGACCGTGGCGCGATCGCACGACGGGTTCTCCAACTGGGTGGTCGACACGTCGCCGTTGCTCGCGCCCACCCCCGGAGCCCGGCACGAGTCCTGGGGGCTGGAGGACGCGCGGCTGACCTGGGTCGCCGAGCTGGACGCCTGGATCATCGCCTACACCTCGTTCGGGCCCGGCGGGCCCAGCCTGTCGCTGGCCAAGACCCGCGACTTCCAGACCGCCGAGCGTCTCGGCATGGTCCGCGCGCCCGAGGACAAGAACGGCGCGCTGCTGTCGCGCCGGGTCAACGGGGAATGGGTGCTGTTCCACCGACCGGTGACGGCGATGAGCGCCCGCGCCGACGTCTGGCTGTCGCGCTCTCCCGATCTGCACAGCTGGAGTGCTCCCGAACCCGTGCTGGCAGCCCGCGAGGGCGCCTGGTGGGACTCCGCCCGGATCGGGATCGGAGCGCCGCCGATGGAGACACCCGAGGGCTGGTTGCTGGTCTACCACGGCGTCCGGCAGACCGTGGCCGGGGCGCTCTACCGCGCCGGACTGGCACTGCTCGACCTGGACGATCCCAGCCGGGTCATCCGCCGGTGCGAGGAGTGGGTGCTCGGTCCGAGCGAGTCCTACGAGCTGGTCGGCGACGTGCCCGGGGTGGTGTTCCCCTGCGGTCTCGTCCACGTGCCCGAGACCGACGAGCTGAGGCTCTACTACGGCGCCGCCGACACCTGCATCGCCATGGCCACCGCCTCGTTGTCGGAGGTGCTGGACTTCGTGCTGCAGCACGGGGTCCAGCCCTGACGGCCTGCCACGCGCAGCACCGGGGATCAGCCCACGAGGCTGGTGACGGTCGCGATCTCTGATCCGTAGAGCGAGTACGGCGGAGTGGGGAGGCCGAACTGCGGGTTGTAGACGGGATCGGTGCCGGCCTGGAACAGCACGATGATGTCCGATCCCCCGAAGGTGAAGTAGCCGAACTCGTCGCCCTTGAGGCACTCGGCGCCCGGCACGTGCGTCATGTTCACGCCGGACACCTGGCACATGCCCACCGGGATGACCCCCACGATGCCGATGTTGCCAGCCGCCGAGGAGGTCGTGTCGATGGTCAGGATCCCGCGGGCCTGGGCGAACTCGTACGCACCCTCGGAGGCGTCGTACGCCTGGAACTGGTCCTGGGCCAGCTGCACCTTCAGATACACCTTGCCGTGCACGGGATAGCACTCCTGCACCGTGCCCGACACCGGTGCGTGGAAGCGGTGATAGGAGTACGGGCCGAGGAAGAAGTGGATGAAGTAGCCACCGGCGAACGCGTCGGCGTACCGGCTCCCCGCGAGCAGATCGCGGACGTTGGCGTAGGTGTGGGTCCCCTTGATCGTGATCGCCGGGATGCTCGAGTCGGCGTCGATCCGGTACTGCTCCTTGTAGGTGCAGTCGGCCGGCGCGACGACCACCGTGTTCGTCGTCGGCGCCGTGACGGGGCGCAGCCCGGGATTGAGGTCGCGGGCGAAGAACTGGTTGAACGTGAGCCAGCCGCTCGGGTTGTTGGGTCGCCCGTCGATCAAGGAGTCCCGGACCCGGTACTTCGGGGAATCGACCAGGAAGGTCTGCAGGATCTCGTCGCTGAACGACTCGGTGGTGTCGAGGAACTCACCCCACACGTCGGCGTAGGTGACCAACCAGTCGCTGAACCAACCGATGTCCTGGACGGGCTGTCCACCGGGGCCGACGGGCTGGTCGATGAGCCAGTAGAAGTGACACAGCCGGTCGTACACCTCCTGGTGCTCCGGGGTGCCCGGATCGATCCACGCCGGATCGGTGCTCTGCTGCGGGATCCAGCGGGCGAACGCAACCAGGAACTCCAGGTAGTCCGCGAACGTGCCGGGCCAGGTCAAGGCGGAGTACAGCTCCGCTGCGAGACCCGCCCGCGCCCGCTCCTGAGCCTGTTGCAGGGAGGCCTCCAGCAGAGCCACGAAGTCGGTGTCGGACTGGTGGGCCAGCACCGGTTGGAGCAGCGGTACGTCCGCCGGCTGGGGCGAAGTCGTCAGGTACACGGTCACGGCTCTCCATCCTTCGACGAGCATCGCCGGCGGCGACCTCGGACCCGCCTCGTCCCGAGTGTCTCGCAGCCGGCCGGTCCCGTCCACGGTCCACGACGGGCAGCGGGCGCCGCCCCGGTTGCGGAGCCGATCCACTCGGACCAGGCTGGACGGATGACCGAAGTGGGAGCGGATGTGCTCGTCGTCGGCGGCGGACTGGGCGGCGTCGCCGCCGCCTTGGCGGCGGCGCGGCACGGACGACGGGTGGTCCTGACCGAGCAGTACCCGTGGCTCGGTGGACAGCTGACGAGCCAGGCAGTGCCCCCCGACGAGCATCGTTGGGTGGAGCAGTTCGGCGTGACCCGCAGCTACCGGAGTCTGCGGAACAGGATCCGCCGCCACTACCTCGAGAACTACCCGTTGACACCTCGTGCACGAGCCTGGGGCGAGCTCAATCCG
>DATDBH010000224.1:0-3917 GCA_036524985.1 Microlunatus sp. | reverse complement strand
GTCCTCGTCAACCCGGACTGTCGCCCCTCGGTGGAGCAGCTCCTGGACCTCGTCCGCGGGGTTGCCGCCGATGACCGGACCATCTGCCACGCGGCCACCCCCATCACGCTCGCGGGTGAGATCGAGATCGGTGTCGGTGGGTGGGAGCCGTCGATCGCCCGGACGCTGGTGCACACGTCCGGACTGCACTTCCTGCTCCCGCGCTCGGGGTTGTTCGCCCACCCTCGGCTCGGAGAGCACATCGAGGTCGACTGGGTGACCGGCACCTGCATGGCCGTCCGGCGCACGCCGTTCCTGGCGCTCGGCGGGTTCGACGAAGCTTTCTTCGTCTACTGCGAGGACATGGCCTTCGGCCACCGCGCTCGTGCCGGCGGCTGGATTCTGCGGCTCCGCGAGGACGTGCTGGTCCCGCACGGTGCGGGCAGCTCCGGGGCCCCCTCCTCGGAGATGCGACGCCTCCAGGGCGCCTCCTTCGCGACCTACACCGCCCGCTACTGCCGGCCCGCAGGTCGCGGTGTGATCATCCGGGCCTTGTACGGACTCGGAGCGGCGTGGCGTCTGGTCGTGCTCGCCGTGACGCGCAAGCAGGCGCGGGCGGCCGCCACCCGAGCGATCCTCACGGGTGTGATCACGCGCCGGGCGTACGTCGGCGGTGTCGAGGTCGCCCGTCAGCGGGCGGTCGAGGTCGGCCCGACGGACTGACCGCTCGGCGCTCGACGGCCCCTGTTTCCGCACTTTCCGACATCCGTCAAGGTCTTCGGGCGTGATCGCAGCAGATAGTCGAACAATGCTCAGGATCTGCGCACCGCGGGTGCTCAGGATCTGCGCACACTTGTGTTAAATGCTGATTAATCGGTGGCGGAGCGTGCGAGATGTGATAGCGCTATTCGCGTCCGTGGCGAAGGCCCGCGCAGTCCCTCAGCCGCCGTGAGCAAGGTCACACGGATGACCTGAGCGTAGCGAATTTCCTTGCCACACACGGTTTCTGGGGCTCCTTCGGTGGAGCTCGGCCAATAGGTCCGCTACGTTTCGCCGCAGTTCGGGCGTGTCGGCACCCAGTGGCGTTTATCGTGTATCTCGTCGCTCGACATTCGGGGGAGTCGACACGCGGAAGCGCTTGCGCTGACCCGTGGAACACGATTCGGGGGAATCGATGAACAACGTTTTTGACGTCGCCGTGGTGGGCGCCGGCCTGATCGGCCTGGCCACTGCCAAGACACTCCAGCAGCGACACCCGGAGCTGTCGATCGCGGTCCTGGACAAGGAGTCCGCGCCCGGCCAGCACCAGAGTGGCCACAACAGTGGTGTGCTCCACGCCGGCGTCTACTACAAGCCGGGCTCTCTCAAGGCCGAGCTCTGTGTGCAGGGCAAGTCCGCCATGGAGCGCTTCGCCGCCGACAACGGCATCGCCGTCGACACCTGCGGGAAGCTCATCGTCGCGCTCGAGGACAGCGAGCTCGGGCGGCTCGCCGACCTGGAGCAGCGTGGTCGGGCGAACGGCGTCCCCGGGCTGCGGATGGTCGGCCCGGAGGAGATGCGGGAGATCGAGCCGCACGTCACCGGTGTCCGCGCACTGCATTCTCCCGGCACCGGCATCATCGACTTCGGTCGGGTGGTAGAGGTGCTCGCTGAGCAGCTGAAGGCTCTCGGGGTGGAGATCCTGCTCGGCCACGAGGTGCTCGGGCTGCGCCGATCCGGCGCGATCACCGCGATCCGGACGGGCCAGAGCGACGTGCTGGCCAGGAGGGTCATCAGCTGCGCCGGTCTGCACTCCGACCGGGTGGCGCGGCTCGACTCCGATCCCGACGTGACCGTCATCCCGTTCCGCGGCGACTATTACACCCTGACGCCGGAGGCCCGTTACCTGTGCCGGGGTCTCATCTACCCGGTTCCCGATCCCACGCTGCCGTTCCTCGGGGTGCACTTCACCAAGCGCCACGACGGCGAGGTGTGGGCCGGCCCCAACGCGGTGCTGGCCACGGCGCGAGAGGGCTACCGCCGCAGCGACCTGGACCTGGGTGACCTGATGGAGACCGTCCGATACCCGGGGTTCGCGAAACTCGCCCGGAAGTACTGGAAGACGGGGGCTCAGGAGGTGTGGCGTGACGTGGTCAAGGCCGCGTTCCTGCGCGACCTGCAGCGGTACGTGCCGGCGGTTCGCTCCGACCAGCTGGTCTTCGGCCCGTCCGGCGTCCGCGCGCAGGCCGTGGGGGTCGACGGGACGCTGGTCGACGACTTCAAGCTCTCCGTGTCGCAGAGCAGCGTGCACGTCCTGAACGCGCCGAGTCCGGCGGCCACGGCCTCGCTGGCGATCGCCGGCCGGCTGGCCGACGAGGTCGAGAACGCGTTCGCCTGGGACAGGCCGGCAGCCGGGGCTGCCTCGCCGCCCATCCACATCAACTGAGCTGAGGAATCGGGGGAGACCACAGCATGAGCATCACCAGAGACAACGAACAAGAGCTCTTCGCGTCCCTGACGAGTTCGGCGGAGTCCGCCAGGATCGTGGCGAGGACGGCGGAGTCCGCCAGGATCGTGGCGAGTCGGTCGGAGCACACCTCGACCGTGAAGAAGGTCCGAGCGTGGACCAGCCCCGGCTGGGGCATCGGGCCCTGGCTGCGGGAGAGGTTGGCGCCGTTCCTGTGGGCCGCCGACTTCGTCGGCTGCATCTTCGCCGCCTTGATGATCACCGCCGGTGGCCAGACCACCCTCGGCACCGCAGTGGTGATGGCCAGCCTGATGGCTGTCGGCGGGCTCAACCGTCCGCGGCTGTCGCTGTCGGTGTTGGACGACCTGCCGCAGATCATCCGCCTCTGGCTGGTCGGCGCCGGTTTCCTGCTGGTGGTCTCGCAGCTGCTGACCAACAACATGCAGCTGGTGCTGCTGGTCGGCACCCTGCCGGCTGTCGTGCTCGCGCGCCTCGTCTCGTACGCGATCGTGCGCGCTGTGCGCAGCCGTGGTTTGGTCGCCCACGCCACCGTGGTGGTGGGCGCCGGTGCGCCCGGTCAGATGGTGGTCGACGCGCTGGCCCGGCACCCCGAATCGGGTCTGCGGGCCATCGGCTTCGTCGACTCCGCGGTGCTGGATCTCCGCGACGTCAGCCTGCCCATGCTGGGTGAGCCTTTCGAGCTCGCCGAGGTCCTGCAACGGACGGATGCCCGTGCGCTCATCGTGGCCCACGGGGACATGGACGAGGCCGCTCTCGTGTCGCTGGTGCGCAACTGCCAGCGGCACCAGTGCGAGGTCTTCGTGCTCCCCCGCCTGCATGAGATCACCCACGTGGCCAACGACATGGACGCCGTCGGCGACCTGCCGCTGGTGCGGCTGCGTCGTTCGGTGTACCGCAGCTTCTCCTGGCGGATCAAGCGCCTGGTCGACGTGGTGGCCTCCGCGCTGGCGATCGTGCTGCTGTCTCCGCTGCTGGCGCTGATCGCACTGGCTGTGCGACGGGAGACCAAGGGCGTCATCTTCCGCCAGGTCCGGGTCGGCTGCGACGGGGTTCCCTTCGAGCTGATGAAGTTCCAGTCGCTCAAGCCGGTCGACGAGACCGAGTCTGCGACGAACTGGAACATCTCTCACGACGATCGGCTCGGCCCGGTGGGCCGGCTCCTGCGCAAGACCTCGCTGGACGAGCTGCCGCAGCTCTTCAACATCCTGCGTGGCGACATGAGCCTCGTGGGTCCTCGTCCGGAGCGTCCCCACTTCGTGGCGGAGTTCGGCGAGCTCTACACCGGCTACGCCGATCGTCACCGCGTGCCGTGCGGGCTGACCGGCTGGGCGCAGGTCCACGGTCTGCGTGGGGACACCCCTATCGACCAGCGGGCCCGGTTCGACAACTTCTACATCGAGAACTGGACTCTCTGGCTCGACACCAAGATCATGCTCCGGACTGCCGTGTCCGTCTTCACCCAACCGGGTTC
>DATDBH010000223.1:0-3432 GCA_036524985.1 Microlunatus sp. | reverse complement strand
TGAGCGTACGCGGACCGCGCGGACAAGCTGAGAGGACCGCCCCGGGAATCGGGACGGTCCTCTCGGGACTCGCTTGTTCGTACAGTGTCAGCGGGTCAGCGGGTCAGCGGTCGCCGACCGCCTCTCCCGGCTCACCGCGCTCGATCAGACCCTCGATGACGCCACCGAACTCGACCGGCGGCGTGTCCGGGGCCGTCGAGCGCGGCACCCCGGTGAAGGTGAACGCCGACTCCGAACCCGGATCGTTCACGTCCACCACGACGATCTCGCCGGACTTCAGCTCGGAGAACAGGATCTTCTCCGCCATGTGGTCCTCGATGTCGCGCTGGATCGCCCGACGCAGCGGACGAGCCCCCAGCACCGGATCGAAACCGCGCTGAGCGATCAGGGCCTTGGCCGCGGGCGTGAGCTCGATGCCCATGTCCTTGTCCTTCAGCCGAATCTCGATCTGGGCCACCATCAGGTCGACGATGCGCTCGATGTCGACCTGCGTCAGCTGGCGGAACACCACGATCTCGTCGACGCGGTTGAGGAACTCGGGCCGGAAGTGCTGCTTCAGCTCGTCGGCGACCTTGGCCTTCATCTTGTCGTAGCTGCCCTCGGCGTCACCGGCCTGGCTGAAGCCCAGCGACACGCTCTTGGCGATGTCCCGGGTGCCCAGGTTGGTGGTCATCACGATGACGGTGTTCTTGAAGTCGACCACCCGGCCCTGGGCGTCGGTCAGGCGACCCTCGTCCAGGATCTGCAGCAGCGAGTTGAAGATGTCCGGGTGGGCCTTCTCGACCTCGTCGAACAGCACCACGCTGAACGGCTTGCGCCGCACCTTCTCGGTGAGCTGGCCGCCCTCCTCGTACCCGACGTACCCGGGCGGGGAACCGAACAGCCGCGAGGCGGTGTGCTTCTCCGAGTACTCGCTCATGTCGAGCTGGATGAGCGCGTTCTCGTCACCGAACAGGAACTCGGTCAGCGCCTTGGTCAGCTCGGTCTTACCGACACCGGACGGGCCGGCGAAGATGAACGACCCGCTCGGTCGCTTCGGGTCCTTCAGACCGGCGCGGGTGCGCCGGATCGACCGTGACAGCGCCCGGACGGCCTCGTGCTGGCCGATGTAGCGCTTGCCGAGCTCGTCCTCCATCCGCAGCAGCCGGGCCGACTCCTCCTCGGTGAGCTGGAAGACCGGGATGCCGGTGGCCGTCGACAGCACCTCGGCGATGATCTCCTCGTCCACCTCGGCGACCACGTCGAGGTCGCCGGACTTCCACTGCACCTCACGCTCGGAGCGAGCGCCGAGCAGCTTCTTCTCGTCGTCCCGGAGGCTGGCGGCACGCTCGAAGTCCTGCGCGTCGATCGCGGCTTCCTTCTCCAGCCGGACGGCGGCGATCTTCTCGTCGAACTCCCGCAGGTCCGGCGGCGCGGTCATCCGCCGGATCCGCAACCGGGCGCCGGCCTCGTCGATCAGGTCGATGGCCTTGTCCGGCAGGAACCGGTCGGAGATGTAGCGGTCGGCCATCTGCGCCGCCGCCACCAGCGCCTGGTCGGTGATCGTGACCCGGTGGTGGGCCTCGTACCGGTCGCGCAGCCCGCGCAGGATGTCGATGGTGTGCGCGATGGTCGGCTCGGCCACCTGGATCGGCTGGAACCGGCGCTCCAGGGCGGCGTCCTTCTCAACGTACTTGCGGTACTCGTCGAGGGTCGTCGCGCCGATGGTCTGCAGCTCGCCGCGAGCCAGCATCGGCTTCAGGATGCTGGCGGCGTCGATGGCCCCCTCGGCCGCACCCGCCCCCACCAGGGTGTGGATCTCGTCGATGAACAGCACGACGTCGCCGCGGGTCTTGATCTCCTTGAGGACCTTCTTCAGTCGCTCCTCGAAGTCACCTCGGTAGCGGGAACCGGCCACCAGGGAACCCAGATCGAGGGAGTAGATCTGCTTCTCCCGCAGGGTCTCCGGCACGTCGCCCCGAACGATGGCCTGGGAGAGCCCTTCGACCACGGCCGTCTTGCCCACCCCGGGCTCACCGATCAGCACCGGGTTGTTCTTGGTTCTTCGCGACAGCACGGTCATCACCCGCTCGATCTCGGCCTCGCGACCGATCACCGGATCGAGCTTGTTCTCCCGAGCCGCCTGCGTGTAGTTGCGACCGAACTGGTCGAGCACCATGGACGACGACGGCGCATTTCCCTGCTCGGGCGCTCCCGACGTCGCGGCCTCCTTGCCCTGGAATCCGCTGAGCAGCTGGAGGACCTGATTGCGTACGCGGTTGAGATCTGCGCCGAGTTTCACCAGCACCTGGGCAGCAACGCCCTCGCCCTCGCGAATGAGACCCAACAGGATGTGCTCGGTGCCGATGTAGGAGTGATTGATCTGGAGTGCTTCGCGAAGGCTCAGCTCGAGCACTTTTTTTGCACGGGGTGTGAAAGGAATGTGTCCGCTCGGTGATTGCTGACCGTGCCCGATGATCTCTTCGACCTTCTGCCGGACGGCTTCGAGCGAAATGCCCAGAGACTCCAGGGCCTTGGCGGCAACCCCTTCGCCCTCGTGGATCAACCCCAACAGGATGTGCTCAGTCCCGATGTAGTTGTGGTTCAGCATGCGAGCCTCTTCTTGCGCCAACACGACGACGCGTCGGGCCCGATCGGTAAATCGCTCAAACATGGCTTCTCCTCGTTCGCGGTGCCTGCGGCGGTGATCCCTCGCGAGGGGGCAGCACCGGCTGGCCACAACTCTAGTCCGCCCGCCCTGTCCCGCCAGGATCGAGCCGAAGGTGATCCGGGGATGACCACTGATCGTCGGCGGACCGGTACGCGTCCGTAACCCCCCTCGGCGGGGGCCTCAGCGACCTCGATACGCCGTCACTGCTGGTGGCGCGGCAGATCGGGGCGTTGTGCCGACCAGGAAACAACTGGTCGACTCAGCCCAGGCCCTGGACAGCAGTGCGCCCTGGGCGACCCTCTGTTCGCCCAGGGCGCAACGACCCTGCTGAAAGCCTTCGACGATCAGGCGTGAGCCGGGTCGTACGCAGATCGCACCTCGGAGGAGATCCGACCTCGGCTGGAAACCTCCATGCCGTTGTCGAGCGCCCAGGCGCGGATGTCACTGGTGGAACCGGAGCTCTCCGCGGCCGGTGCCTTGGTGGCGGCCACGCGGGAGCGCCGACGACCGCCGACCTTTCGTGCGTGCGACAACCACGGGGCCAGTGCATTACGCAGCTCGTTGGCGTTGGTCGTGGAGAGATCTATCTCGTACTCCGCGCCATCCAGAGCGAACGTGACGGTTTCGTCCGCCTCGCCACCGTCGTAATCGTCTTCCAAAATGATCTGGACGCGCTGCGCCACTTCACCCTCCATAGGAACAGAAATCTGACGAACGTGACGCTACCTCATGGGGCACCCATCACGAAACGAAAACGGCGGTGTTCTTTCTTTGATTTGCCG
>DATDBH010000222.1:0-16469 GCA_036524985.1 Microlunatus sp. | reverse complement strand
TGACGGCGATGAACTCGACGCCCCGCAGGCCGGCTTCGATCATCCGGTTGACGGCGTTGACCCCGCCCCCGCCGACGCCGACGACCTTGATGATGGCCAAGTAGTTCTGTGATGCGGAGACCACGTGGTTCCTGCCTCTGGTTGCTGTTGGACGCTTTCGAGCGCGCGAAAGTCAGGTCCTCAGGTCCAGGGGGGAAGGAAACAGGAGGTGATCGACGCCGCGACGGCCACGCTAGTAAGTCGCTTCAACCACTGTCCACACGAGGCCCTCGGACACGCCAGCAGGTCCCGAAAACGGCGCGAATCCTGACCCTGAAGTTGACCTTGAGGTCGAATCGTTATGCGAGCCACCTCACAGGTCACGATTCGGCGGGTGGTCGGCGTCGACAGGGCCGATCAGTCGGTCACCCGGCGGCGGACGGGGTGAGCACCGCTGGGCAGAGCTCGTCGCATGGAACCCTTCCGTCAAGCGACGGAGAGCTCGGCCCTGAGCGTTCGGAACCTCGAACACTCCGTCAGTCGACGGAACCCTTGACCCGGGAGGCCGCACGAGAGCGAACATTCCGTCAGTCGACGGAACCCTTGACCCGGGAGGCCGCACGTGAGCGAACATTCCGTCAGTCGACGGCGAATTCGGCATGGGACACCGGAAAGGATCGAACATTCCGTCACATGACGGAATGTTCGATCAGCCCGGGTGCGGCCACACCACCGAAGCGCGTCGGACAACACACGCCGCGTCACGCCCCGCAGGCAACCCACCACCCCCAACGCGACCGTGCGGGCAGACAGGGTCGGCACACGCTCTCCGTCACCCCGCAGAGCCGACCCACGCGCACCGCGCCGCAGGCATCGTGGGTGCCAGAGGCGGGCTCCGGCGGGCGCAGCCCCTCAGGTGATGGTGGGGTTGTGCGGTGAGGACACGTCGATGGTCTTCGGATCCTGCTTCAGCAGCGCGAGGGCCACCTGCCCTTTGAGGGTCGACTGCTCGGAGGTGCCCCAGGCGATCTCCACCCCCGAATCGAGCACGAGCACGAGGGCGTACGGGGACCCGGCGCGGATCGTGACCACCTGGTCACGCAGCTTCTTCGGGAGCTCGCGGGAGACCACGGCGATCTCGGCCAGGCTGGCTCGGTCGTCCTGGCTGGCGGCAGCCAGCGGGAGGTCGCGGGGCTGCTTGCTGACGGTCAGGTACGGGATGCCGGACTTGTCCACCAGGACGTACAGGTTGGCGTAACGGACGGCGAAGACCGGTTCGCGCTCGGTCACGGTGATGGTCACCGTGTCCGGCCAGGAGCGCTCGACCACGACGTTCTCGGCCTGGGGGAACGTCGCGACCCTTGAGGCGATCACCGAAAGGTTCTGCCGAGCGAGCGGCACTCCGAGCGGAATGGCCGCCTCGTCCGCCACCTGGGCCTCGGTCAGCGTCTTCAACCCGTCGATCTTGACCCGATCGGCCGCGAGCAGGGTCGAGAAGCCGACCAGCCAGACCAGCCCACCGATCAACGCCAGCACCAGCACACCGACCAGCACGAACGGCCAGATGCGGCGCCGCCGCGGCCGACGACCGCGCTTGCCGTCGGCCACCGACGGTGGCCGGGTGTGGGTGGTCGCGCTCATCCGAGGCCGACCTCGTGGTCGAGGGCCATCAGGTGCCACGCTCGCGGTGCAGTGCGTCCACGATCAGCGGCGCGACCTTGGTCACGTCGCCGCAACCGACGGTGATCACCAGATCGCCGGGGCGGGCTATCCGGGCCACCGTGGGTGCTGCGGCATCCCAGTCCGGCTCGTAGGTGATCTCTGCGGTGCCGGGGTGGACCGCCTCGGCCACCAGGGCGCCGTCGATACCGGGGATCGGGTCCTCCCGGTCGCCGCAGACGTCCATCACGATCGCCTGGTCGGCGAGCTCCAGAGCGGCCGCCAGCTCGCGCCAGAAGTCCCGGGTCCGGGTGTAGAGGTGGGGCTGGTAGCAGACCACGACCCGACCGCCGCTGCCGGCCACACCTGTCCGGGCGGCCCGCAGGGTGTTCGCGACCTCGGTCGGGTGGTGGGCGTAGTCGTCGTAGACGCGGATGTCGTCCACCGTGCCGACCAGCTGGAAGCGCCGGTAGGTCCCGCCGTAGGTCTCCAGCTCCGCCCGTGCCGCGGCGGGGTCGGCCCCGAGGTGCCGGGCCACCGCGTACGCCGCTGCCGCGTTCCAGACGTTGTAGGCCCCCGGGACGTTCAGCCGTACGGGCTCGCCGTCGAGGGTGAACGTCGACCCGGTGCCGGCGAAGGCGGCGTCGGTGATCGAGACGTCGGCCGTCGGGCTCTCGCCGTACGTGACGATCGTCGGACCCGAGCCGCCCGCGGCGCGCACCCGCTCGGTGAGGGCGACCGCGCCGGGGTCGTCAGCACTGATCACGAGCAGCCGCAGGGGGTCGGCGGTGGCGAAGCGGAGGAACCCGTCGGCGTAGTTCTCCGCGGTGCCCCAGTTGGACAGGTGATCGGGGTCGACGTTGGTGACCACGGCGATCTCGGCCGGATACTGCAGGAAGGAGCCGTCCGACTCGTCGGCCTCCACCACGAACGCCTCGCCGCCGCCGATGTGCCCCCCGGTGCTGGCCCCGGTCAGGGCACCACCGATGACGTACGAGGGATCCGCCCCGACACCGGAGAGAACGTGGGAGATCATCGCCGTCGTGGTGGTCTTGCCGTGCGTGCCGGCCACAGCGACCCCGCGGCGGCCGAGCATGATCGATCCGAGGGCGGCGCTGCGGTGCAGCACGCGGAGACCCCGGCGCCGCGCCTCCGCCAGCTCGGGGTTGTCCTCACGGATCGCGGACGAAGCGACCACGGTCGCAGCGGTGCCGAGCTGGGCGGCGTCGTGGCCGATGTGCACGCGGGCACCCTGAGCCTCCAGGGCACGGAGGTACTTGGAGTCCTGCCGGTCGCTGCCGCTCACCTCGACGCCGAGCTGGAGCAGGGCCGAGGCGACGCCGTTCATGCCCGATCCGCCGATGGCGATGAAGTGGACTCCCCCGAGCTCGTCCACCTCGACCAGCTCGACCGGTGTCAGCAGCCCCATCAGTCCGTCCGCCCTTCCACGTCCGTTCCGCCCGACCAGCCGGCCACCCGCAGCGTCTCCCGGGCCAGCACCGTGGCGGCATCCTTGTGCCCAACGCCGGCCAGGGCCGCCGCCATTCCCCGGAGCACGTCGGGTCGGATCAGGGTGGGGACCTGCGCCGACACCCATTCGGGCGTGCAGTCGGCGTCGGGCAGCAGCACCCCGCCCCCCGCCGACACCACGCCTGCCGCGTTGCGAGCCTGCTCGCCGTTGCCGTGCGGGTAGGGCACGAACACGGCCGGCAGCCCGACCGCGGCGGTCTCGAGCACCGTGCTGGCTCCGCAGCGACCCAGCATCAGGTCGGCGGCGGCGTAGGCGAGATCCATCGCCTCGATGTAGGCCACCGGCTGGTAGACCGCCCCGGTCGTGGAGTCGGTGACGGCGACCACGTCGTCGGTGAGGTTCTTGGGGCCGACGGCGTGCAGCACCGACACGCCGGCCGCCAGCAGCGTGTCGCGGGCGCCGAGCACGGCCCGGTTGAGGCTGGCCGCTCCCTGAGACCCACCGCTGACCAGCAGCGCCTGCCCCTCGCCGGGCAACCCGAAGGACCGGCGAGCCGCCATCCGCCCGGCGGCGCGGTCGAGCCCGGTGATCCCCGCCCGCAGCGGCAGCCCGATGCACGTCGCCCCGGGCAGCGGGGTGTCGGAGAAGGAGGTGAAGACGTGGTCACTGAACCGTGCGGCGAGCCGGTTGGCCAGTCCGGGCAGCGCGTTCTGCTCGTGGATGACGATCGGGATCTTGCGACGGCGGGCCGCCAGATAGACCGGGGTGGACACGTACCCGCCGAAGCCGAGCACGACATCGGCGCCGACCCGGTCGAGCAGCCGGACGGCTTCGGCGACGGCACTCCGCAGCCGGGGCGGCACCAGCAGCAGATCCTTGCCGGGCTTGCGTGGCAGCGGCACCGGCGGGATCAGCTCCAGCGTGAGCCCGGCGGCGGGGACGACCGAGGTCTCCAGGCCGCGGGCGGTGCCGACCGCCGTCACCACGGCGTCCGGGGCCAGTCGGCCGATCTCCTGCGCGGTGGCGATCAGCGGCGACGTGTGGCCGGCCGTGCCACCACCGGCGAGCACGACGCTCACCGGTCCACCCGGTCGAGGAGCGCCGTCCCCCACTGGGCTCACGCCGACTTCCGGCGCGAGCCGACCACGGCACTCACCCGAGGTCTCCGCGCCGGCCGCGCGCGCGCCGCCAGCAGCTTGCGGGCGTCCGGCTCGTGCCGGGCGCAGGACAGCAGCACACCGAGGGCGAGCAGGTTGGCGATCAGGGCCGAGCCACCGTAGGAGACCAGCGGCAGCGGCACACCGGCGATCGGCAGCAGCCGCAGCACCACGGCCAGGTTGATCAGCGCCTGCACCATGAACCAGACCGTGACCCCGGCAGCGACGTACCGGCGGAAGGGTTCGTCACTGCGGGTCGCGATCCGCAGTCCGGCGTAGCCCAGCACCAGGAACAGGGCGAGCACGATCAGGCTGCCGAACAGCCCGAGCTCCTCCCCGATCACGGCGAAGATGAAGTCGGAGTGGGCGACCGGCAGTCCGCCCCACTTCTGCCGGCTGCCGCCGAGGCCCTGGCCCCACCAGCCGCCGGACGCGATGGCCCACATACCGGCGTTGGCCTGGTCGTTGGCGCCGTTGAGATCAGCCGTCGGGTCCAGGAAGGCCGCCAGGCGACGCATCCGGACCGGGCTGGTGACGAAGAGGGCGACCACACCGCCGATCGCGCAGAACCCGAGGGCGGCGAGCACCCGGATCGGGGTGCCGACGATGAAGAGGACACCGACCATGATCGAGCCCATCACCACCGCGGTGCCCGCGTCGCCCTGGAAGACCACGAGCAAGATCAAGATCCCGCACACCGGCAGGTACGGGATCAGCAGGTGCCGGGGCTGGTCGAGCAGCTTGTCCTTGCGGGCCAGCACATCCGCGCCCCAGATGATCATGGCCAGCTTGGCGAACTCGGACGGCTGGATGGAGGTGAAGCCGAGATCGATCCAGTTGCGGTTGCCGCCGCTCTCGAAGCCGAGGGCGGTGTACGTCAAGATGAGCAGCACGGTGGCCAGGGCGAGACCCACCCAGCCGAGCACTCGGAGCACGTGGTGCGGGACGCGGGCCAGGACGAAGGCCCCGATCAGGCCCATGACGAGGAACGCCGACTGGCGCTTGACGTAGTAGTAGGCGTCGTCGAAGCTCACGAACGCGCTCACGCTGGACGCCGACAGCACCATCATCAGGCCGAGGGCGACCAGGATCGAGGACGAGCCGAGAACCAGGTGGTAGCTGGTCAGGGGTCGATCCAGCACCGCCTGCAGCCACACCCGCAGATTCCGGCTGGGGGTCGGGGCGATGTCGGTCTTCGCGGTCGATCGCGGGGTCTTCGCCGGGGTCCGTCCGGTGCGGCCAGGCGTTACAGTCGCCACGCGGTCACTCCTCACCCAGTGCGTACGGCCGCGGCGAAGGCGTCCCCCCGGGCGGCGTAGTCGCGGTACATGTCCAAACTGGCGCACCCCGGGGCCAACAGCACGGTGTCTCCCGGTCGAGCCAGGGAGACGGCGGCCGCCACGGCTTGCGCCATCGCTCCATCTTCGGACGCCTCGATCGTGATCACCGGGACATCGGGCGCGTGTCGGCTCAGCGCATCGGCAACCACCGCTCGGTCGACACCGAGCAGCACCGCGCCCCGCAGCCGGTCCCGGTGGGTGGCGACGAGTTCGTCGAACGTCGTCCCCTTGGCCTGACCGCCGGCGATCCAGACCACCGAGTCGAAGGCCCGCAGCGCCGCGTCGGCGGCGTGCGGGTTGGTGGCCTTGGAGTCGTCGACGAAGGTGATCCCCTTGCGCACCGCCACCGTCTCGATCTTGTGCGCCCCCAGCCGGACCCCGCGCAGACCGTCCCGGACCGCGGTGGCCGGCACGCCGTACGCCCTGGCCAGCGCGGCCGCCGCCAGCGCGTTGGCGACGTTGTGCGGAGCGGCTGGGCTCACGTCGGCGAGCGAGGCCAGCTCGAGGGCGGAGTCGAGCCGCTGCTCGATGAACGCGCGGTCGACCAGCAGGTCGTCGACGACTCCCAGCATCGACGGTCCGGGGATACCGAGGGTGAAGCCGATGGCACGAGCGCCCTCGATCACCTCCGCGTCCTCGACCATCCGCTCGGTGGCCGGATCGGCGACGTTGTAGACGCAGGCGCTCTGGACGCGCTCGTAGATGCTGGCCTTGGCGTCGCGGTAGCCCGACGCCCCGCCGTGCCACTCGAAGTGGTCGGGCTGCAGGTTCAGCACCGCCGCTGAGTGCAGGGAGAGCGAGTTCGACCAGTGCAGCTGGTGACTGGACAGCTCGACCGCCAAGACGTCGTACGGCTCGGGGTCCAGCACCGTCTCCATCACCGGTCGGCCGATGTTGCCGACCGCCGCGGTCCGCAGTCCGGCGGCCCGCAGCATCGACTCCAGCATCTGGGTGGTGGTGGTCTTCCCGTTCGTTCCGGTGATGCCCAACCAGGGCACCGGGCGCTTCGGCCGGCTGAGCCGCCAGGCCAGCTCCGGTTCGCTCCAGATCGGGATCCCTGCGCCGATAGCCGCCGCGAGCAGCGGGTGCTGCGGGCTCCAGCCCGTGGTGACCACAAGGTCGATGCCGTCGGGCCGAAGTGCGCTGGACCCTGGTCCCACCGAGACGTCGGCACCGAGGGTCCGCAGCAGCTCGGCCTTGTCGGCGTTCACCTCGCTGACCGTGTCCTCCACCACCACGACCCGCGCGCCGAACTCCAGCAGCCCGTCAGCGGCGGCGAACCCCGACACCCCCAGACCGGTCACCAGCACGGTGGCCTGCGGCCAGGGCGAGGCGCCGTCGGCGGTGGCGAGCCACGGCAGGCGCGCGGCGGGAGCCGCGCTCACGTCCCCGCCACCCACTCCGCGTAGAAGATGCCCAGGGCCGCGGAGACGAACAGCCCGCAGATGATCCAGAACCGCATCACGATGGTCACCTGGGCCCAGCCGAGCAGCTCGAAGTGGTGGTGGATCGGCGTCATCTTGAACAGTCGTCGGGGCGTGCCGGTCATCCGCCGCGTCGCCTTGAAGTAGCTGGTCTGCAAGATCACCGACATCACCTCGATCACCAGCAGACCGCCGAGGATGATCAGCAGCAGCTCGGTCCGGGTGAAGATCGCCAGCCCAGCCAGCGCGCCGCCGAGGGACAGCGATCCGGTGTCGCCCATGAAGATCTTGGCCGGCTCGGCGTTCCACCACAGGAACCCGAAGCAGGCTCCCGCCAGGGCGATGGCGACCACGGCGAGGTCGTACGGGTCCCTCACCTCGTAGCACTTCGGCCCGGCGGAGGCGGTGTAGGCGCAGGACTGGTTGTACTGCCAGATGTTGACCAGGGTGAAGGCGCCGAAGATCATCGTGCAGCTGCCGGTGGCCAGCCCGTCCAGCCCGTCGGTCAGGTTCACCCCGTTGCTGGCGGCCGCGATCAACAGGATGACCCAGATGACCACCAGGAAGACGGGCAGCTGGAGGAAGTCGATGTCGCGCAGGAAGGAGATGTAGGTCGAGGCCGGGGTGATGCCACGCTCGTCGGGGAACTGCAGCGACGCCAGGGCGAAGATGATGGCCACCAGGGACTGGCCGGCGATCTTGGCCTTGCTGCGCAGGCCGAGCGACCGCTGGTTGCGGATCTTCAGCCAGTCGTCGAGAAAGCCGACCGCGCCCAGTCCGGTGAACAGGAACAAGATCAGCAAGGCCGACGCCGACGGTCCGGTCCAGGTCAGCAGGTGGCTGCCGAAGTAGGCGACCAGCACCGCCGCGATGATCACCAGACCGCCCATCGTCGGGGTGCCGCGCTTGACGTGGTGCGAGGTCGGTCCGTCGTCACGGATCAGCTGTCCGTAGCCCTTCTGGACCAGGATCCGGATGGCCAGCCGGGTGCCGAGCAGCGTGCCGAGGAGGGCCAGACCGCCCGCGAAAACGATCGTCTTCACGCGCCGTCCTCACCCTGTTCGTCGTCGGGACCCACTGGACCGGCGGCCGCCAGCGCGGCTGCCACGGTGTCTAAGGTTAAGCCACGGGACGCCTTCACCAGAATCACGTCGCCGGCCGCCACATCGCTCAGCACCTGCCGTACGGCGTCGTCGCGGTCACTCGCCACCTCGGCCCGGACACCCGGTCGAGCGGCCGTCGCGCCGGCCACCACCGCGCCGGCGAACTCCCCCAGCGCCACGATGCGGGCGATACCCCGGGCCGCTGCGTACGCGCCGAGCTCCCGGTGCGCCTCGGCGGCCGCGGGACCCAGCTCGAGCATGTCCCCGAGCACGGCCCAGCCGACCGCTCCCGGCCGGGTCGCCGCCACCTGGGCGACCGTGTCCAGCGCCGCGCGCATCGACTCCGGGTTGGCGTTGTAGGCGTCGTTGACGACCAGCACGCCGTCGGCCCGCTCGGTGAGCTCCATCCGCCAGCGCGACCGCGGTCGGGCAGTGGCCAGAGCGCCGGCGACCGTCGTCGCGCTGACCCCGAGGGCCCGGGCCAGCGCCGCCGCCGCCACCGCGTTGGCGACGTGGTGCCGGCCCGACAGCCCGAGCTGGACCCGGACGGAGGCAACCGGCCCACCGTCGGATTTCTCGTGCAGGGTGAAGGTGCAGCGGCCCAGCGCATCGGCCTCGACAGCGTCGGCCCAGATCGCGTCGGCGGCGTCGGGTTCGGCGAGCGCGCTGGTGGCGATCACCCGGGCCCTGGTGCGGTGCCGCATCGCCCACACCAGCGGGTCGTCCGTGGTCAGCACGGCTGTACCGTCGGCCGTCAGTGCCTCGACGATCTCCCCCTTGGCGACGGCGATCTGCTCCTTGCTGCCGAACTCCCCCACGTGCGCGGTGCCCACGTTGAGCACGGTGGCCACCTGGGGCGGAGCGATCGTGCACAGGTACGCCACGTGGCCGACCCCCCGGGCACCCATCTCCGCCACCAGGAACCGGGTCGCCCGGTCGATCCGGCAGACCGTCAGCGGCACCCCGAGCTCGTTGTTGAGATTGCCGACGGGCGCCACCGTGGGACCGGCGACCTCGAGCACCTGGGCCAGCAGGTCCTTCGTCGAGGTCTTGCCCGCCGAACCGGTGATCGCGACCACGGCCAGTCCGTCGGCGACCGCCCGGTCGACCTGGTCCCGCGCCAGCCGTCCGGCGGCGAGCAGCGGGTTCTCGACCACCAGGCACGGACCGCCGGCGCCGGGCACCGGACGCGAGGTCAACGCGGCTGCGGCGCCGGCGGCGAAGGCCCCGGTCACGTAGTCGTGGCCGTCCACGTGCTCACCCGGAAGGGCGAGGAACAGGCTGCCGTCGTCCACCTGGCGGGAGTCGACCACCAGACCCGAGAGCTGCCGGTCGAGCGCGGCGACCGGGGGTGCCCCGTCCCCGCCCCGTACGTCGGCGCCGAGCAGCGCGGCCAGCTCCCGCACCGTGACCGGGATCATGAGCTGCCACACTCACACCCCGAGTTGTCAGATCGAGTGGTCGCGCGAGCGACCACCGATTCTGACAACTCGGGTGACGGGTCGGGGTGCAGCTCGGCCCAGACCTCGCGGATGGCGTCCTCGTCAGCGAACGGCAGCACCTGCCCGGCCACCTCCTGGCCCTGCTCGTGCCCCTTGCCCAACACGGCCACCACGTCGTCGGGCCGAGCCGCGGCCAGCGCCGTCGCGATCGCCGTACGCCGCTTGCCACCGTCGACCACCGTCACCTCGCGACCACCGCGCTCCGCCTCGGCGTACGCCCCCCTCAGCACCTGGGCGCGGATCGCCGCCGGGTTCTCGCTGCGCGGGTTGTCGTCGGTGACCACCACCAGCTCGGCGGCCGCCGCAGCCGCGGCGCCCATCGGGCCCCGCTTGTCGGGATCACGGTCGCCCCCGCACCCGAGCACCACGATCCGGCGGTGACCGGCGGATCCGGTCAACCCGGCCAGCACGGCACTGACCGCCTGCGGTGTGTGCGCGAAGTCCACGAAGACGGTGGGCGCGCCGTGCCCGAGGTCGACGCGCTGCATCCGGCCCGGCACCACGGCCTCGACCAGGCCCGTCGCGGCCCGGCTGAGGTCGGCCCCACCCAGATCGGCCATGGCCAGCGCCGTGAGCGCGTTGCGGACGTTGAACTCTCCCGGCAGGCCGAGGGAGAAGCGCACGTCTCCTCGCGGGGTGATCGCGGTGACGACTGTCCTGCCCTGGCCTGCGGAGACCCGCTCGCGGCTCGCGTAGTCGGCGGCGCCGTCCAGGCTGACCGACCGGACCGGCGACAGCCCTGTCCGCAGGGACGCCTCGATCAGCCCCGGGCCCCGGGGGTCGTCCACGTTGATCACCGCCCGCTCGGCCCGGGCTGCGGTGAACAGCGAGGCCTTGGCCGCGAAGTAGGACGCGACGTCGCCGTGGAAGTCGAGATGGTCGGAGCCGAAGTTGGTGAAACCCGCGACCGCGAAGCGCAGCCCGTCGACCCGACCGAGAGCGAGTGCGTGCGAGGACACCTCCATCACCACCGCCTCCGCGCCCCGCTCCACCATCACCGCGAGCAACGCGTAGAGCTCGGCGGCCTCCGGCGTGGTCACCGTGGTGCGACGTGCTTCCAGCCGCTGGTCGTCGATCTGGTAGCCGATGGTGCCGATGAGACCCACGTGCTGACCGGCGGCCCGGAGCGCGGCCTGCAGCAGGTAGGCGGTGGTGGTCTTGCCGTTGGTGCCGGTGAGGCCGTACAGCTGGAGCCGACCGCTCGGGTGGTGGTAGACCCGATCGGCCAACGCGGGCACCAGAGACCGGGGGTCCGACACGATCGCCACCGGCGCCGAGCTCGACGCCACCGCCGCCAGCGACCGGTCCTGACCGTCCGGGTCGGTGAGGACGGCGACCGCACCGCGGGCCATCGCCTCGACGGCGAAGTCGGCGCCGTGCACGGTGGCACCGGGGGCGGCGACGTACAGGTCGCCGGGTTGGACCAGGCGCGAGTCGGCGGTCACGCCGGTCACGGACAGCTGCCGCGCGGCCGCGCGGCCGATGGGTCCGACGTTCAGTCCGAACACGGCACTCACGTCGACCCAGTCGACCCCACTCAGCCCGGACGGGCGCAGGCTCGACGGCGCACCGCCCGCGTCAGCTGCCACCACGGTCCGACGGTACCGAGTCCGGGTCGGTGGTGTCCGCGGCGCGACGATGCTCGCCCGTCACCACGTCACCTTCTTGGCCTTGAGCACGTCGTTCTTGGTCGGTTCGACCGAGTACCGCGGGAGCGCGTACTGCATGATGTCGCGATAGACCGGAGCCGCGACCTGGGTGCCCGTGGGGTCACCCTTCTTCGGGTTGTTGATCACCACGTAGGTGATGATCTGCGGGTCGTTCACCGGTGCGTAGCCGACGTAGGAGGTGATGTAGCCCTTGTAGCCGGTCGCGGTGCCCCGCTGCGCGGTGCCCGTCTTGCCGCCGGTGGTGTAGCCGTCGAGGCGCAGGGCCGCGTTCTGCCCGGAGTTGTCGACCACCGCCCGCATCAGATCGCGGATGTGGGCCGAGGTCTCGGTCGAGACGATCCGGCGCGGTTCCCGGACCGGCAGCGCCACCTGGTTCCCGTCGGAGTCGGTGGCCGACTTCAGGACCGTCGGCGGGTGGTAGATCCCTCCGTTCACGATCCCGGCGATGGCCGACACCTCCTGCAGGCCCGTCACCGCCAGCCCCTGACCGAACGCCACCCGGTCGCGGGTCAACCCGTCCATCCCGGCCCCGGGCAGGATCCCGCTGTCCTCACCGGGGAGCTCGATCCCCGTCCGGGAACCGAGACCGAACGAGACCAGATACCCGTGCAGCTCATCGGTCGGCATCTGCCGGGCCAGCATCACGGTGCCGATGTTGGACGACTTGGCGACGACTCCGCGCATGTTGAGCTTGAGCGGCTTGTGCTCGAAGTGGTCCTTGATCTGGTACGGCCCGGACGTCAGCCGGTTCGGCACCTCCAGACGCGTCTCCTCGCCGGCGACGCCGGACTCGATCAGCGCCGCACTGGTCAGCACCTTCTGCACGCTCCCGGGCTCGTACGGTGCGCTGACCGCCTGCAGGGACCGGAACTTCTTGGTCGCCAGCGGGTCGTTCGAGTCGTAGCTCGGCGCCTGCGCCAGGGCCAGCACCTCGCCCGTCTTGACGTTCATGGTGATGGCGAAGCCGAAGTCCGCGTCGGTCTTGCTCACCTGCTGGGCGACCCGCCGCTGAGCGGCCCACTGCAGCTCGGAGTCCAGGGTCAGCTGGTAGTCGTGGCCGTTCTGGGCGGGTGTGATCTTGCTGGTACCCAGCGGGATCTTGCTGCCGTTCGGCGCACTCTCGTACTCCTCGTGACCCTCGACCCCCGCCAGCTGGGTGTTCAGCTTGTACTCCAGACCCTCCAAGCCGTTGCCGTCAGCGCCGACGAAGCCCACGATCGGTCCGGCCAGCGGCCCGTTCGGGTAGGTGCGGATCGGGTCGCTCTCGCGGAAGATCCCGTACAGGTTCCGCTCGGCAAGGGCAGCCGCCATCCGGGTGTACGTCATCGCCGGCACCTTCTTCTTCAGGTACACGAAGCGGGTGTTCGGCTTGGTCAGCAACGGATTCAGCTGCTCGACCGACATCTGGAGGAAGGGCGCGATCACATCGGCGAACTCGCCCGGGCGCTTGCTGGTCAGACCCGGGTCGGCGGTCACGGCCACGGCCGGTTCGGTGGCCGCCAGCACCGTGCCGTTGCGATCGGTGATGTCACCGCGGGACGGCAGCAGGGGCATCTTCTGGGTCAGCGCCGCGGCGGACTCGGCCGCGTACGCCGAGGAGTCGAAACCCTGCAGCTGGAGCAGCCGGCCCGCGCACAACGAGAGCCCCATCGCGAGCATGATCAACACGACGTGCAGCCGGCGGCGTCCGTCGGCGAGCGGCACCCGCCGGACCTTGGGGTGACTCTTCCGCTTCGCCGCGGGTCGTGCGGTGCCGCCGTTGCGCAGCGCGCGGCCGGCGTCGGCGTGCGGGTCGCGGGTGCCGTGACGGTCGTGCGTGCGGGGAGCCGTCGATCGGGACGAACGGGACTGACCACTGCTGCCGCCCCGGGAGTCCCGACCGTGGCCCGCTGTCGTGGCCCCGCTGCCGCCGCTCGAGCGCAGCCGGCGGCCCGCCGCCGGGTGTGGTCGCCGCTCAGCCATCAGTTGCCCCCACCCTGCTGTGCCTTCTTCTTCGCCGCCTCGGCCGCCTTCTGCTGCGCGGCCGCCGTGGCAGCGGACCGCTGTCGAGCGACGGCATCAGCCGCGGCCTTCTCGGCCGCCTTCGCCGCCTTCTCGGCCGCCTTCTGCTGCGCGGCTTCCGCCTTGGCCTTCTTCTCGGCCGCCACGGCGGCCGCCTTCGCCCTCGCCTTGGCCTCCCTGGCCGCCTTCTCCGCCGCCAGCTGGGCCGGGGTCTTGACGATCAGACCCTTCATCTCCTCGCCCGTGATCCGGTGCTGCTCGCCGATCACCTTGCCGGACGGCACCACCAGGAAGGCCGGGTACGGATTCGCCCGCATGCCCAACGCCGATGCCTTGGTCGCGACCTGCTCCGGGGCCCGCACCTCGTTGAGCTGGGACTGCAGCTCGGCCTCGGCGTAGACCAGCTGCGCCGCCTGGCGGTTCAGTGCCCTCGACTCGAACGCCTGGTTCTGCAGCGACGTGTTGACCACCAGCAGCCCGACCATCCCGACACCGAAGATCGCGATCAGCACGGTGATGAACGGGATCCGTGCCATTCGCGCGGGCAGCGCGGGAACCGCCCGCAGCCCTCGCGACTCCCTGCTGCGCCGGCTCTGACGGCCGGCTCGCTCGTCGAGCGGCGCCTGCAGCGGCGCCCACAGCGCGCTCATGGGCGGAGGCTCTCGAGCGTGAGGCGGCGCGGTCGGTGCAGTCCACGATCGAAGGAGCAGGAGCCCGCGCAGCCCAGGAGCCCGGCGCGCGCGGCGCGCCCATCGGACACGGCGCTTCTCACGCGACCACTCTCCGACCCTGCGGCTCGCGGATCCGCTCGGCGGCGCGGAACCGGGCGGAGGCGGCCCGACGGTTCACGGCGATCTCCGCTTCGGACGGCTTGGCGGCCCCGCGGGTCAGCAGCCGAAGCCGAGGCTGATACTCCTCGGGCACCACAGGCAGGCCCGGCGGTGCGGTCTCCCGGGCTCCGGCGGCCAGCACCTGCTTGACGAGCCTGTCCTCGAGCGAGTGGTAGGCCAGCACCGCGATCCGGCCGCCGAGGGCCAAGGCGGCGACCGCCTGCGGAAGGACGGACTCCAGGGCGGCGAGCTCGGCGTTCACCTCGATCCGGAGCGCCTGGAAGGTGCGCTTCGCCGGGTGTCCACCCGTCTTGCGAACGGCGGCGGGGATGGCCTGGTCGAGCACCTGCACCAAGGCGGCCGAGGTGTCGAACGGCCGCTCGGCCCGGACGGCGACGATCCGCCGGGCGATCCGATCCGCGAACCGCTCCTCGCCGTAGGTGCGCAGGATGCGGCTCAGCTCCGCTGCGCTGTAGGTGTTCAGCACGTCGGCGGCCGTCAGCTCTTGGTGGCCGTCCATCCGCATGTCCAGTGGGGCGTCGACCGCGTACGCGAACCCGCGGCTGGTGTCGTCGATCTGCAGCGAGGAGAGCCCCAGGTCGAGCAGCACCCCCTGGACGCGGGGATGGCCGAGCCGGGCCAGCACCTCGGTGAGCTCGTCGTAGACCGCCTCGACGAACGTCGTCCGGTCCGCGTACGGAGCGAGCCGCTCGGCGGCGAGGGCGAGTGCCGCCGGATCACGATCGAGACCGATCAGGTGAGCGTCTGGGCAGGCCCGGAGCAGGGCTTCGGCATGACCGCCGAGGCCGAGCGTGCAGTCGACCAGAATCGGTGGGGCGGCAGGTTCGCGCTCGACGAGCACCGGGGCCAGCAGGGCCACGATCTCGTCCAGCATCACCGGCTCGTGGCGCGGTGGGATGGGTGGGGCTACCATCTCGACCCTTCGTCGTCCTGCACCTGCTCGTGCCTTGCCTTGCGTACGGGCCGTACGGCCAGGTTTCAACCCGAGACCCGCGGTTCGTGACCTGGCACCGGGGAAGGTGTGTCAGGGCACTGGGACCTGCGGGTTGAAGCCTCGCCGTACGCGCCGTGCTGTCCTGCTGTGTCGTGCTGTCCTGCTCTGTCGTTCTCTGCCGTGCTTCGAGCCCTCGTCGTGCCGCTCTCCCGGACCGGCCTCACAGCCCCGGGAAGCCCTCGTCGTTCATGTCGGCGAACTCCGACTCCTGCGCGGTGGAGTACGCGTTCCAGGACGTGGCGTCCCAGACCTCCACCCGGTTCATCGCTCCGACCACGACACACTCCTTGTCGAGGGCGGCGTAGCTGCGCAGGTGCGGCGGGATGGTGATCCGCCCCTGCTTGTCGGGCACCTCGTCGGACGCCCCCGAGGCGAGCATCCGCTGGTAGTCCCGGACCTGCTTGCTGCTGGAGGACGCGTTGCGCAGCTCGGCGGTCTGGGCGACGAAGGCCTCCATCGGCCAGATCGCCAGACACCGGTCCTGCCCCCGCGTGATGACCAGCCCGGCAGCCAGCTCGTCACGGAACTTCGCGGGCAAGATCAGCCGTCCCTTCTCGTCCAGGCGCGGTGTGTGGGTGCCGAGGAACATCCCGTTCCGCACCTCCTCGCTCCACCAACCGCCCTATCTCCTCCACTTTGCGCCACTGTACTCCACTTCGCTCCACTTGGGCACTGGTTCGCCCCCTCGCGCCCGTCGCCTGCCCCGGTGGCGCTGCCGACACCGCGGCACGGGTGGTGCCGCGCTGACCCAGTCAGCTCCACCGCGCAGTTGCGTGGACTCCCTACGGTTGCCGTCGAGCACGTAAAGTGCGAGAAGACCTGTCCGGGTGTGCACCGGGCGCAACGGGCGGGAGGGCCGAGTGACACTCAGTTACCAACGCAGCGCGGCGGACCAGCTGTCGCTGGGCGACGTCGTCTCGGTGATGGGCCGGGTGAGGACCGCCATCGAGTCGGTGATCGAGGGCAAGCGCGCCGCCGTGGACCTCGCCCTGACGGTGCTGCTGGCCGAGGGCCATCTCCTGATCGAGGACGTGCCAGGGGTCGGCAAGACCATGTTGGCCAAGGCGCTGGGGCGTTCCATCGACTGCTCCGTGCGCCGGCTGCAGTTCACCCCGGATCTGCTCCCGTCCGACATCACCGGCGTCTCCGTCTACAACCAGGAGACGCGCGACTTCGAGTTCAAGCCCGGCGGCATCTTCGCCAACATCGTGGTGGGCGACGAGATCAACCGTGCTTCCCCGAAGACGCAGTCCGCACTGCTGGAGTCGATGGAGGAACGGCAGGTCAGCGTCGACGGGACGACGTACCTGTTGGAGCG
>DATDBH010000221.1:0-13784 GCA_036524985.1 Microlunatus sp. | reverse complement strand
CCGAGGTGTCCGTCGGTGACGGAGTGGGCGTCTCGGTGGTCGGGGTCGGTGACTCCGAGGTGGGATCCGACGAGAAGCGACCCCTCGTCGGGTAGGTCGACGGCACCTGTCGTCCGCCTCCGCCGGGCTCGGACGTGGTCGGGATCCGCCGGCCGTCACCGCTCCCCTCCGGCGACGGTTCCGGGGTGGGGGTCGGGGTCGTGGGCGTGCTGGTGGGATCACCGACCGGGCTCGGCGTGTGCCGCTGCGGCTGAGCCGTGACCGCGTACACCCCCACCCCGCCGGAGACGAGGATGACGAGCGCGATCAAGATGGCCGCCACCGCCCGTCGCAGGCGCCGCCGGTCGCCGAGCCGCCGGATCCTGGCCGGCTCCAGCGGATCCTCGACCAGCCGTGCCACGTCCGCTTCCAGATCCTTCAGCCACGCGTCGAGCCCATCCCACTCAGCCATCGGGGGCCTCCTCGTCGGAGACGGTGAGCAGGGCCGCCAGAGCGGCCCGTCCACGCGAGAGGCGAGCCTTCACGGTCCCGACCGGCGCACCGGTCTCCGCGGCGATGTCGCGGACCGACATGTCACACAGGTGATGCAGCACCACCGCGCGCCGTTGATCGACGGGCAGCTCCTGCAGCGCCCGCATCAGGGCGACTCGCGAAGGGTTCGGCTCCCCGACACCGTCGCCGATCTGAGAGCGATCCGCCGGGCGCAGCGCCCGTTGGGCCCGACGCCACCGACTGACCGCGAGGCGGTACGCCACCGTACGGATCCACGCCTCGGGACTCTGCTCGACGTCCAGGACCCGCCGCTTGTCCCACGCCCGCACGAACGCCTCCTGGACACAGTCCTGCGCCTCTGCGAAGTTGCCACACATCGCGTAGATCTGCGCGACGAGTCGCCGGAACGACCCGGCGTACAACGCGTCGAACGCATCGGCATCCATTCCTTGCGTGCGGGTGCTCCCCGCGATGGCGGGCACGGCTCCGGTGGTCGTCACGGCTCTACGCACCGCACTCGGCAGCAGGCCGGACGCACATGACCCACCCCCTCCGGACTCGATTGTGGCAACTACGCGTCAGGAGCGCATCAGGTTGCATCCTCGGCGGATCATTTTTCTGGAGCTTCCGAGGCTGAGGAGTTCCGAGGCTCAGGAGTCGAAGCCCATCCCCACCGCATCCAACGCCCTGAGCAGCACGTTGCGGCGGCCCTGATGGCGGTCCGCGCGGTGCATCGACCAGTCGGTCAGCCGGATCCCGAGCGAGGCCAGCGGTTCCGGCGGGAACGGCAGCGGTCGCTCCCGCACCATCGCCAGCTCGGTCCGCTCGGTCGGCAGACCGCCGAGCAGATCCAGCATCACGTCACCGGCGAACCGGGAGGCGCCCACTCCCAGCCCGGTGAACCCGGCCGCGTACGCGACCCGGCCCTGCCGCGCCACACCGAAGAAGGCGCAGAACCGTGAGCAGGTGTCGATGGCGCCGGCCCAGCGATGACTGATCCGGACCCCCTCCAGCTGCGGGAACGTGGTCAGCAGGTGGCTCGCCAGCGTCGCGTACGTCGCCGGGCGGTCCTCGTACGCCGGACGCACGTTGCCACCCCAGTGGTAGACCGCGTCGTACCCACCGAACAGGATCCGGTTGTCGTCGGTGAGCCGGTAGTAGTGGAAGTGGTTGGCCAGATCGGCCACGCCCTGCCGGCCCTGCCAGCCGATGGCCGCCAGCTCCGTGCCGAGCGGCTCGGTGACCAGCACGTAGTCGTAGACCGGCACGGTCTGCAGCCGGTTGCGCCGCAGCAGCGACGGAAACACGTTGGTGGCCAGCACGACCTGGTCGGCGTGCACCTCTCCGCGAGCCGTCCGGACCACCGGGCCGTCGTCGACGGCCTCGACGCGCGACCACTCGAAGATCTGCACGCCCAGGTCGGTGGCGACCCGGGCCAGCTCGACCGCGAGCTTCCCGGGATGGACGAGAGCGGTGCCGTGAGGATCCCAGCACCCCGCGAGGTAGGTCGGCGAGTCGACCAGTGCCCGCGTCGACGGTCCGTCCAGGAAGCCGCTCTCCTCCGCCAGCCAGGCGATCTGGTGTTCCTCGGTGGCGACCGAGAGCGTGCCGGTCCGCTCCAGCTCGACGTCCATCCGGTAGCGGCCGACGGTGGCTTCGAGGTCGGCCAGGTTCTCCCGACCCAGGCGCTCGAGCTGGTCGTACTCCTGGGGCCAGCGGCTCCGGCCGTTCTCCTCACCGTGGGTCAGGCTCGCCTCGCAGAAACCACCGTTGCGTCCGGAGGCCGCCCACCCCACCTGCCCGGCCTCGACGAGGATCACCCGTCGGCCCGGATCTCTCTCCTTGGCACGGATCGCCGTCCACAGCCCGGTGTAGCCAGCGCCGACGATCACCAGATCGGCGGCGTGTGGTCCGACCAGCTCCGGATGATCCGGCCGGTTCAGCCCGTCGAGCCAGAAGACCTCGTGCGCGGCGTCCGTGAGTGCGTGCTCGACCGCGGTGGCCGACGGTGCTCGCCGCTCGAAGACGGTGGTTCCGGGTCCGTGACGTCTCGGCATCGGGCGCTCACGCCCCGAGCTCGGCGTGTGGCCGTCGCTGCCACATGGCCCAGTCGGCACTCACCCGCCCGGCCGTCTGCAGCAGCACCGGGAGATGATCATGGAGCAGGGTCTCGGTGGACGTCTCGGCCGCGTGCACGGTGACGTTCATCGCCGCCCGGACCGTGCCGGTGGCGTCGCGGACCGGGGCGGCCACCGACCGTACGCCCGGGGCGAGCTCCTCGTCGGCCAGCGCCCACCCCTGGGCACGGACCCGGACCAGCTCCGCGTGGAGATCGGCCGGTGCCGGCTGCGGCGGCAGCCCGGAGCGGCTGGCCTGGGCGAGGGTCTCGCTGACCTGCTGCTCGGTCAATGCGGCCAGCAGCACCTTGCCCTGCGAGGTCCGCTCGGCGGGGAACCGGGTGCCGATGTCGACCCGCAAAGCGATGATCTTGGGCACCGACACCCGCGCCACGTAGACGATGTCGGAGCCGTCCAGCTGGGCCATCGACGACGACTCGTGGGTCCGGCCGACCATCTCCTCCAGGTGCGGTCGGGCCAGGTCCCACAGCCCGAGCGAGGACGCGTACGCCGTGCCGAGATCCAGCACCCGGGGGGTCAGGGCGTAGCCGGTAGCGGCGATCCGTACGTAGCCGAGCTCGGCCAGCGTCAGCAGCAACCGCCGGGCGGTGGGCCGGGCCAGGCCGGCGGCCACCGCCACCTCGCTCAGGGTCATCGTCGGACGCCGGGCGTCGAAGCAGGTGAGCACGTCGAGACCGCGTGCCAACGCCTCGACGAAATCGGGGCCACTCCCTCGGCCGGCCATGCTCACCTCACCTTCGTGTTCGTGTTGGTGCCCGACCCTAGCCGTGGCCGGCTGCCCGACGGCGCAGGTCAGTCCCCCGCCGACTCGCCGAAGATCGACTCCCGCGCCTCCCGGGTGCTGGCGCTGCGGTAGTCGGTGTAGGTGTACGGGTTGTCGAGCACCTTGTCGTCGCCGGGCAGATCCGGGTGCATGCCGGCTTGCCAGACCTCCTCGCCGAGCTCGGACCGCAGGTGGTCGACGGTGTTCTCCACCGCCCGGCGGGCCGCGTCGAGATCCACCCCGACCAGCCGGTGATCACGTTTGACGATGGTGCCGTCGATGATCACCGTGTGCACGTCACCCCGCTGGGCCTGGAAGGCGACGTGCCCGTACGGGTTGAGCAGCGGGAAGGAGACCGGTGAGTGGTCGTTCTTGATCAGCACCAGATCGGCCTTCTGTCCTTCCGCCAGGCTGCCGAGGTCGTCGCGCCGCAGGGCGTTCGCACCGCCCCGGGTTGCCCACTCGACCACGTGCTCGGCCCGCAGGTGGGAGGAGGTGACGGTCTCGCCGGCCACGTGCGCCTCCAGGTGCTCGCGGGCGCGATCGGCGCCGAGGGTGCTGCGCATCGCCGAGAACAGGTCGCCGCTCCACCACACGCTGGTGTCCATCGACAGCGACACCGGGATGTCGAACCGCCGCACCTGCCAGGTGGGTGGGTAGCCCTGACCGGCACTCTGCTCCGACTCGGTGGACACCGACACGGAGCCACCGCTGGCCGCGATCCGCAGGTAGGAGTCGGTGTCCAGCGTCGCGGCGTGCACGTAGACGGTGTCCGGGGTGGCGAAGCCGTTCTCGTGCATCAGCCGGATGCCGTCGTCGTTGGTGGCGCCCCAGACGCCGGCGTGGGTGGTGACCGGGAGCCCGAGGTCGCGGGCCAGCTCGAACGCCGGCCGCTCGGGGAAGCCGGGATCGCCGAGCACGTCGAAGGCGAGCTGGACGCCGAGCCTGTCGTCGGCGGCATCCACCCGCTGCCGGAGGAACGACCGCACCTCCGGTTTCGCCGTCCACTCCCACGGAGCCGCCTGGATGTTCCCGTACGCCAGCACGAAGCGCCCGGGGGTCGCCTGCAACGCATCGACGGCCGCGGCGGCGTGGTCGACGGTCTGCAGCCCGTGCGACCAGTCGACGGTGGTCGTGACGCCCGCCTCGATGGCCTCGATGGCCCCGAGCAGGTTGCCGGCGTAGATGTCCTCGGGTCGGAACTTCCGGCCGTGCTCCAGGTAGTACCAGACGAAGTACTGCGTCAGGGTCCAGTCGGCGCCGTAGCCGCGCATCGCCGTCTGCCACAGGTGCCGGTGGGTGTCGATCATGCCGGGCATCACGATGCCGCCGGTCGCGTCGATCTCCTCGGCACCCGGTGGCGCCTCCAGACCGACCCCGAGCGCAGCGACCCGGTCCCCCACGATCAGCACGTCGGTGTCGGTCAGCACGCTGCGACCGGCATCCATCGGCAGCACCGTCCCGTGCCGTAGCACGACAGCCCCGAGCTCCGCCACGATCTCCTCCTCGAGATTGTTCGGACAGCCGTCCGTACAGCGGTCATCCGATGTGAGAATCACTCTGGAACAGCCGACTGGGGCCTGTCAACGGTCGGTGGGAAACTGATTCGCAACGGGTCTTGACGCGCTCCAGCGGCACTGACCAGACTGGGCCGAACATGGCGGACATTCGTCCGCTGGTCGGACAGTAGGAGGCAGCGTGGCGGAGACGCCGCCGTCGGGGCCGTTGGCCGGGCTGCTCGTCGCGGACTTCTCCCGCATCCTCGCCGGTCCGTACGCCACCATGCTGCTCGCCGATCTGGGCGCCGAGGTGATCAAGGTCGAGAGCCCGCGTGGCGACGACACCCGCACCTGGCAGCCGCCCGTCCACGACGGGGTGGCCACCTACTACCTGGGCATCAACCGCAACAAGCGCTCCGTGGTCCTGGACTTCGGCGACGACGAAGACGCAGCGCTCGCCCGAGAGCTCGCCGGCCGGGCCGACATCCTGATCGAGAACTTCCGACCGGGCAGTCTGGCCCGCTGGGGCCTGGACTACGACTCCGTGGCGGCCGCGAACCCCCGGGTGATCTACGCGTCGATCAGCGGCTTCGGCACGACCGAGAAGGGTGCCGCCCTGCCCGGGTACGACCTGATCGTGCAGGCCATCTCCGGGCTGATGAGTCTGACCGGTGATCCCGACGGACCCCCTTATCGGGCAGGGATCTCGGTGTTCGACGTGATGGCGGGGCTGCACGCGGTGATCGGCATCCTGTCGGCCCTGCACCACCGCCACGGCAGCGGGCTCGGACAGCACGTCGAGGTCAACCTGCTCGCCTCGGCCCTGTCCGGTCTGGTCAACCACTCGAGCGCGTACGTGGCCGGCGGGGTGGTGCCGTACCGGATGGGCAACAGCCACCCGAGCCTGTTCCCGTACGAGCCGCTGCCCTGCGCGGACGGGGACCTGATCATCACCGCCGGCAACGACGGGCAGTTCCGCAAGCTGGTCGAGGTGCTCGGTGTGCCGGAGCTGGCCGACGACCCGCGGTTCGGTCGCAACCAGGACCGCACCGCCCACCGCGACGAGCTGCGCCCGCTGCTGGTGGAGCGGCTGCAGACCCGCAGCAAGCTCGACTGGTTCCACAAGATCATCGACGCCGGCGTGCCGTGCGGACCGATCAACACCATCGACGGGGGGGTCGCGTTCGCCGAGGAGGTCGGGCTGGATCCGGTGATCGAGCTCGGACCGGAGGACTCACCTGTCCGCAGTGTCCGCAACCCGATCACGTTGTCGGAGACGCCGGCGGACTATCGGCTCCCCCCACCCGGCCTGGGTGAGCACGACGCCGAGATCCGGGCCTGGCTGACCTCCCCGAGCCCACCAGAACCCCACCCCGCGGAGGATGTATCCACCTCGGAGTCGCAAGGACGGCGGGCGTGACCGGGGAGGAGCGCGCGTACGGCACCGCGTTGGGCACCTCCGACGCCGACCACATCAACCTGCTCGGTCAGGACCTGGCGGAGGACCTGATGGGCAAGGTCGGCTTCGGCGAGCTGGCCTTCTGGTTGGTCGCCCTGCGACGACCGACCGCGAGTGAGGTGCGAGTCTTCGAGTCGGTGCTCGTGGCCCTGGCCGACCACGGCTTCACCCCCACCGCGATCGCGGCCCGACTGACCTACCTCTCGGCGCCGGACTCGCTGCAGGGGGCCCTCGCCGCCGGGCTGCTCGGTGGCGGTTCCCGCTTCCTCGGGGTCACCGAGGACTGCGGCGCCTACCTGCACGACGTGATCACCGAGACCGACGGCGCGCTGCCGAGTGACGACTCCGGTTGGGACGCCCTGGCCCTGGCCGCGGTGCGACAGACCAAGCTGGCCGGTCGTCTCGTTCCCGGCTTGGGTCATCCGGTGCACAAGCAGGGCGATCCCCGGACGCCGACCTTGATCAGGATCGCAACCGAGGAAGGTACCTACGGTCCGCACCTGGCCCTCTTCGAGGCCATCGGCCGGGTTCATGATCAGGTCCTCGGTCGCCGCCTGCCGCTGAACGGTGCCGGAGTCTGCGGAGCAGCGCTCGCCGACCTCGGTCTGCCCGTCGAGCTGTTGCGGGGTTTCGCCCTGCTGGCCCGCACCGCCGGTCTGCTGGGCCAGCTCGCCGAGGAGCGACGGCACCCGATCGGGATGCAGGTCTACCGCGAGGTCGACGGCCACGCCGTCTACGAACGGCCCGACGAACAGGAGGACCGATGGCGACCGTCTGCGCGGTGATCGCCTCCACCCATCACCCGTTCTACCTGCGGGCGAGCACGGCGACCGGATCCGACCGCCCGCCGTTCGCCGACGAGTGGGTGGAGAAGATCCTCCGCTTCCGTGAGACGCTGACTCGAGCCCGACCCGACGTGCTGGTGATGGTCGGCAGTGATCACTTCCACCAGCTGTGGCTGGACAACATGCCGCAGTTCCTGGTCGGCAAGGCCCCGACCTTCGACGCCAACTGGTACAACGAGGAACGCGAGTTCGGGTTGCCGCGGATGACGTTGGCCGGCCAGGAGGATCTGGCCGCCCACCTCCTGCGGACCGGGTTGGATGCCGACTTCGATCTGGCCTTCAGCAACGAGCTGCGGATCGACCACTCGATCACCTGCCCGATCATCACCCTGCGGCCCGACGCCGATCTGCCGATCGTGCCGATCTACACCAACATCTTCGCCCCGCCGTTGCCGCAGCCCCGCCGGTTCGTCGCCCTCGGCCGGGCGATCCGCGAGATGGTGGAGAGCTGGCCGTCGGACCTGCGGGTGGCGATCATCGGCACCGGTCACCTCTCGTTGGAGCTCGGCGGGCCCCGGCAGTTCGGTCCGCACGGGCCCGATCCGGACTTCGACCGCAAGGCCGTGGAGTGGATCGCCACCGGGGACCTGAACGGGTGCCTGCGGGAGGTGACGCTCGACAGTCTGCACGCGCCCGGCAACGCCACCCACGGGTTCATGGACTTCATGCTGATGATGGGCGCCGCCGGCGAGAACGTCACCGCCGATCACGTCGACACCCTCGACCTGTTCCACACCATGGAGGCCTACTTCACCTGGTACCCGAAGGGAACGGGCCTGTGAGCAAGTACCTGCTGGACAAGTTCCTGTTCACCGTCGACCGCGACCCCGAACTGGTCGAGCGCTACCGCGCCGACCCGGCCGGGACACTCGACTGGTGGGAGACCGAGATGGCCAACCGGATCCTCAGCTGCCACAGCGGTGAGCGGAGCACCTGGCTGGCCTTCGACGACGAGGAGCGTCGGGCGCTGCGCGAGCATGATCATGTCGCGCTGTTCGAGCTCGGGGCGCACCCGTTCCTGACCCTGACGCTGTTCATCGCGATGTTCGAGCGTGATCATGGTCCGTTGGAGTATCAGCGGGCGTACGGGGCGGCCCTGCAGCACCACACGTTGCCCTATCCCGACATCGCCACCTGATGAGGGCGGCCCTGCTGCTCGCGTACGGTTCCACGCCGGTGCTGGACGAGCGCGCTGAGCCGGTCGATGCCGTCAACCTCGTCGAGGTCACCGCCGCCCCGGTCGTGCCGCTCGACCTGCTCTGCGCAAGCGGTGCCTCCTACTTCGGTCGGCCACCGCTGCCGTACGTCCCCGGTGTGCAGGGGGTCGGGGTCGTCCGACGGTCGGCCGAGCTCGCCCCCGGCACCCGGGTCTGGTTCGCCACCACCGCCGGCATGCAGCCCGGCGACGGGAGCCTGGCCGAGCTGTGCGCCGTCGCCACCGCCGACCTGGTGCCGATCGAGGGTGAGCTGTCCGACGCCGCGGCCGCCGCCATCGGCACCTCCGGCATCGCCGCGTGGATGGCCCTCACCTGGCGAGCCCGGCTGCAGCCCGGTGAGCGGGTGGTGGTGCTGGGGGCGAGCGGCATCGTCGGCCAGGTGGCGCTGGCCGCGGCCCGGCACCTGGGTGCCGCCCACCTGGTCGCAGTCGTCCGGTCGGAAGCGGCGGAGGCCCCGGCCCTGGCCGCCGGCGCCACCCGGGTCGTCACGCTGGCCGACGCACCGGACCGGGCCACCCTCACCGCACGGCTGACCGAGGCGGCCGGCGGGCCGGTCGACGTGGTCATCGACCCCGTCTTCGGCGACCCCGCCGCGGCCGCCGCCGACGCCCTCGGACCGGGTGGCCGGTTGGTCAACCTCGGTGGGGCGGCCGGCGACCGCTCGGACTTCTCCTCCGCCACCCTGCGGGGGCGGTCGATCGCGATCCTGGGCTACACCAACAACGCGATCACCCCGGCTCAGCGGGCGGCCGCGCTCGGCTCCGTGCTGGACCTGGCCTCGTCCGGCGCGCTGACGGTCACCCACGTGGTGCGCCCGCTCAGCGCGTGCGCCGAGTCGTGGGCGTCGGCCGGCCGGTCGGGTACGCGGGTGGTGCTCGACCCGCGCGAGTGACTCAGCCCGTAGCGATGTCGTTCAGGGTGGCTCTGGCCAGGTCGATCACGTCGCTGGCGTTCAGCCGAGTCGCTTCGGCGCGGAGCGACTCGACGGTGTCGTCACCGAGCACGTCGGCCCACGCCACGTAGCTGCGACCGCTGTGTCGGGCGATGTCGGCGTCCACGGCTGCTGCCTCCGGACTGGCGTCGGCGCGCAACAGGAGCAGAGCCGCCTCCCGGGCATGCCCCTCCGCCATCAGCAGCGCCGCCGCGTTGCGTGCGGTGGTCCAGAGCTGAGGTCCGTGCCCGGTGGTCCGCCAGTGGTCGAGCAGGTCCCGGTAGGCCGCCGCGGCCGTGGCCCGGTCGCCGGTCTTCGCCCGGACAGACGCCAGCGCCACACCGGCCACGCCGGCGACGAAGGTGGCGCCCACGCTGTTCGCCTCATCCACCGCGGCGAGGTGGTGGCCGACGGCGGTCGAGGGGTCGCCAAGGGCGGCCAGCTCACCCCGCACGTACCTGAGGAAGGCGTGGTTCCCGGGGCTGAGGGGTTCGAGGGCAGCGACTCCCGCCAGCAGGGTCTCTGCGCGTCCGTGGTCGCCGCCGTAGGCGGCCGCCAGTGCCGCGCTGGCGAGGAAGCCCGCGGCCACCGGCCCCGCGAATCCGGCCGACCGCTCCCAGTGCGCCGACGCGGCCGTGAAGTCGCCGCGGTAGTGGGCCACGCCGGCCAGGGCCGACCAGCACCGTGCCGTGGCCGCACCGTCGTGTCCGGCGACCGCGAGACCCCGCTCTGCGAGCTCGACGGCCCGGTCGAAGTCTCCCGCCTGCCGGGCGGCCTCGGCCGCGGCCCCGAGGATCTCGACCTCCCGGGGATGGTGGGCGAGCTCATCGCCCCGGGTCAGCTCCAGGCACCAGGACCACACCTCGCGGAGGTCGCGCCAGATCGAACCCTGGTCGAGCGCGAGAGTGATCCGCACGAGCGCGTCGAACCGCCCCCGGGACCGCGCCAGGTCGCGCGCCGCACGCAGGTTGTCGAGCTCGGCCCGCAGACGTCGATCGGCGAGTGCCTCCTCGGCCGAGAACAGTCCGGCTCCGATCTCGTCGGCGGCCCCCACCGACCACGCCAGGAACCTCCCCTCGGCCTCGGGCAGCTCGCCGCGGGTCGTGACCTCGTCGATCAGGAAGCTCCGAACGGTGAACAGGAGCCGGTAGCGGCTGCGCGAGCGGTCGACGTCCAACAGCGAGGCGTCCACCAGACCGACCAGCAGCTGCACCGGATCCCCACCGGAGCCCACGTCCGCGGCCAGCTCCTCGACGGTGCCCAGGTCCACCCCGCCCGGGAAGGCGCACACGGCCCGGAGCAACGCCTGCTGGTGCGGGCCCAACCGGTCGTACGACCACCGGATCGTCGCCCGCAGGGTTCGTCGCCGTCCCTCGTCCCCGTCCGGGCTCGAGGACAGATCGAGAGCTCGACCCAGTCGGTCGCGGATGGCGTCCAGGGGCAGCACGGCCACCTGCCGAGCGACCAGCTCGATGGCCAGCGGCAGACCGTCGAGGTGCTTCAGGATCTCCACCAGCGGTTCCGCGTCCGCTGCGGTCAGCTCGTAGTGACCATCGTGGCGTCGCGCGTGCTCCAGGAACGCCCGCACACTCGGCTGTCGCACCAGGGCGGCCAGATCGTCGACCACGAGCGGCGTCGGCAGCGGCTGGAGGCGCAGGACGTACTCGCTGCGGGCGTGCAGCGTCAGTCGCGAGGTGACCAGCACGCGAACCCCGGGCGCGCGCCGGTCGACGGCATCGACCAGCTCCCGGCAGACGTCGACCACGTGCTCGGCGTTGTCGAGGACCAGCAGCAGGCTCGCATCGGCCAGAGCGACGGCGATGTCCACCGCCGACGGCGACGTCGCCGCGACGACCCGGAGCCCGACCGTCGACGCGACCGCCTGGAGGACGCGGGCGGCGTCCTCGACCGCCGCGAGGTCCACGACCACGGCTTCGATCTGGTCGCGCTCCGCCAGCGCGGCAGCGACTTCCAACGCCAGCCGGGTCTTTCCCACCCCGCCCGGCCCGGTCACCGTCACCAGCCGGTGCTTCGCGTACAGGCGCAGCATCTCGTCGTAGTCCTGCTGCCGTCCGACCAGCGGTCCTGAGGGTCGAGCAACCACGCTGCGAGCCGGCCACGTTCGGCGCCGGGCGCCCGCGCCGATCTTCCCCGAGGCGATGTCCTGCTCCAGCCGGGCCAGCTCCGGACCCGGGTCGAGGCCGGTCTCGTCGATGAGGCGTCGTCGGTACGCGGTCCCCACCGTCATCGCCTCGGACGCACGGCCCTCGCCGGCGAGAGCACGCATCAGCAGCAGCACGCCGCTCTCGTGCAGCGGGTCGGCGGCGACCACTGATCGGGCCTCGGCCACAGCCCGTTCGTCGCCGACGTCGATCAGGGCCCGCAGCAGCTCCTCCTGGATCCGCAGCTTCAGCTCGTCGAGATCCACCGCTTCCGCGTACAGCTCGGGGATCCCCCGGAACTCCTCGAGTGCCGGCCCACGCCACAGCGCGAGCGCCTCGGGTGCTCGCTCCAGCACGGTCTCCGGGGGGAGCTCAGCCAGCTCGGCCGCCACCCGTCGGGCGACCGACGCGTCGAGCTCGTCGTCGCCGAGCTCGAGCACGTAGCCGGCGCTCCGGTGCGAGAGGCGTCCACCTGCGGGACCCAGCTGACCGCGGATCCGCGACACGTGGCTGTGCAGCGCCTGAGCCGCGTTGGCGGGCGGGTCGTCCGGCCAGAGGGTGTCGACGAGGCGATCGACACCGACCACCCGACCTCGCGCCCGGGCCAACACCGCGAGCAGCGCGCGTCTGCGGGAGCCGGGGACGCTGACGTCCGACCCGTCCACCCGCAGGGACAGCGGACCGAGGATCTGGATCCACACCTGCACGGACGGAGGTTCCGGCGGCATGCCCCCTCCTCGCGCTCTGCGACGTCCGTGCGCGCGTCAGTGTGACACAGCGGGTGCGGAGTCGTCAGCAGCGTCGGGCGCGGGCTCGGCGAACACCTCGATCGAGACCCAGGCGGTGAAACGATCGAGGCCCACCGCCTGGATCAGACCCGCGGTCTGGGACTCCTGTGCCTGCAGGGCGGCCACCTTGCGACGCAGCGCCTCCGGGTCGAGAGGGAGCCTGAGACTCACGTCCCCGGGAGCGCAGATGCGGGGCTGGCCGAGGGCGAAGACCCCGAAGTCGTTGTCGAGCCCGGGGTCGACGCGGTCCTGCTCGGTGGCCACCGCGTGCAGCAAGCGGGGCGACACGCGGCACCGGGCGAGCGCACTGTCCACCCACCGGCTCACCGTCCGGTGATCGGGGTGCCCGGTGAACCCGTCGGGACCGAAGGTCAGCACCGTGTCGGGGCGCACCGCCTCGATCAGGTCGACGAGCCGGCGAACGGCCGGTTCCGGGTCCGCCTCGGCGCACCCGCCGTCCTCGTAGCCCAGCCAGTGGTGCTCGACGACACCCAGCAGCGCCAGCGCCCGGTCGAGCTCCGCCGTGCGGAGCTGCGCCGTCTGAGTCCGCGCCGCGGGTGTCGTCTCCGCCCCACCCAGCTCACCGCGGGTGGCGGTCACGGTGACCACGCGGTGGCCGCGCGTCACCAGGCTCGCAGCGAGGCCGCCGCTCAGGTAGGTCTCGTCGTCGGGGTGGGCCCAGACGAGCAGGGCGGTGCCCATCGGGGTCAGATCGTCAGCGCTCATGGGTCGATCCTCGGCCCTTTCACTGTCACACCGCTGTCACGGGCTCCCTCGATCGGAGGATCTCGGTGACATCGCCGTGCCAGCACCTCCCGTCACGGTGGATCTCGTCGATGGACCGCAGGGGTCCGTCGGGAACGAGAGGACACAGCATGACCACCATGGAGGGTGTCGATCAACTTGATCAGCAGGCGACCGCCGTGGCCGCCGTCGACGGGGCGTTGGTCGAGGCGTTCGCGGGCAAGATCGTCCACGACCTCGGCATCGGCCACCACACGTTGCTCGCCTACCTGGGGGACCGGCTCGGGCTCTGGCGCGCCCTGGCCTCCCACCCCGACAGCACGAGTGCCGAGCTCGCCCGTCGGTGTGGCTACACCGAGCGCTACGTCCGGGAGTGGCTGGCGGCCCAGGCCGCGGCCGGCTACGTCACCTACGATCCCGCGACGCAGTCGTTCACACTGCCGGCCGAGCACGCCCTGGTGCTCGCCCAGGAGGACAGCCCCGCGTTCATGGCCTCGGGCTTCGAGGTGCTCGCCGCAGTCTGGGAGACAGCGGACGAGCTGGCCAACGGGTACGTCAGCGGCGACGGGCTGGGCTGGCACGCCCATGACTCGCGCCTGTTCGTGGGCTTCGAGCGCTTCTTCCGCCCGGCGTTCCGCCACCTGCTCGTCCCCCAGTGGCTGCCGAGTGTGCCCGGCCTGGTCGAGCGTCTGCGGGCGGGCGCCCGGGTGCTCGACGTCGGCTCCGGCCTGGGCACCGCGACCATC
>DATDBH010000220.1:0-2561 GCA_036524985.1 Microlunatus sp. | reverse complement strand
GCGACCGAAGAGACGGTCGAGCTGAAGAAGCAGGAGCTCGGCCTCGACCAGCCGTTGCTGACCCGCTTCGGCGACTGGGTGTCCAACGCGCTCCAAGGTGACCTGGGGGTCTCCTGGTTCACCGGCCAGCCGGTGACCGATGCGCTGACCAGCAGGCTCGCCGTCACGCTCTCCCTGGTCATGGGCGCGACGGTGGTGACCGCGGTCGTCTCCGTGGCGCTCGGGGTGCTGGCCGCCAAGCGCCGGGGCTGGGCCGACCGGCTGGTGCAGGTCGTGGCCGTGCTGGGCTTCGCGATCCCCGGCTTCCTGATCGCGCTCGGTCTGGTGCTGGTGTTCGCGATCAACCTGGGCTGGTTCGAACCCACCGGCTACACCCAGTTCTCCGAGTCGCCGACGGGCTGGCTGTCGTCGATCACCTTGCCCGTCATCGCGCTGGCGCTGGGCGGCATCGCGGGAGTCTCCGCCCAGATCCGCGGCTCGATGATCGACGCGCTTCGACTGGACTACGTGCGCACCCTGCGCAGCCGCGGGCTCTCGGAGAGCCGGGTCGTCTACAAGCACGTGCTCCGCAACGCAGCAGGGCCGGCGCTGTCCGTGCTGGGCCTCCAGTTCGTGGGCCTGCTGAGCGGCGCGGTGATCATCGAGCAGATCTTCGCGATCCCCGGGCTGGGGCAGGTCATCGTCGGAGCCACCGCCCAGGGCGACATCCCACTCGTGATGGGCGTCGTGCTCGTCACCGCCGTCATCGTCGTCATCCTCAACCTCGTCGTCGACCTGTTGCAGGGTTGGCTCAACCCGAAGGTGCGTCTCTCATGAGCGTGTCCATGCCCGTCGACGCCGTTCCGGGCGTCGAGACCCTGGAGGAGTCCGCCCACGCCTCACTGCTGCGGCGGCTGCTGAAGAACCCGACCGGGTTGATCTCGATGGTCTTCCTGGCGCTGGTGCTGCTTGTGGCGATCTTCGCGCCCTGGCTGGCGCCCCACGACCCGAACCGCGCCTCGGCGCTGGACATCCTGGCCAGCCCCAGCAGCGAGCACTGGCTCGGTGCGGACGGCTCGGGCCACGACATCTTCTCGCGGCTGATCCTCGCGACCCGGACGAGCGTGGCGGCGGCTCTGGTCGCGCTCGTGGTGGCCGCGGTGATCGGCATCAGCTCCGGGCTGGTGGCCGGCTACTACGGCCGCAAGTGGGAGGGGATCTTCTCCTGGGTGGCCAGTGCGCTGATGGCGCTGCCCGCCATCGTGGTGCTGCTGGCCGCGCGAGCGGTGCTCGGCCCCTCGATCTGGATGATCATGGTGATCTTCGGGATCCTGGTCTCTCCGGCCTTCTACCGGGTCGTCTATGGCGCGGTCACCGGGGTCCGGCACGAGCTCTACGTCGACGCGGCCAGGGTCTTCGGCCTCAGCGACGCCCGGATCATCGGTCGCCACATCCTGAGCGTGGTCAGGGCCCCCGCCATCATCCTGGCGGCGGGAGTGGCCGGCGTCTCCATCGCCGTCCAGGCCGGTCTCGACTTCCTGGGCCTCGGTGACCTGAGCAAGCCCAGTTGGGGAGGGATGCTCAACGACGCCTTCGCCAACATCTACACCAAGCCGATCAACCTGCTCTGGCCGAGCCTGGCGATCGGGCTGACCTGTATCGCCCTGGCCCTGTTCGGCAACGCGCTGCGTGACGAGCTGGAGCGCAGCGCCGCGGCGCCCAGGCGACGACGTCGCGCCCGCCGTGGCGCGACCGCTCCGGTCGAGGTTCAGCGTGAGCCCGTCGTCGTGCACGACGAGCTGCCCGGCTCGGCCGAGGGTGAGGAGCTGCTCAACGTCAGCCACCTCGCGGTCGGCTACGACCAGGCGAACGGCTCGGTGAAGACCGTCGTCCATGACGTGTCCCTGACCGTGCGACGTGGCGAGGTCCACGGCCTGATCGGCGAGTCCGGCTCGGGAAAGACCCAGACGGCCTTCTCCGTCATGCGGCTGCTGCCCCCCGGCGGCCGGATCACCGCCGGCACGGTCGTGTTCGAGGGAGTCGAGCTCGAGTCGGCCTCGGAGAAGGAGATGACCAAGCTGCGCGGCGCCAAGATCGCCTACATCCCCCAGGAGCCGATGTCCAACCTCGACCCCGCCTTCACCATCGGCAGCCAGCTCACCGAGCCGATGCGCGTCTCGCTCGGGATCGGCAAGGCCGAGGCCAAGCAGAAGGCGCTCGACCTCCTGGCCCGCGTGGGGATTCCCAACCCCGAGCGCACGTTCGCGGCGTACCCGCACCAGGTCTCGGGCGGCATGGCGCAGCGCGTGCTGATCGCCGGTGCGGTGTCGTGCAACCCCGACCTGCTCATCGCCGACGAGCCGACCACCGCCCTCGACGTCACGGTGCAGGCCGAGGTGCTCGACCTGCTGCGAGACCTCCAGGAGGAGTTCCACATGGGTGTTCTCCTGGTCACCCACAACTTCGGCGTCGTGGCCGACCTGTGTGACCGGGTCTCGGTCATGCGCAACGGCCGCATCGTCGAGACCGGCCCGGCTCGGGCCATCTTCGCCGACCCCCAGCACGAGTACACCCGAGCACTG
>DATDBH010000219.1:0-6844 GCA_036524985.1 Microlunatus sp. | reverse complement strand
TGAGGACACGATGGCCGGCATCTTTCAGCGAATGTCACTGATCTTCAGGGCCAAGACCGACAAGGCCCTGGACAAGTTCGAGGATCCGCGCGAGACGCTCGACTACTCCTACCAGCGCCAGCTCGAGCTGCTGCAGAAGGTCCGTCGCGGCGTCGCCGACGTCGCGACCAGCCGCAAGCGGGTGGAGCTGCAGGCCAACGGGCTGAACACCCAGATCGACAAGCTGACCCAGCAGGCGCAGAAGGCGCTCGAGGTCGGGCGCGAGGACCTCGCTCGTGAAGCCTTGACCCGTCGCTCCGGTCTCCAGCAGCAGCTCAGCGACCTGCAGGTCCAGCACGCCCAGCTGCAGGGTGAGGAGGAGAAGCTCACCCGGGCCAGCCAGCGGCTGCAGGCCAAGGTGGACGCGTTCCGGACCCGCAAGGAGACGATCAAGGCCACCTACTCCGCCGCCGAGGCTCAGACCCGGATCAACGAGGCGTTCTCCGGCATCAGCGAGGAGATGGGCGACGTCGGGCTGGCCATCCAGCGGGCCGAGGACAAGACCCAGCAGATGCAGGCGCGAGCCGGTGCGATCGATGAGCTGCTCGCCTCGGGTGCGTTGGACGATCCGACGGGCACGGCCAAAGACGACATCACCCGCGAGCTGGAGCAGCTGGCCTCCACGTCGGAGGTCGAGGACGAGCTGAGCCGGATGAAGGCCCAGCTGGGGGCCGGCCCGTCGAGCGCACCGCAGGCCATCGAGGGGGTCGGCCAACCGCCCGTCGCGCAGCCCGTCCCGAACCAGACCTACGCCCCACCGCCGACCGCACCGCAGCAACCCAACCAGGGGGACCTGCGATGATCGTCCGCATCCTGAGCGAAGGGCAGTGGCGGATCGAGAGCGACGCGCGAAGCTCGCTGAATGCGCTGGACGATGCCGTCGAGGCTGCTGTCCAGGCAGGCGACCAGGACCAGCTGGCTCGGGCGTTGCGTTCGCTGCACGACCAGGTGCGCGCGGTGGGCGTCGTGGTTCCCGACGAGGAGCTCGCCGACTCGGATCTGATCCTGCCCGACGTGGACGCCTCGCTCGATGAGGTCCGCGCCCTGCTCAGCGAGAACGACGAAGGCCTCATCCCCAACTGACCCGACGGGGGGCCGCTCGCGTCGGCGCTGTCCGGGCCGGGTGCCAGGATCGGCGTCGTGAGTCACGCCGACACCGTTCGCGCCTACTGGGCGGCCGCCGAAGCTCGGGACTGGGCGAGGTTCGCCAGCCTGCTCGCTCCCGATGTCGTCTACACGCTGGAGCAGAGTCGGGAGCGGATCCACGGGATCGCGCGCAACGTCGCGTTCAACCGCGACTACCCGGGCGACTGGCACGTGACGCTGGTGCGGGTGATCGCCGATGGTGAGGCCGCTTTCAGCTGGGGCCACGTCGCAGTGGGTGATCAGGAGCAGACCGGACTCACCGTCTTCACGTTCGACGAGACGGGTTTGATCGCGACCGTCGACGACTTCTGGCCGGAGCCGTCGGAGCCCCTGTCCGGGCGCGCGCACCTGGTCGAACGTTTCTAGCGCGCACCTACAGTCGCGATCATGGAACGATTTCCGCTCGGTCCTCATCAGGTCTCCCGCGTCGGGTTCGGGGCGATGCAGCTGCCCGGCCCGGGGGTGAACGGACCGCCCCGTGATCGCGACCAGGCGCTCTCTGTGCTGCGGCGGGCGGTCGAGGCGGGCGTCAACCACATCGACACCGCCCAGTACTACGGGCCCGACGTGTCCAACGAGCTCATCCGAGAGGCCCTGCACCCGTACGCCGACGATCTGGCTCTGGTCTCCAAGGTGGGGGCCCGTCGCGACGAGAAGGGTGGCTGGATCCCCTGGAACGCTCCCGCCGAGCTGCGGCAGGGGATCGAGGACAACCTGCGCAGCCTGCAGATCGACCGGCTGGCCGCGGTGAACCTGCGGGTGATGGACGGCTCGGGCGTCGACCAGAAGTTCGACGACCAGCTCACCGCGATGATCCAGGCCGAGCAGGAGGGACTGATCGCCGGGATCGGGCTCAGCACGATCACCGTCGAGCATCTCGAGCACGCGCTGCAGCGGACCGACGTGCTGTGCGTGCAGAATCCCTACAACCTGCTCGATCGGGAGTCGCAGCCGGTGCTCGACGTGTGCGCGGACTACGGCATCGCGTTCGTGCCCTACTTCCCGCTCGGATCGGCGTTCCGGGCCACGAATCCGGTGCTGACCCACCCGGAGGTGCTGGCCGCGGCCGAGCGGCTCGGCCGAACCCCGGCCCAGACGGTGCTGGCCTGGACCTTGACAATGGCGCCCAACGTCCTGCTCATCCCCGGCACCTCCTCACGCGCCCACCTGGAAGAGAACCTCGCGGCGGCCGACATCGAGATCGACGCCGAGACCAAGGCTGCGTTCGATGCGCTCGGCTGATCGGGATCAGCGGTGCTGTGGGTAGAGGTCACGCAGCAGAGCGATCTCGGCCAGGTGGTGGATCATCTCGCGGTTGATGTGCAGCACCAGTTCGGCCATCGGCGACTCCTCGAACCCGGGTTCTCCACAAGCTGCCGCAAGGGTGTCCTCATCCAGAGCGCGCACGCCCGCGATCCACTGCGCGTACGCGGCATCCAGCAGCGCCAGGGCCCGGCTCGCAGTCCCCGGGTAGTCGAAGTCCTGGTAGCTCACCGCGGGGCCGCCGAAGTGGCGTGCGTTGCGGTCGCCGAGCACGCCGACGAGAACGTGACCCAGGCGCCAGGCGATCGTCGTGACCGGCGCGGGGATCGGCTCCGGGAAATCGAAGTCGATGACGAACTCGCCGGTGCCGGCAGCCATGCCCGTCCGCTCGCTCCGAGGGCGGATGTTCCAGCAGCCGGACGCCGGCTCCCACAGGTACTCCTCGTCGGTCAGCCCCTCCAGACGCGGCCGCGCCTGCGAGTGCCAGTGCCAGTCGAGCTGCTCGGCCAGCTGGGTGCTCCAGTGAACGCTCATGATCCGACTGTGGCACTCGGTACCGACAACGCAGCCGAGCCCATGTGCTGCTCAGCCCGGCCGGCGACCCGGGGAGCCGTCACCCGGCCCGGATCCGGCCCGCTGGCAGGATGAGTCGTCGTGCGTCTGCTGATCTGCCCTGACCGGATGGGGCCGCTGTCGTCGGCCGAGGCCGGCCGGGTGATGGCTGCCGGTTGGCCTGGCGCGAGCACCCTGGCGGTGGGTGAGGCGGGGTTCGGCTTCGTCGAAGCCATCGCAGACGGCTGGGATGCCACTCTGCACTCGGCGGTGCTCGACGGCACTCCGGTGGAGTGGGCCGTCTCCCAGGACGCCGTGCTCGGGGTTCGGGGTGCGAGCAGCACGGTCGCCACGGGCACGCCCATCCCGTACGCGGCGTCGTCGACCGTGGTGGGCGAGGCGGTCGCGACCCTGCTGCGCCAGCACCGGCCCCGGCGGCTGCTGGTCGACCTCGCCGGTGTCGACGTCCACGACGCGGGTGCGGGGCTGCTCTCTGCTCTCGGTGCTGAGTCGGAGGGAGGGTCGCTGACGGCCGGCCCAGCCGGGCTGGCCGGTCTGCGGGGGGTAAGGCTGGATCGCTTACGGGCTCTGCTCTCCGAGACCGAGCTCGTCGGGGTGGTGCCCACGGAGCAGCGCCACGACGCCCTGTTGGGACTGCGCGGGATCACCTCCCGTCGTGGCCGCGCGGTGTCGGAGGACGCGGCTGTGCTGCTGGCCACCGACGCCGCCGTGCAGCAGCTGACCGGGCTGGTGGCTCCCGAACAGGCCCTGGTGCCGGGCGCCGGAGCCTGTGGTGGGCTGGGCTGGGCGGTGCTCGCCCTGGGCGGGCGGCTCAGCACCGGGCCCGAACTGTGCCTGGCTGCGGCCCCGGCCTCGTGCGACCTGGTGGTGACCGGCTGCGCGGTCTTCGACTTCGCCACCCGCGGCGGGGGAGTGGTGGCCGCAGCCGCCGAGGTCGCTTCCACCCGGCTGGCTCCCTGCATCGTCATCGCCGGCGAGGTGCTGGTCGGGGCCCGCGAGATGCGGACGATGGGGATCGAGGCTGCGTACGCGATCCGGACGTCCAGTCTCGACGCGCCGACCGGTGGCGATCTGTCGGCCGACGAGGTGGCGCGAGCCGCCGTACGGGTGGCCCGCAGCTGGCACTGGTGACGCGTACCACACGATCTTTCGACCTCGCCGCCGACGGCCTAGACTGATCGGAGGAAGACGCCTGCCCACATCGAGCAGGATCACCCAGATCAGCAATTCCCACACTGTGGAGAGTGATATGACGGCAATCGACCAGAGCACCACCCCCGTCGCCGACGGAGTCACCCTGAGCGAGGGCGCGGCCAGCAAGGTCAAGGCGCTGCTGGACGGTGAGGGTCGTGACGACCTCGCGCTGCGGATCGCGGTGCAGCCCGGCGGCTGCTCGGGTCTGCGCTACCAGCTCTTCTTCGACGAGCGCAGCCTCGACGGTGACATCGTCGCCGACTTCAGCGGCGTCAACGTGGTCACCGACCGGATGAGCGCGCCCTACCTGATGGGCGCCACGATCGACTTCGTCGACACGATCGAGAAGCAGGGCTTCACGATCGACAACCCGAACGCGACCGGATCCTGCGCCTGCGGCGACAGCTTCCACTGAGCCACCGGGCGGCGCTCGGCGCCGCTCGAACTCGAACGCCCCCCACTCCCGATCCGGGATGGGGGGCTTCGTCGTTCCACCTGTCGATCGAGGCCCTCGCGGGTGCCTCTGTGGCGCGACTCCGAGCAGAACCACCGGTGTGTCCAGAGCCCTTCGCAGCAGCTGGCTCGCCACGAGCGTGCAGGGAGACCCACTGCCACTGCCCTCAGCGATCTCCTACGTTATGGTTTGCCCAGAGGATTGGCTCCCCCCGCGACCCTCGCACTCGAACGTCTCTCGGGTCATCGTCGGGGATCGGCCGGGCCTGCTTGCTGAAACCGACGAAAGGCGCGATGTGGGTGGCGCGGAGATGCCTGAGCTGACACGGCGGTCACGCCCGTCGGCTCGCTGGCAGCGGCTACGGCGACCGGTTGCGGTCGTTGCTGGCCTGGGCCTGTTGTTCCTGGCTTCTTGCTCGATCCAGGACACCACCAACGAGTTCCAGCGGCTGGGGTTGCCGGCGCCGGCCAGCAACAACGCCATCCCGATCGGTGACCTGTGGCTCGGCACCTGGATCGCGGCCGGTGCCGTCGGCATCCTGGTCTGGGGCCTGATCGGCTGGGCGGTGCTGCGGTATCGGCACCGGGCGAATCTGCTGCCACGGCAGAACCGCTACAACCTGCCGATGGAGATCATGTACACGATCGTCCCGTTCGTGATCATCGGGGTGCTCTTCTACTTCACCGTCGTCGCCCAGAACAAGGTGCTCGCCAAGAGTCCCGAGCCGGACGTGACGATCCAGGTGGTCGGGCAGAAGTGGTCGTGGACCTTCAACTACAAGTCGGCCGATGACCCCGGCGTGGGCGAGGACGTCTGGAACGCCGGCACGATCAGCGAGACCCCTGATCTGTACCTGCCGGTCGGAAAGAACATCGAGTTCGAGCTGCACTCGCCCGACGTCATCCACTCCTTCTGGATCCCCGCCTTCTACCAGAAGATGGACGTCGTCCCCGGTCGCAACAACTCCTTCCAGGTCACCCCGACCAAGGAGGGCGTCTTCGCCGGCAAGTGCGCTGAGCTCTGCGGGACCTACCACTCGGCCATGCTGTTCAACGTCCACGTCGTCAGCGAGGCCGAGTACGAGGCGTATCTGAAGACGTTGGTGGCGAAGGGGCAGACCGGCGAGGCCGTCGGACCCGCGAGTGCCAATGAGTACGGCCCGGCAGACGAGGGGCAGCGATGACCACACTGCAGCGCACGGTGACCGGCACGGAGGTCGCCGCACCGACCCGGGAGCTGGGCACCAAGGTCTGGAAGTGGATGACGACCACCGATCACAAGGTGATCGGCAACCTCTACTTCATCACGTCCCTGCTGTTCTTCGCCTTCGGCGGGGTGCTGGCTCTGGCGATCCGGGCGGAGCTCGCCTTCCCGGGTCTGCAGTTCCTGTCGTACGAGACGTACAACCAGTTCTTCACGATGCACGGCGCGATCATGCTGCTGCTGTTCGCGACCCCGTTGTTCGCCGGCTTCGCCAACGCGATCATGCCGTTGCAGATCGGCTCGCCGGATGTGGCGTTCCCGCGGCTGAACATGTTCTCGTACTGGCTCTACCTGTTCGGCGGGTTGATGGCCTGCTCGGGGTTCCTGACCCCGCAGGGTGCGGCGAGCTTCGGTTGGTTCGCGTACGTGCCGCTGAGCGACGCGGTGAACTCGCCTGGGGTCGGCGGCGACCTGTGGATCATGGGCTTCTACCTGGCCGGTATCGGAACCCTGCTGGGCTCGGTCAACTTCGTGACCACCATCATCTGCCTGCGAGCTCCGGGCATGACCATGTTCCGGCTGCCGATCTTCACCTGGAACATCCTGGTGACCTCGATCCTGGTGCTGATCGTGTTCCCGATCCTGGCGGCGGCCCTGCTGGTGCTGGAGGCCGACCGGGTGCTCGGGGCGCACATCTTCGACGCGGCTACCGGCGGTGCCATGTTGTGGCAGCACCTGTTCTGGTTCTTCGGGCACCCCGAGGTGTACATCATCGCGTTGCCGTTCTTCGGCATCATCACCGAGATCCTGCCGGTCTTCAGCAAGAAGCCTGTGTTCGGGTACGTCGGTCTGGTGAGCGCGACCCTGCTGATCGCGGCCCTGTCGGTCGCGGTCTGGGCCCACCACATGTACGTGACCGGCGCGGTGAACCTGCCGTTCTTCTCCTTCATGACCTTCCTGATCGCCGTCCCG
>DATDBH010000218.1:0-38447 GCA_036524985.1 Microlunatus sp. | reverse complement strand
CGCGGTCGGCTTCGTCACCTGGATGATCTTCTGGATGGCCAGCGCGGCCGCCAGCATCTCGGGTGAGCTGAAGGCACAGGTCGACAAGGCCGCCGACGCCAAGCCGTGGTCGCTGATGGTCGTGGCGATGCTGGCCGTCGGTCGGGAGGGTCTGGAGACCGCCCTGTTCATCTGGGCCGCCACCCAGGCCAGCACCCGTGGCGCCGGCAGCAGCGCCGTGCCGCTGCTCGGAGCCCTTCTCGGGTTGCTGACGGCCGTGCTGCTGGGCTACCTGTTCTACCGGGGTGCGGTCCGGATCAACCTGACCAGGTTCTTCACCTGGACCGGCGCGTTCCTGATCATCGTGGCGGGCGGCGTGCTGGCGTACGGGATCCACGATCTGCAGGAGGCCGGCATCCTGCCGGGTCTGTACAACCTCGCCTTCGACGTCAGCCACATCGTCGCGCCCACGTCGGTGCCCGGCACCCTGCTCAAGGGCATCTTCAACTTCTCCCCGGCCACCACCTGGCTCGAGGCCGTCGCGTGGGTGCTCTACGTGGTGCCGACCTTGATCCTCTTCCTGCGGCGCATCCGGCGCCGCGGTCACCCCGCCAAGCCGGCCGCTGCGGCCGTCCCCGCGTCAGGAACCCACCGATGATCCCGCCTCCCTCGCGCCGCACCGGTGCCCGTGCGCTCGCCGCGACCGCGACCCTGGCCCTCGGTCTGCCGCTGCTGGCCGCCTGCACCGACAACGCGCCGGCGGCCGGCGGCCCCTCGGCCGATCCGCGTGCACTGACCGTGACCGCCTCCGACACCGCATGCGAGGTGTCGGCGGCCACCGCACCGTCGGGCAACCTGCGGTTCAGCGTCACCAACACCGGCAGCTTGGTGAACGAGTTCTACCTGCTGGCCGAGGACGGTCTGCGGATCGTCGGCGAGGTCGAGAACATCGGCCCTGGCCTGACCCGCGACCTGGTCCTGCAGGCCTCCCCTGGGACGTACTTCACGGCGTGCAAGCCGGGCATGGTCGGCGACGGCATCCGCGCCGAGTTCACCGTCAGCGACTCCGGCGAGACCCTCGCCCCGAACGAGGACGAGAAGGCACTGGTCGCGCAGGCCAACACCCTGTACGCCGCGTACGTCCGTGATCAGACCGACCAGCTGCTGGCCAAGACGCAGGAGTTCACCACGGCGTTCACCGCCGGTGACGACGACCGGGCGCGGGAGCTGTACGCCCCGGCCCGGGTGCACTGGGAGCGGATCGAGACCGTGGCCGAGTCGTTCGGCGACCTCGACCCGGAGATGGACGCTCGGGAAGCCGATCTGGAGCCCGGTCAGAAGTGGACCGGCTGGCACCGGATCGAGAAGGACCTGTGGCCCGAGCGGGCGGAGGGCTACACGGCGATGACCGAGGCCGAGCGATCGGAGTACGCCGACAACCTGCTGGCCAACACCGAGACGCTCTACAAGCGCACCAGGGACATGACCTTCACCGCCGACCAGATCGCCAACGGTGCGAAGGGACTGCTGGACGAGGTCGCGACCGGCAAGGTCACTGGCGAGGAGGAGTACTGGTCGCGGACCGACCTGTGGGACTTCCAGGCCAACGTCGACGGCGCCCGGGTGGCCTTCGACGGGCTGAAGCCGCTGCTGCAGGCCCGCGGCGAGACGGAGCTGATGGACCAGATCCAGGAGAAGTTCACCGCTCTCCAGACTCTGCTGGACGAGCACAAGGAGGGCGACGGCTTCGTCACCTACGACACGCTGACACCCGCTCAGGTCAAGCAGCTGTCCGACGCGGTCAACGCCTTGTCCGAGCCCTTGTCCAAGCTCACCGCCGCGGTGATCTGAGCCTGTTGTGGAGCGAAACCCACGTCAGATGTCGAAACCGGTGCAGAAGTCGAGTGAGGGCAGCGGGGTCTCGCGGCGCGGGCTCCTCGGAGCCGCGGCCGGGGCGGGGGTGGCCGGCATCGGGCTCGGGGCCGCCGCGATGGCGTACGGGAACAGCCGGCCCGGTGGGTCGGCGGAGCCGGCGCCGCATCCGGTCGACCGGGCGTACCCGTTCTACGGCGACCACCAGGCCGGGATCGTCACCCCCGCGCAGGATCGGCTGCACTTCGCCGCCTTCGACGTCATCACCGACGACCGCGACGAGCTGATCGGGCTGCTGCGTGACTGGACCGCCGCGGCCGCGCGGATGACCCAGGGACTGGACGCGGGCGAGATGGGCGCGACGTCTGGTCCCTACGACGCGCCACCCGACGACACCGGCGAGGCGATCGGGCTGCCACCCTCCGGGCTGACGATCACCTTCGGGTTCGGGCCGTCCCTGTTCCGGCAGGACGGCAAGGACAGGTTCGGGCTGGCCGACCGGCAGCCGACGGCGCTGCGACGGCTGCCGCACTTTCCCGCCGACAACCTCGATCCGGCGAAATCCGACGGCGACCTGTGCGTGCAGGCGTGCGCCGACGATCCCCAGATCGCGGTGCACGCGATCCGCAACCTGGCCCGAATCGGCTTCGGCCGGGCGTCGGTGCGCTGGTCCCAGCTGGGCTTCGGGCGGACGTCGTCGACCTCGACCGCCCAGAGCACCCCACGGAACCTGTTCGGCTTCAAGGACGGCACCGCCAACCTGAAGGCCGAGGAGCCCGCCACGATCGAGGAGCACGTGTGGGTTCCCGAGGGCGTGGACCGCGCCGCCGCCTGGCTGGCCGGGGGGAGCTACCTCGTGGCCCGGCGGATCAACATGACGATCGAGACCTGGGACCGCCAGTCGTTGCGCGAGCAGGAGGCGGTGATCGGCCGGACCAAGGCCGAGGGTGCCCCGCTGTCGGGCGGGTCGGAGTTCAGCGAGCCCGACTTCACGCTGGCGGGTCGCGAGAACCTCCCGCTGATCCCGGAGAACTCTCACGTCGCGCTGGTGCATCCCGACGCCAACGACGGCGCCCGGATGCTGCGCCGCGGCTACAACTTCGTCGACGGCTCCAACGGCCTCGGTCGACTCGATGCGGGGCTGTTCTTCCTCGCGTACGTGATCGACCCGCGCACCCACTTCATCCCGATCCAGACCAAGATCGGCGTCGGGGACGCGATGAGCGAGTACGTCCAGAACACCGGCTCGGCCCTGTTCGCGGTGCCGCCCGGGGTCCAGCTGGGCGAGTACGTGGGTCAGGCCCTGTTCACCTGATCCGAGTTGTCAGCTTCACCTGATCCGAGTTGTCAGCCGCAGTGGCGGTCCGAGCAACCACAGACGCTGACAACTCGGGGTTGGGGGGCCCGCTCAGCGCCAGCCGAGCTCCGGAGCGAGGTGGGTGACCACGCTCTCCAGCACGTGGGCGTTGTAGTCGACGCCGAGCTGGTTGGGCACGGTGAGCAGCAGCGTGTCGGCCGCCGCGATGGCCTCGTCCTCGGCCAGCTCCGCGATCAGCTTGCCCGGCTCGCCCGCATAGGTCTTGCCGAACCGGGCGTTGCCACCGTCCAGCCGGCCGACCTGGTCACTGCTGCGGGTCTCCCGCCAGAACAGCTGCCGGTCGAGGTCGTTGACGATCGGGAAGATGCTGCGACTGACCGAGACCCGTGGCTCTCGCTCGTGACCGGCGGACGTCCAGGCGTCGCGGAACATCTGGATCTGCTCGGCCTGCAGCTGGTGGAACGGCACGCCGGTGTCCTCGGTGAGCAGGGTGGAGCTCATCAGGTTCATGCCCTGCTCGGCGGTCCACACGGCTGTCGCCCGGGTCCCGGCCCCCCACCAGATCCGGTCCCGGAGCCCGGGTGAGTGCGGCTCGATCCGCAGCAGACCCGGCGGGTTGGGGAACATCGGTCGCGGGTTCGGCTCGGCGAAGCCCTCCCCCGACAGCACCTCCAGGAACCTCGCGGTGTGCGCGCGGGCCAGGTCCGCGTCGCTCATGCCGTCGGCCGGGACGTGCCCGAAGTAGCGGTAGCCGTCGATCACCTGCTCGGGCGATCCCCGGCTGATGCCGAGCTGCAGTCGGCCGCCGGAGATCAGGTCGGCGGCGCCCGCGTCCTCGGCCATGTAGAGCGGGTTCTCATACCGCATGTCGATGACCGCCGTGCCGAGTTCGATCCGGCTGGTCCTGGCCCCGGCGGCCGCCAGCAGCGGGAACGGCGAGGCGAGCTGCTGGGCGAAGTGGTGCACCCGGTAGTAGGCGCCGTCGGCCCCGACCTCTTCGGCCGCCACCGCCAGCTCGATGGACTGCAGCAGCGTGTCGGACGCGGACCGGACCATCGAGTGCTGTCCCGGTGACCAGTGGCCGAAGGACAGGAAGCCAATCTTCTTCATGTGTCAACCAACCCCGTGCGTTCGGCCGGCATTCCGGCCGCGGCCCGGCGGAGTCGCGAGCCCTCCCGCGGAGAAAAGAGACCCGCCCGAGCCGAAATCGCCGCGACACGCCGCGGGCCGCGGCGGTCGGGGCGAGTTCTCCGCACCTGCGGTGGCCACGGCGCCTGTCGGGGTCGTTGGGTCTGGCTGTCATCATCGGGCGGGTGGGCGTCACCGGCGGACAGAGTCTCGGGGAGTACGAAGCCGCGACGCTGGTGGCCGGGTCGTCCGCCGCCGTGCTGGTCGTCGAGCTCACCTCACTGCGGCTGCTGGCCCCCTACCTCGGGCTCACACTGGAAACCAGCACCATCGTCATCGGCACTGCGCTGGCCGCCATCGCGGTCGGATCCTGGTCGGGGGGTCGGCTGGCCGACCGGATCTCGCCACTGCGGGCGATCGGCCCGCTGCTGGCGGTGTCCGGGGTCGCGGTCGCCCTCACCCCGTTCGCGGTCCGGGCGGCCGGCGAGCTCCCCACGGCCTGGGCGCTGGTGCTGATCCTGGTGTCCTCCCTCAGCATCATCGTGCCGGGGTCCCTGCTCGCCGCGGTGACGCCGATGGTCACCAAGCTGCGGCTGACCAGCCTGGCCGAGACAGGGACGGTCGTCGGCCGGCTGTCCGGCATCGGCACGGTGGGCGCGATCGCCGGCACCGTGATCACCGGCTTCATCCTCATCTCGCGAGTCCCGGTGAGCGGCATCCTCGTCGGTCTCGGTGTGCTGCTGGTGCTGGCCGCCGCCGCGGTGGAATGGCGAACCCGCGGGCCGCGGGCGGCCGCGGTGCCGGCGGTCCTGGTGCTGGTCGGTGGATTGTCCGCCGCGGTCGCTCCCGGCGGCTGCGACGCCGAGACCACGTACCACTGCGCCGTCGTGGTGGCCGACCCGCAGCGGGCTTCCGGCCGCACCCTCGAGCTCGACGGGCTGCGGCACTCCTACGTAGACCTCGCCGACCCCCGTCACCTGGAGTTCCCCTACATCCGGGCGATCGTGGCGGCGATCGACACCGAGTTCCCCGGGGACCAGGCCCTGCGTGCGTACCACCTCGGCGGGGGCGGACTCACCGTGCCGCGCTACCTGGCGGAGACCCGGCCCGGCACGACCAGCGTGGTGTCGGAGATCGATCCCGGCGTGCTCAGCGTCGACCAGGAGCGGCTCGGCTTCCGGCCGGACGAGCGCGTGGAGGTGCGCGTCGAGGACGGTCGGCTCGGCCTGCGCGAGCTGGCCGATGACAGCCGCGACCTGGTCGTCGGCGACGCGTTCGGCGGGGTCAGCGTCCCGTGGCACCTGACCACCCGGGAAGCGGTCGGCGACGTGGCCCGGGTGCTCGATCCCGAGGGGATCTACGTGCTCAACCTGCTCGACTCCGGCCCCCTGTCCTTTGCCCGGGCCGAGGTCGCCACGCTGCGGGAGCAGTTCGCCCACGTCGCCCTGACCGCCGAGTCCGGCACCCTCGACGACCCCCGCAACGAGGGCGGCAACCTCGTCGTGGTGGCCTCCGATGCGCCGCTCGACGTGGCCGCACTCCGCGCGAGCCTGCGGACGCAGGTGCCTGGCTGGACCGTGATCGAGGGCGCCGACCTGGCCACCTGGGCCGTTGACGCGCCGATCCTGACCGACGACTACGCGCCCGTCGACCAGCTGCTCACGCCTCGCTGACCTCCGCGGCCCACCCTCCCCCTCTCGACCAAGGCCACCCGGACCGCCCACTCACCGCGACGCGTCGGCCCGCTCGGAGCCGTCGGAGCGGGGCACCACGGTGGGTACCGGTCGCTTGGCCTCGATCCCGTCCCCGTGCGGCACCCCCATCAGGCCCTTGCCCAGCCACGGCCCGAGGTAGCGACGGACCCAGTCGACGTCGGAGCTCAGCTGTTCGCGGAATCGCCGGCGGGCGGGCTCGTCGTCCAGTGGCTCGGCCCAGGACTCGTCCGCGCCGTCGATGCCCAGCGTCCAAGCCAGCGCCGCCGCGGTCCGCTGGTGACCGAGCTCGTTGCCGTGCAGCCGGTCCTCGAACCACAGCCGCGGATCCTCGGCGACCGGGTAGTGCTGGAAGTCCATCACCAGCACGCCGTAGCGCTCCGCCTCCGCCCGGACGATGTCGTTGAACCGGAACATCCGGTCCTTGATGCGCTTGCCCAGCGGGTTGATCGAGGTCGGGTCGGGGAAGGTGAAGGTGAGCACCGTGCAGTCGTGGGCGCGGGCCTCCCCGTACATGGCGGCCAGATCCGCTCGCATCTCGTCCAGGTCCCACCCCATGCCGATGAGGTCGTTGCCGCCGCCGAAGATGGTCATCAGGTCGGGCTGCAGCGCCAGCGCGTCGTCGAACTGACGGTTGCGGATCTCGTTCAGCCGGAGGCTGCGGACGGCCAGGTTGGCGTACTCCAGTGGTTCGTCCTGCGCGTCGGCGATCAGCTGCGCCAGCCGGTCGGCCCAGCCCCGGTAGCCGCCGGCCCCGTCGGGGTCGACAAGACCTTCGGTGCTGGAGTCACCGATGGCGACGTAGCGATGGAAGGAGAGCACACCGCGATTCTCGCTCAGGTCCGGTCCGCCTCGTCCAGCCTCCCGGGCCACGCCGAGCGAGACGTACGATCGCGACATCGCAGCGAGGAGGTCGCGTGGCCGAGGAACCGTCCCGGACCAGCCGGTTCGAGCTGGTCGACGGCCCGCTGCAGTCCACTCCCGGCCCACCCACCGGCCACGGCTCAGCGGGCCCCGGAGGTCCGTCGGCGTTGGTCGTGATCCTCAGTGCGATCGTGCTGGTCCTGATCGCGGCCACGGTCCTGCCGCACCAGCCGGCGGACACGCCCGTGCCACCGCCGACTCCGACGCCCGTGGTGAGCACGTCACCACCGCCGACGGCCGGCTGCGATCTGGTGCAGGAAGGCTGCCGCGTGCTCACGGCCGCACGGTGGCGCGATCGAACGGCACAGATCGTGCGGGAGCGGCTGGATCCGGAGAACGCCTACTTCACCGGCTACAGCTACTCGGTCGACCCGCTCTACACGACCGGGCGCCGGCTCGATGCCCTCGGTCTGGACGTGTACCGACTCAGTGGTGGCGGCACCGAGGTGTTCATCCAGATCGCGAAGACCCGGGCCGACGCCGTTCGCTGCGGACAGATCACCCGCCACCGGTGCACGGGTCAGCGGTTCATGGACGGGAACCGCTTCTCGATGACCACCACGACCACCGTGGGCGAGGGGATCGAGGTCCAGCACAGCCCGACCGGAACGTACGTGATCACGCTCGTCGCCCGGAACACGACCGGCGGTCGGCCGCTCGAGCTGAACAACGGCGATCTGATCGGCGTGGCGCAGGACCCGCGGCTGGAACCGCCGCCGAGCTGAGGGAGCAGCTGTGCCGACAGGACGTGCGCATCATGTCGTCTACGACTGCCCCGACCCGGGGGCCGCTCGCGGCGTTCTACGCGGCGCTGCTCGGACTGCCGATCACCTACCGCTCCACGGACTGGGTGGTGGTGTCGCGGGACGACCGGTCATCGGGCTTCGCGTTCCAGCTCGCCGTGGATCTGCAGCCGCCGGACTGGCCGGACCCGCAGCGGCCGCAGCAACTGCACCTGGACGTGATGGTGGACGATCTCGCCGTGGCGGATCGCGCCGTACGGAAACTCGGCGCTCGGCGCCTGAGCGACAGTCAGTATGTCTACGCCGACCCGGCCGGACACCCGTTCTGTCTGATCTCCCGACCCGGCTGGGCCCCGCCGGTCGGACCTGCGGATGCGGCGTGACGGAGAGCCCGGCACCGGAACCCTGGGGTGGTCCGTCGTCAGCGACGGACCACCCGTCGGGCTCCCGGGGGCGGGGTCAGGGCCGCATCAGCGGCGGGTGGAGTGGTGGTGCACCTTGACAGGAGCTGAGGCGTGGGGGCTGCGGCGGTCGTGGCGTCGATGGCTGGTCGGGAGCTCAGACAGCGTCGGAACGATCGCCAGCAGCGCCACGACGAGCATGCCGAAGGCAGCGGCCCCGGCGATCGCGAGCTGAGTGATGTCCATGCATCAAGAATGCGTCGGTTTCCAGTGAAATCGATCACACTTTCCTCTGAATTCCCTGTGGAAACTCTGCGACCACAACCAGTCGCGGGTGTGCGGCGCCGAGTGCACGAACCTGTCGTCCGGCTCAGCTCGCCGGCTCAGCTCGAGCCGGGATAAGGCAGAACTCGTTGCCTGACGGGTCGCGGAAGGTTCGCCACGGCAAGACCCCCCACCGTGCGGGCAGCTCGAGGCCGCCCCGGGCGACGATGCCCGCCGCCACCCCATCGGGATCGTCCCCGCGCTCGAGACGGACGTCGAGGTGCAACCGGTTCTTCGTCGCCGTCTTCGGCTGCGGCTCCGGGCAGAACTCGAGCACCAGGCCCCGACCGGAAGGGTGCCGCAAGGCTGTCGCCGACTCGCTCGGCACCAGCGCCCAGCCCGTCAGCCACGACCAGAACCGGGCATCCGTGACCGGATCGGCCGCATCGATCGGCACCGCGGCGATCGGACCGGTTCCGGTGTGCTCCTCCCGAGCCTCCAGCACGCAGAAGGCGTTGCCCTCGGGGTCCGCCAGCACGACCCACGGCACGTCGCCCTGCCCGATGTCGGCGTGCCGAGCGCCGAGACCGACCAGCTGCTCCACCACCTCCTGCTGCCGACGTCCACCGAGCAGGTCCAGGTGCAGCCGCGCCGGCTCCGTCGCCGGCTCCGGCACGCGCTGGAAGCACAGATCCACCGTCGGGCCACCGTCCACCGAGAGCCTTGTCTCGTACCCGTCAGGTTCGTCGATCAGCATCGTCGCGCCGACCGCCTCCTGCCAGAAGCGCCCGAGGCGCTGCGGGTCACTCGCGTCGAAGACCAGGTTCTCCAGATACATCCAGCGAGCGTAGGACCGTCCGGCCAGGGTGCAGCTCAGCAGGGTCGGAAGAGCGCCTGGCGCGTGCGGGGCACGGCCAGGTCAGCGGTCACCCGCACCGGCTCCGACGAGACCGTCCCAGGACCACTTCGGGATCGTCAGTCCCTCCGGGACGTCGCCCTCGGCGCCGAGATCGCGCGCCATGGTGGTGCTGGTCGCCCAGGCGAAATAGTCGTACAGCACACTGTGCAGCCGGTCGCCCGCGGGGATGCCCACGTCGACGAGGGCCTGATCGAAGCAGGCGATCGCGCGCCGGTCCATCTCCTCGTGCGGCCCGTTCCCGCTGTGCAGTCGGACCACCTCGGACTCGTCGCCGTACGTCGCGGAGTAGGTCGGCGGACCGCCGAGGGCCTCGATCCAGTACGCCGCGAGTCGCTCGGTGTGGTCTGGTCGGAAGCCGTGGCTGAAGGCGTGGGACACGATCTCGTCGGCCAGCACCCGGGCGTGCCAGGCATCCGCCAGCCGGACCAACCCGGCCTCCCCGCCGGCCGCCTCGTACACCGTCTGCATGACCTCACCCTGCCAGAGGAGTCCCGTGCGGCAGCAGGTCCGGTGGTGTCAGTCCGGCGACCGCGACGCCAGCTCGTCCGCCAGCACGGCGATCTCCGCCGGGGTCACCCGGCAGCAGCCGCCGACCAGGCGCGCACCGTCGTCGACCCAGCCGCCCACCTCGCCGGCCAGCACCGAGCCGCTCCCCCGCCAGGATCTGGCCACGGCGTCCCAGTCCTCGCCACTGTTCGGGTAGACCACCACGGGCTTGCCCGTCACCCGAGCAGCCGTGGCCACCAGCGGTCCGGCGTCGGCCGGCGGCAGACAGTTCACCCCGACGGCGATCACCTCGCCGACGTCGCGGGCCATGGCGAACGCCTCCACGACCGCCTCACCGGCACGGGTGGTCGAGGCCGTCGCGCAGGTCAGCGACAACCAGCAGGGCACGCCCGTCCCGGCGACCTCGCTGAGCAGCGCCTCCACCTCGGCCAGACAGGGGATCGTCTCGATCGCGAGCACGTCCGCCCCGGCCGAGGCGAGCGTGGCCAGCCGCGGCCGGTGCCAGGCGCGGAGCTCGGCCACCGTCAGCCCGTAGTCACCTCGGTATTCCGAGCCGTCCGCCAACGCCGCACCGTACGGTCCGACCGACGCCGCCACCCAGCACCCCTCCGGATCCGCTGCGGACTCCCGCGCGTCCGCGGCCACGGCCACGCTGCGGCGCAGCAGCGCCTCGGCTGCCCGGCGCTCGACGCCGACCGCGGCCAGGCCGTCGAACGAGAGCTGGTACGAGGCCGTGGTCGCGACCCGAGCGCCGGCCGCGAAGAACCGGGCGTGGGCCGCCGTCACCGCGTCGGGCGACTCGAGCAGCAACCGCCCCGACCACAAGGTGCCGGACAGATCCTCCCCCGCCGCCTCCAGCTCGGTCGCCAGGCCGCCGTCCAGCAGGATCGGCTGCTCGGCGCACGCCGCCGCCAGATCGACCGGTCTCACCTCACGAAGCCACCGACGAGGGTGCCTCGTCGGGGTCCGGCGACTCGTGCGCGATGACCGGGGCGGCCTTCTTCTTCTTGCGCGCGGTCCCCGCCGGCGGACCGCTGGAGAACAGCGTTCGGACCCAGCGGTGCTGTGGCTGGGAGTCGATGAACAGGGCCCGGATCAACAAGGTCATCGGGATGGCCAGGATGGCGCCCAGACCACCGAGCAGGAACGTCCAGATGATCAGGGCCAGGAACGTCAGCGTGGTGTTCAGCTGCACCCGGTCGCCGACCACCTTCGGCTGGATCAGCGTCTGCACCACCACGTTCAGCACCGAGTAGCCGATGGCGATGATCACCGCGGTCTGCCAGTCGATGACCAGCCAGGCCACCAGGGCGGGCGGGATCAGGCCGAGCACGAAGCCGATGTTGGGGATGAAGTTGGTGACGAAGGCGAGCAGCGCCCACAGCCACGCGTACGGAACACCGAGCACGGCCAGCAGGATCCAGTCCAGGATGGCCACGATGGCACCGAAGGTGGCCGCGACGGCGAAGTAGCTGCGCGTCGACACCCCCAGGTTGGTCAGCGCCTTGGCGGTGGCCGGGCGGAGCCGGACGACCATGGCCAGGCGGGCGGAGAAGTCCGCCGCGTCCAACGCCATGAAGAAGACCAGCGCGGCCAGGAACGCCAACGCGGTGAGCACCGAGGCCGAGGCCGAGATCACGGTGCTGGCCAGGTTCACCAGCCGACCCGGGGAGATGATCGTGAAGATCTGCTGCACGTTGGTCGGATCGACCCCGAACTGCTGGGCCACCCCACCGACCCAGCGGGCGAGCTCGTTGAACTGGCTGCCGTTCTCGGCGACGATCACCGCGAACTGGGCCAGCGCCAGATAGACGCAGGTGCCGAGGAAGATGATCACGCCGTAGACGAGCACGATGCTGAGCGGGATGGTGACACCTCGCGGCACCCGACGCCGCTCCAACGCCGCCATCAGTGGCCGGAAGATCATCATCAGGAAGAAGGCCAGCAGCACCGGCGCGACGATCGACGCCGTCGATTTCAGCGCGGCCAAGACGATGACGCTGCCCGCGAGCGTCAGGATCACGGTCGGGACCGACGTCGACGACCGTTCGGTGGCCGCGTAGTTCGGGTTGTTGGACGACGGACTCATCGCACGACCTTTCGTGATCTGTCTCGTGCTGTGGCCAGCATTCTGTCAGCCTGATCGTGCGCTCCCGACCATTCCGACCGGCGGTGGCGGATCGCGGGCAGGTGCTAGAAAGCAGTCATGCAACGGTTCGACTGCGCCCGGTGCGGCGTCCTGATCAGTTTCGAGGACCCCGCCTGCCCGGCCTGCGGCGACGGTCTCGCCTACCGACCCGACCTGCTCGCGCTGGTCAACGCCTCCACCGACGACGGCGCGCTGCTCGCCGGCTGGCACCCGTGCGCCGAGCGGTCCTGGGGCTGCAACTGGCTCGTCCGCGACGAGGACGACAACCCCCGCTGCGACGCGTGCCGGCTCAACCGGAAGACGCCGCCACGAGACGACACCATCGGCTGGGAGCAGCTGGCGCGGGCCGCCGTCGCCAAGCGCCGGTTGGTCCACCAGCTGAAGGACCTCGGGCTGCCGATCACCGGCTACCACGATCGACCCGACGGCGGTCTCGCGTTCGACCTGCTCTCCTCGGCGACCAGTGGTCAGCGGGTGGTGATCGGGCACGCCAACGGGGTGATCTCGGTGGACCTGGCCGAGTCGACCGACGCGCACCGGGAGTCCGTCCGGGTCTGGTTGGACGAGGCGTACCGGACGATGCTCGGCCATTTCCGGCACGAGATCGGCCACTACTACTGGCAGGTGCTGATCCCCGGCACGCGCTGGGAGCAGCCGTTCCGCGCGCTGTTCGGCGACGAGCGGGCGTCGTACAGCGAGGCCCTGCAGCGGCACTACCGGCGCGATCCCGGCCGCCCGCCGACGCCGGAGTTCATCACCCCGTACGCCTCATCGCACCCGTGGGAGGACTTCGCCGAGATCTGGGCGCACTACCTGCACATCACCGACACGCTGCAGACCGCCGTGCAGCACTCCCTCTTCCCCGACCCGCGACGCGCGGAGTCCCAGGGTCGGGCCCACCTCGACTTCGACGTCGAGGACATCGGCGACCTGATCGAGGTCTGGACGGGCTTCGCCGGCTCCTTCAACGAGCTCAACCGGTCGATGGGCAAGCCGGACCCCTATCCGTTCACCCTGTCGCCGCCGGTCGTCGGCAAGCTCGGCTTCGTGCACGCGCTGGTGCAGGACGCCAGGGGTGGCGCCCGGCCGTTCGAGGTCTGCGCGGCCACCGGCCCGGGAGAGGACTCCTCAGGCGAGGCGAGCCCTGTCGGGCCCGTCCAGTAGCCCCTGCGGGTCGACGAGCTCCAGCACGCGTCCGTCGATCAGGAAGCGACGCGACGTCTCGGCCAGCAGGGCGACGGCGTGGTCGCTCATCCGGTCGGTGACCGAGAGGTCGATCACCACGCGGCGGGTTCGTTGGGGCTCCTCGACCAGCTGCCACAGCAGGGACTCGGTGCCGGCCACGTCGAGATCACCCTGCAGGGCATAGCGGACCGTACCCGGATCGTCGTCGTCCTCCCTCCGTCGGCGGACGGTGTGCAGCCTGCCGATGCGGGGCTCGAAGAGGTGCGACCCGTACCGATGCGACAGGGACCGGAAGGCCGCCACCCCGCGCACGCTGTTGCCGTGCTCGTTGAGCGGTGGCGCAAAGCTGGCCACCCCGAACTGGCGGGGCAGCACGGCCAGGATGCCGCCGCTGACTCCGCTCTTGGCCGGCAGCCCGACCTCGGTCATCCAGTGCCCGGCACCGTCGTACATGCCGCAGCTGGCCATCACACTCAGCACCCGCCGGAGCACGGCCCGGGAGACCAGCAGTCGCCCGGTCCTCGGCTGGACACCGCCGTTGGCCAGGGTGGCGGCCAGCAGAGCGAGGTCGCGGGTGGTCACCTGGATCGAGCACTGCCGGAAGTAGACGTCGACCGCCGCCATCGGGTCGCCGGTGAGCACGTCGACGCCACGCAGCAGGTGGGCGATGGCCCGGTTGCGGTGCCCGGTCGCCGCCTCCGACGCGTACACCCGCTCGTCGATCTCCAGCGGGTGGTCGACGAAGGAGCCGAGGTAGTCCAGCAGACCGGCCAGCTGCTCCTCGGGATCCACCCCCGGGAGCAGCGAGCTGGCGGTGATCGCTCCCGCGTTGATCATCGGATTGCGCGGCCGGTGGGTCCGCGAGTCCAGGCTCAGCTCGTTGAACGCCTCCCCGGACGGCTCCACGTCGATCAACGCGTCGACGGCGTCGAAGCCCCGGGTCTCCAGGGCGAGGGCGTACGCGAAGATCTTGGAGATCGACTGGATGGTGAACGGCACGTCGACCGCCCCGTACCCGTACTGGTGCCCTTCGACGGACATGACGCACAACCCGTGCGCCGTCGGATCGGCGGCGGCGAGCTCGGGGATGTAGGTGGCGACCTCGCCGTGGCCGATGCCGGAGCACTGGTCGAAGATGTCGCGGATCTCGTCGTCGATGGGCGAGCGCACGTGGGCAGGCTAGCCCGAGTCGCGGGAGAGGTGACGGCTATGCTCCCGAGCAGCCGGCCATCCAGGGTCGCCCAATCCGGGGGTAGGCCCCCCGCTCGGGCCGGTGGGAGGCTGCGCGCCCATGGCCCGACCGGTCATCCTCACCGTCGACGACGACTCCGCCGTCTCGTCGGCGATCAGCCGCGACCTCGCCGATCGCTACGGCGGCGACTACCGCGTGATCGGGGTGACGTCCGGGGCCGAGGCGCTCGACGTGCTGGCCCGGTTGGCTCTGCGGGACGAGCCGGTCGCCCTGATCGCCTCCGACCAGCGGATGCCGCGGATGACCGGCACCGAGCTGTTCGCCGCCTCCCGGACCCACGCGCCGGACGCGAAGCTGCTGCTGCTGACCGCGTACGCCGACACCGACGTGGCTATCGCCGCCATCAACGACATCGGCCTGGACTACTACCTGCTGAAGCCGTGGGACCCGCCCGCCGAGCGCCTCTACCCGGTGGTCGACGACCTGCTCGGCGACTGGCAGGCGGCGCACCCCGAGCAGACCTCCGACCTGCGGATCGTCGGCAACCGGTGGTCGGAGCGGGCCCACGAGATCAAGATGTTCCTGACCCGCAACCACGTCCCGTACCGCTGGTACGACGTGGAGCGCGACGAGGAGGGCGAGCGACTGCGCGGACTGGCCGACGCCGGACCGGAGGATCTGCCGCTGGTGCTGGTGCCGAGCGGGCGGGCGCTGCGCTCACCGACCACGGTCGAGCTCGCCGACTCGCTCGGGCTGCACACCACCGCCACCCAGCCGATCTACGACGTCTGCATCGTCGGTGGCGGACCGGCCGGTCTGGCGGCCGCCGTGTACGCGGCGTCGGAGGGACTGGCGACGGTGGTGGTCGAGCGCGAGGCTCCCGGCGGGCAGGCCGGGCAGAGCGCGGCGATCGAGAACTACCTGGGCTTCCCCCGCGGTCTGAGTGGCGCCGACCTGGCCCAGCGGGCCATCGCCCAGGTCGCGAGGTTCGGGGCCGAGATGGTGCTGGCCCGCTCGGTGACCGGGCTGGAGGTGCGCGGACCCGTCCGGGCGGTCCGGCTCGGTGAGGAGGGTGTCATCGAGGCGCGGTCGGTGATCGTCGCCAGCGGGGTGTCGTACCGGCGGCTCGACGCCCCGGGCGCCACGGAGCTGGTGGGCCGGGGCATCTTCTACGGCGCCACGGCCGCCGAGGCGGTGCAGACCGCCGGCGACGAGGTGTACCTGGTCGGCGCGGCCAACTCCGCCGGCCAGGCGGCGCTCAACTTCGCCCGGCACGCCACCCGGGTCGTGATGCTGGTGCGCGGGCCGTCACTTGAGGCGACGATGTCGCAGTACCTGATCGCCCGGATCGAGGCCGCCGAGAACATCGAGGTCCGCTTCCGCACCGAGGTCGCCGGCGCGGCCGGCGACGGTCACCTGGAGTCGCTGAGCCTGCGCCACCGAGACACCGGCGACACCGCGGAGGTGGCGGCCACCTGGGTGTACGTGTTCATCGGCGCCGCGCCGCGGACCGACTGGCTGGGCGAGGCGGTGCTGCGCGACGACCACGGCTTCGTGATCACCGGCCCGGAGGTGGCCGCCGTCGACGGGCGCTGGGTCGAGCCCCGCGACCCGTACGCGCTGGAGACCAGCATTCCCGGGGTGTTCGCGGCCGGCGACGTCCGGCTGGACTCGATGAAACGGGTCGCCTCGGCCGTCGGCGAAGGTGCGATGGCCATCCACCTGGTGCACCGCTACCTGGCCACGATCTGATGTCTGACGCTGCCGCCGGTCACACCGCCGTCGATCCAGGCGATCTCCGCCGGCTGCCGCTGTTCGACGGGTTGAGCGACGACCAGGTCGCCGCCCTGGCCGACGCCGGCGAGATCAGACCGGTCGAGCCTGGTGTGGTGCTGTTCGGTGAGGGTCAGGCCGCGGACGCGTGGTGGGTGCTGTTGGACGGGACCATCGCACTGGTACGGCACATCGGTCGCGAGGACACCGTGGTCGCGAAGATGGACGTCGCGGGCCGCTGGGCCGGCGGTTTCCGGGCCTGGGACGAGAACGGCACCTACCTGGCGACCGGTCGCGGCGACCAGACGGGTCGGGTGTTCCGGCTGCCGGCCGAGGTGCTGCGGGATCGCTTCGCCGAGTGGTTCCCGTTCGGCGCGCACCTGATCGGCGGGGTCTACCACACGGCCCGATCGATCGAGTCCACCGCGCGTCAGCGCAGCTCCCTGATCACCCTGGGCACCCTGGCCGCCGGACTGGCGCACGAGCTGAACAACCCGGCGTCGGCCGCCACCCGGGCCGCCGACGCCCTGGCCGGCGCCAGCCGCGGGGTGATGGACGCGCTGGCTCGGCTGTCCCGGCACGACATCACCGCCGCCCAGTTCGGCGCCCTGGACGAGCTGCGGGGTGAGCTGTCGCCGCGGGCCAGGTACGCCGACGCGCTGGCGAAGGCCGACCGCGAGGACGAGCTGCAGTCCTGGCTGGAGCGACGCCGGGTGCCGCAGGCCTGGCGGCTGGCCGCCGCCCTGGCCGGGGCCGCCGCGGAGCCGGCCTGGTGCGACCGGGTCGAGGCTGTGCTGCCGGGCGAGGACCTGCACCCCGCCCTGGAGTGGGTGGCCAACACGGTCGCGGTCGAGCGCCTGCTGGCCGAGGTCCGCGAATCGACCCACCGAGTGTCGGAGCTGGTGTCGGCGGTGCGCTCCTACTCCCAGATGGATCGCGCCTCCCGGCAGCGGCTGCAGGTCACCGACGGACTGGAGAACACGCTGGTGATGCTCGCTCACAAGCTGCGGGACGGCGTCGTCGTGGTGCGCGACTACGCCGACGACCTGCCGCAGATCGAGGCGTACCCGGGTGAGCTCAACCAGGTGTGGACCAACCTGATCGACAACGCCGCCGACGCGATGGGCGGCACCGGGACCCTGCGGGTCGGGGCCCGGGTCGACGGTGGGCAGCTGGTGGTGGAGATCGCCGACGACGGACCCGGGATGCCCGCCGAGGTCGCCGCCCGTGCCTTCGAGCCGTTCTTCACGACCAAGGAGGTCGGCAGCGGCACCGGCCTGGGCTTGGACATCGCCCGCCGGATCGTGGTGGAACGACACGAGGGCACGATCGAGATCGAGTCGGCGCCGGGCGCCACGGTGATCAGGGTACGGCTCCCGCTGTCACTCGAGACCCGCTGACGCACTCCTGCGGTAGCTCACACGGCCGTTGCAGCACCTGCGTCAGGACAGCAGGGAGTCCGTCAGCGAAGGTCGTCGGCCGGCAGCTCGACGTCGTTCACGGCTGACTGCGTGGTGGTGAAGATCTTCACCGACAGGCTGGTCAGCCGGTCCGGCGCCAGCACCGTGAGGATGTAGTGCCCCGGCGGTGGCAGCCGCAACCGGTAGCTGCCGTCCGCCCCGGTGGCCGTCGTCGCGCGGACCTCACCCGTGGTCGCGCTGAGCGTCAGCAGGGCTCCGGCCACGGGCTCCCCGAGCCGGCGTACGGTGCCGGTCAGCATCAGCGGGCCCCCCAACCGGACCACCGGGTCCTGGGTCGGATCGGCGAAGTCGGTGACCTGGGAGCGAGGGGTCCAACCGTCGGCGTTGGCGATCACCAGGTAGCGGTCGCGACCCGGCAGGGCGAGGGAGAACGCCCCCGCGTTGTCGGCCCGACTCCAGTCGAGCGGTTCACCGGTCAGCCGCACCGCGGTCACGACCGCGTGCGGGTGCGGGCTGTCGTCGGGTCGCAGCACCCGGCCACGGACGACGATCTCGTTGCCGCCGCCGGCCTGGCTCACCGCGGTCGCCGGCTCGAGCTCCGACACCGGGCTGACCAGCGGCTCGACCGTTCGCCGCGGCACCAGCCAGACGATGCCGCAGGCCAGCAACGAGACGGCCCCGGCGAGCCAGTAGGTGATCGTGAACGCGGCCGGGCTGGTCACCGTGGTGCCGTCGACCGTGATGGTCACCGTGGTGAGCAGCGCGGCGATGACCGCGCTGGCGGTGGACGTGCCGAGCGCCCGGAGCAGGGCGTTCAGTCCGTTCGCCGAGGCGGTCTCGGTGATCGGCACGTTGGCCATGATCAGACTCGGCATGGCCGCGTACGCGATCGCCGAGCCGACGCTGACCACCGTCGAGCCGATCACGATGGACAGCAGCGAGTGGTCGAGGAAGACCCGACCGATGTAGGCCACACCCATCACCGCGCAGCCGGTGATCAAGGTGATCCGCCCACCCAGGAGGTTGATCATCTTTCCCGAGACGGGTGAGAAGGCCACCATGGCCAGACCGCCCGGCACCATCGCCAGACCGGCGGCCACGGCGCCGAGACCGTACCCGCCGGCCTCCACCGGCAGCTGCAGCTGCTGGGTGCTGATCAAGATGTTGGCCATCAGGGCGAAGCCGACCAGGATCGAGGCCAGGTTGGTGAACAGCACCGGGCGGCGAGCGGAGGTCCGCAGGTCGACGAGTGGCTGGCTGACCTTGAGCGAGTACGGAAACCAGACCGCCAACAGCACCGCGGTCACCGTCAGCAGCAGGGCGACCGACTCGCCACCCCAGCTGGCACCCTTGGAGATCACCAGCAGCAGACAGGTCAGCGCGGCCGAGAGCAGCACCGCCCCGAGCAGGTCGAACCGGCCGCGCGTCTTGACCCCCGACTCGGGCACCACCACGATCACCGCGACCAGGATCGCCAGACCGACGACGACCGACAACCAGAACACCGAGGACCAGCCGAAGCGACCGAACAGCAGCCCGCCCAGGGGCAAGCCCAGCGCGCCACCGATGCCCAGCGTCGCGCTCATCAGGGCGATCGCCGACGACACCCGCTCCTTGGGCAGCTCGTCGCGCATGATCGAGATGCCGACCGGGATCAGGGCGGCCGAGAAGCCCTGCAGGGCGCGACCGACGATCAGCAACGCGAAGCTGCCGGCGCTGAGCGCGGCGACCAGCGAGCCGCTGGCCATCAGCAGGATGCAGACGATCATCATCAACCGCTTGCCGTGCATGTCGGCGAGCCGGGCCACCACCGGGGTGGCGACCGCAGAGGTGAGCAGGGTCGCGGTGATCAGCCAGGAGGCGTCGTCCGCGGAGATCGCGAACAGCTCGGCGAAGCTGGGCAGCAGGGCCACCACCAGGGTCTGCTGCAGCGAGACGGTCGTGCCCGCCAGGCAGAGCACGCCGATGACCGCGCCGGTCGCGCGAGGCGTGCGACCGGCGGCGGAGGGCATGGGCGCATCCTAGGGACCCTTCGACCGGCCGCACACGTCAGCGGGTCGGGCGGGTGGTCCACGCGGAGACGCGGTCGAGCTCGACCGGGCCGCTCAGCTCGATCACCAGGTCACCGGAGGTCGGCGCACCGGCGAGTGGGACCGTCAGGCGGCGCCAGGTGCCGGTCGGTCCGGTCACCGGAACCCATGGTCCGAAAGCGGTCAGTCCGGCCCGTACGCGAGCGGGGACCCCCTCGGCGAGCCGGACGTCCACCGCGATGCGGCCAGTGCCGTCGGCCACCACCTCCTCGAAGACCAGCCGGGCCACCCGGGTGCCGTTCGGGCGGACGACCTCACCGATCAGCGGGTCACGGGGAACCAGCGTGGCACCGCTCCAACGGTCGACCCCCGTCGCAGCGAAACCGACCTCGCAGAGCCGGCGCGCGGCCAACGGCTCGGCGCTCACCTCGAGATCGACGACCGTGCGGACGTCGCTCACCGACGAGCCGACCGCCAGCTCGTAGCGCCCCGGCAGCACCCGGTGCCGTTCGTCGCGGACATCCCAGATGGCCAGGTGGTCGAGGGCGAGCGGTGCCTCCACCACGCACGAACCGCCCACCGGGACGCTCACTCGCCGGTAGCCGACCAGCCGCCGCGGATGATCCCGCAGGTCCGGCCGGGACGCGTAGACCTGGACGAGCTCGTGGCCGATCCGAGCCCCGGTGTTGGTGACCTCGACCCGCACCGCGGTGCCGTCATCGGTCTCCCGCAGCTCGGCCGGACCGTACGCGAGCGTGGTGAAGGTCAGGCCGTGCCCGAGTCCGAACAGCGGCGGGCGGCTCGCATACCACGCGGTCGCACCGGTGCTGATGATGTCGGCGTCGAACAGGTCGCCGGCGTCGTCCTGGTCGGCCGGCCAGGTCTGCGGGAACCGGCCGGAAGGCTCCGCCCGGCCGAGGAGCACGTCGGCGAGACCGTGGCCGAGCTCCTGCCCGGCGTGGCTCGACCAGACGATCGCCGGCGTGCGGCGCTGGACCGGATCGAGCACGTACGGGTAGCTGGACACGATCGCCAGCACCGTCTGGGGGTTGGCGGCGCGGACCCGGCGGAGCAGCTCGGCCTGCCGCCCCGGCAGCAGCAGATCGGGGCGGTCCTCGGTCTCCCGGCCGAGCAGGTGCGGGTCGTTGCCCAACGCCACCACCGCCACATCCGCGGCCGCTGCCGTGCGCACCGCCGCTGCCAGGCCGTCGTGCAGGACGGTGGCCAGGAACCGGACCGGGCTCGGCGCACCGATCGACAGCCGCGAGTCGTCGTCCAGTCCCACCCAGGAGGCGCTGCCGAGATGGAAGAACGACAGCCCGTCCGCGGTGCGATCGAGGCGGAAGCTCTCCTGCACCTCCCAGCCGTGTGGCGCCTCGGCGGTGGCCCGGAGCACCGAGTCGTGCTCGGCGGTCAGCAACCGCCCGCCGACACCCAGGGTGACCAGGTCGTGGCCCCAGTCGGTGACGGTCACCCCGGCCGCCGGGCCGTCCGCCGGGCTGAGTCCGGCGTTCTCGCCGACCACCAGCACCCGGCCGTCGTCGAGACCGAGCGAGATCACGTCGGCGCCGTCGACCACCGTGGGCGGCCCGGACGCCAGCTGCGCGGCCAGCCCGGCGGCCAGAGAGACGCGGTAGGGCGGGGTGCCGGAGTACCAGTCCATCAGCACCCGGTCTCCCAACGGCCCGATCACCGCCACCGATGCATCCCGGTCGAGGGGCAGCAGCCCGTCGTTGCGGGCCACCACGACGGCCTTGGTCGCCGCTTCTCGAGCCAGCGCGCGGTGGCCGGGCAGGTCGATCGCGTCGGGCCCGATGGACGCGTACGGGCCCTGGTCGAACGGGACGCCTCCCGACCCCTGCCCGACCAGACCGAGAACCCGACGCAACCACAGCAGGCGCTCGACCGCACGATCGACGTCGGCCTCGGTGAGCAGGCCCCGGTCCAGTCCCGACCGCAGCCGCGCGAGGGTGGGTCCCGGGTCGCGATCGTCCTGGGTGAAGGAGTCGACTCCGGCCCGGAGCGCCGCCGAGAAGCCGACGGCGTGATCGTCGCAGTAGCCCTGGTCGCCGGCGATGTTGCCGGGGGCGTACGCGTCCGACACCACGACGACGGGGTGTGGTGACTCACCGCGCAGTATGTCGAGGATCTCGGCGGCGAGGTGTGCCGGGCGACCGTTGACCAGGTTGTAGGAGGGCATCAGTGCCCCGACCACACCCGCGGCCAACGGCTTGCGAAAGGCCGCCAGCTCGTACTCGTGCAGCACTCGCGGGCGGAGCGTGGTCGAGCGCAGGTGGCGCTCGGTCTCGTAGCCGTACCCGATCACGTGCTTGAGGGTGGGCGCAGCCCGCCAGTGGGCGGGGTCGGGTCCTCGCAGACCGAGGGCGTACGCGGTGGCCAGGTCGGCGACCAGATGGGGGTCCTCGGCGAAGCCCTCCTCATTGCGTCCCCAACGCGGGTGCCGCAACGGGTTCACGACCGGCGCCCAGACGTTCAGGCTGACCGACGGATCGGCCGCGTGCCTGGCTCGGAGCTCGGTGCTGACCACGGTGCCGATCCGCTCGAGCAGGTCGCAGTCCCAGGTGGCCCCGAGTCCGACGGCCTGCGGGAACGTGGTCGCCACGCCGAGCCAGGCCACCCCGTGCAGACCTTCCGCGCCCGTGCTGAACGCGGACAGCCCGAGCCGCGGGAGGGCGGGGGCGTGCTGGTGCAGCAACGCCAGCTTCTCGGCCAGGGACAGGCACCCGGTCTCGAGCCCAACTGGGGCCGGCGGAGCGTCTGTCATGGACACCACCTGGTCTTCAGCGTCGGAGGGTCGAATCGATTCGATGATGAGCCGCAGTGTCGCGCATCACATTGCCGGCCGTCAAGACCCCTCAGGCTCCGCTGTCTCAGCGTGCGGTCGCCCTGGGGAGGGGAACTTTGTCAGGTCTTGTCAGAGCGCTTCCATTGTCATACGGTCCCACCTAATCGAACCGCTTCGACAATCGGTCGACGGTCCGCGACCACCACGACACGAAGGAGTGCGCCCCATGGCACCGTCCGACTCATTCATCCAGCGGCCCGTCAACCGCCGGGCCTTCCTCGGCCTCCTCGGCGGAGCGGCCGCCGCGACCGGTCTGAGCTCCCTGCTCGGCGGCTGCTCCACCCAGGCTCCCGTCAGCAGTGCGGCCCAGGGCTCGGTCGCCAACGAGGTGCTGCCGAAGTACGTGCCGATCTCGCTGGCCAGGCCCGACATCGCCGGCGTGAACGGCTCGGTGCCCGGCTACACCACCCTGCCGGCCAAGCTCGTCAGCGCCGTGCCGACCCCGCCCGGCAGCGGACGCACGATCAACGCGATGACTCCGCTGTGGGGGACCATCCCGCCGACCGACGGCAACCAGTACTACGACGCCGTGAACGCAGCGCTCGGGTCCAAGATCAACTTCCAGATCACCGACGGCAACGTGTACGGCGACAAGCTCGCCGCCGTCCTCGCCTCGCCCAAGGACGTGCCCGACTGGGTCTGCGTGCCGGGCTGGAACCTGCCCGCCCGGTTCGGCAGCGAGATCGTCGACAACGTGTTCGCCGACCTGACCCCCCACTTGGCCGGGGAGGCCGTGACGAAGTACCCGAACCTGGCGAACATCCCCACCGACGCCTGGAAGTCCTGCGTGTTCAACGGCAAGCTGTACGGTCTGCCCTTCCCGGCCGGGACCATCAGTGACGCCACCTTCTACCGAGCTGATCTGCTGAAGGAGCTCGGCGCGGACCCGAACGTCAGCACCCCGGACGAGCTGCTGGCGCTGGCGAAGGAGCTGACCGACCCCGACAAGAACCGCTGGGGGGCGGAGGACCTGTGGACCGGCGCAGCCATCATGTTCGGTGCGCCACCCAAGTGGAAGCTCGACTCCGCCGGTGCCCTGGTGCATCGCTATGAGTCCGAGGAGTACCGCGCGGCCCTCGCGTGGACCACCGAGCTGTTCGCCTCCGGCGCGGTGCACCCCGACGCGGTGGCGGGGAAGAAGGACGAGGCCAAGGCCAGATTCCAGTCCGGCAAGACGCTGCTGATGAGCGACGGGCTGGGCGGCTGGCACGAGGCCCTGCGCGACAACCTGAAGACCAACCCGTCGTACTCCCAGCTCCCGTTCGCCCCGATCGCCGGCAACGGCGACCAGCCGGTGCTCTGGAAGACCAATGCTGCCGGGATCTTCTCCTTCATCAAGAAGACCGACGACGCCTCGATGATCACCGAGATCCTCGGTCTCGCCAACGCCCTCGCCGCGCCCTTCGGCAGCAAGGAGTACGACCTGATCAACAACGGCGTCGAAGGGGTGCACTTCAACCGTGGCAGCAACGGGGTGCCGGAACCGACCGAGCTGGCCGCCAAGGAGCTGCAGCCGACGTACATCTTCCTGGTCGACCCGCCCGCGGTGGAGGCCAAGGTGCAGTACCCGGGCTACGTCGAGGAGATCTGCACCTGGCTGGCCGACGCGTCGCAGTACCTGTCCGAGCCTCCCCTCTACGGACTGCAGATCTCCGAGCCCAGCCAGTACGCCTCGATCGGCGCCGGCTTCCCCGACCTCGAGGCCGACATCGTTCGCGGCCGGAAGCCGCTGACCGCGCTGGACGACGCGGTCGCGGAGTGGAAGGCCGCCGGCGGTGATCAGCTCCGCGCGTTCTACACCGAGCTGTTGGACAAGCAGTGACCGCCGCGGTCGACGGAGCGCGCACCAGATCCCGGACACGGGTGACCAGGCGCCCGAGGGAGTCAGGGGCGTCCGTCGCAGCCACCCGACGGCAGTCACTGCGGGTGCGCTGGCGCCGGGACCGGTCCTTGATCATCATGACGCTGCCGGCGATCGCGCTGTTGGTCGTGTTCGCGTACGTGCCGATGCTGGGCAACGTCATCGCGTTCCAGCAGTACTCGCCGTACACCGGCTTCCTGAACAGCCCGTTCGTCGGACTGAGTAACTTCACCCGGGTGTTCGGCAACGCGGCCTTCCTCAACGCCGTGCAGAACACGCTGGCGATCACGGCATTCCAGCTGATCTTCTTCTTCCCGATCCCGATCATCTTGGCACTGCTGCTGAACAGCGTGCTGTCGCCGCGGGTCCGCACGGTCTTCCAGTCGGTGGTCTACCTCCCGCACTTCTTCTCCTGGGTGCTGGTGGTGACGATCTTCCAGCAGATCTTCGGCGGCGCCGGGCTGGTCGCGCAGACCCTGCGCAACCACGGGTACGCCGGCTTCGACCTGATGACCAACCCGGACACCTTCCTGGTGCTGATCACCGCCCAGTCGATCTGGAAGGACGCCGGCTGGGGCATCATCATCTTCCTTGCGGCCCTGAGCACCGTCGACCCCGCGCTCTACGAAGCGGCCGCCAGTGACGGAGCCGGACGCTGGCGCCGGCTCTGGCACGTCACCCTTCCGGCCCTCAAGCCGGTGATCATCCTGCTCCTGATCCTCCGGCTCGGCGACTCGTTGACCGTCGGGTTCGAGCAGCTGATCCTGCAACGGCAGGCGGTCGGTGCCGAGGTCTCCGACGTGATCGACACCTACGTCTACTACCAGGGTGTGGTCTACGGCGACTGGAGCTTCGCCGCCGCGGCGGGTCTGCTCAAGGGCGTGATCAGCCTCGCGCTCGTCCTCGGAGCCAACAAGCTCGCCCACGTCGCCGGTGAGGCCGGCATCTACCAGCGCTAGCTCGCTTCCGGCGACCCGACCGCATCGACGAAGGAGTCCCTGATGACCGTCGCACCCCTCCAGCAGACCCTGTCCAACCCGACCCCGGCCGGACCCGATCAGCCGCGGCGACCGCGGCGTCGCCGGTCGGCCGCCCTGCCGATGTGGCAGGAGCCGGCGCACCCCGCGGGCGTCGCCCTCAAAGGCCTGGCGCTGACCGCAGTCGTCTTCGCCGTGATCTTCCCGCTCTACACGGTGGTGCTGACCAGCTTCTCCACCCAGGCCCAGACGATCGAGACCGGCGGCCTGGTGATCATCCCCGGCGAGCTGACCGCCGAGGCGTACCGGCAGATCCTGAACGGCGGGGTGGTCACCCGGTCGGTGATCGTCAGTGTGGGCATCACCACCGTCGGCACGCTCTTGTCGACCGTGGTGTCGGTGATGGCCGCGTACGGGCTGTCCCGATCGGGATCCCTCGGCCAGCGACCGCTGCTCTTGGTCTTCTTGATCACCATGTTCTTCGGCGCGGGTCTGATCCCGACCTACCTGCTGGTCAGCTCGCTGGGCTTGATCAACTCGTACTGGTCCCTGATCCTGCCCGGAGCCGTATCCGCGTTCAACGTGCTGATTCTGCGCAACTTCTTCATGGCGATCGACTCCTCGATCCTGGACGCCGCCCGAGTCGACGGCGCCGGCGAGTGGCGGATCCTCGGTCGCATCGTCGTCCCGATGTCCGGCGCGGTGATCGCCGTGGTCGCGTTGTTCTACGGCGTCGGCTACTTCAACGCCTTCTTCAACGCGATGCTCTACATCAACGACAACGCGAAGTGGCCGCTGCAGCTGGTGCTGCGCTCGTACGTGCTGCAGGGCGTGGCCCTGCCCGGCGGTGGCACCACCGGCACCTCGGGCCAGGTCTCGGGCGTGGTCGCCGGCCTGCCGATCAAGATGGCGGTGATGGTGTTGGCCATCGTGCCGATCCTGCTGGTCTACCCGTTCGTCCAGCGGCACTTCACCAAGGGTGTCATCTTCGGTGCGGTCAAGGGATGACGACACCGATCCCGACCTGTCAGACGCAGTGGTGGTCAGAGCAGCCACAGGATCTGACAACTCGGGAAGGATCAGGAGCTCCGCGGTCCCGTGCTGTCCCGCTCGGTGATCACCGGGGCGACCAGTCGGATCTCCGAGCCGGTCTCGCCGCCGAGCCTATCGACCACCATGTCCACGGCGGTCTGCCCGATCCGGACCGCCGGGATGTCGACGGCGGTCAGGGCGCGGGACTGGGCCGTCGCGACCCCGGCCGGACAGACGGCGATCACCGACAGATCCCGGGGGATGCTGCGCCCCCGGGCCCGGAGCTCGTTCAGCACCCCGGGCAGGGCCGCCTCGTTGTGCACCACCAGGGCAGTCAGCTCGGGGCGCTCGTCGAGCGCTGCCGCCACGGCGGCCCGTCCGCCGGCCGGTGTGCCCTCGCTGAGCTCGATCAGCGGTTCGAGACCGGCTTCGGCCACCCCGTCGGAATACCCGCGCAGCAGCCGATCTGCGTACGAGGTGTGCCGGCCCACGACGCGTGGCGTCGGGCCGATCAGCGCCACCTCGGTGTGGCCGAGCTCGTGCAGCCGGGTCACCGCCAGCCGGCCCGCCTCGGCGAAGTCCAGGTCCACACAGCTCAACCCGTGGGGCCGGGCGGGCAACCCGATCAGCACCACCGGCTGCTGGATCGCCACCAGATCAGCGATCCTGGGGTCGTGGGACTCGATGTCCATCACCACCAGGCCGTCCACCATGGACCCGGAGGTCACCCGCTCGATCCCCCCGCTGTCGTCCTGGGTGAGCAGCAGCACGTCGAGCCCGGCGGACCGGGCCCGGGTGACCACCCCGGCCACGAACTCCAAGATCACCGAAACGTTCACGTCGGCGCGCAGCGGGGCGACGAGGCCGAGCACGTCGGTCCGGGCCGAGGCCAGCGCCCGCGCCCCGGCGTGCGGTCGGTAGCCGAGGTCGCGGATCGCCTGCTCGACCCGGGCGCGGGTCTCGGCAGAGATCGACCGCTTGCCGCTCAGCACGTAGGAGACGGTCGAGCCGGAGACTCCGGCCGCCTTGGCGACGTCGTGGATGGTGGCCACGTCCGCTCCCCCCTTTCCGCCGTCGGCGCGGTGCGTCATCCGGAGGTCGCGCGATGAGTGCCTCGTCCCGGTTCGACGCCGGACGCCCGGTCGATCATGCCCGTTCGCCGCAGGGAACTCCAACCCTGTCCTACGGTGGCGACTACAACCCCGAGCAGTGGCCCGAGACGGTCTGGAGCGACGACGTCGCGCTGATGCGCCGGGCCGGCGTCAACCTCGTGACGGTCGGAGTGTTCAGCTGGGCCCGACTGGAGCCGGAACCGGGCCGGTTCACCGTCGACTGGCTCGACCGGCTGCTCACCCTGCTCGCCGACGCCGGCATCGACGTCGATCTCGCCACCCCGACCGCGTCGCCGCCGCCGTGGATGTCGGTCCGCTGGCCCGACGCCCTGTCCGTCGACGCCGATGGCGTACGCACCTCGCACGGCTCTCGCAACCACTTCTGCCCCAGCGCGCCGAGCTATCGCGACCGCTGCCGGATCATCGCCACGGCGCTGGTCGAACGGTATGCGCACCACCCCGCGGTGGTGATGTGGCACGTCGGCAACGAGTACGGCCAGGTCTGCTTCTGCGATCACTGCGCCGCGGCGTTCCGGATCTGGCTGCAGGACCTGTACGGCGACCTCGCCCACCTGAACGAGGCCTGGGGCACGGCGTTCTGGAGCCAGTCGTACGGCGCCTGGGAGGAGGTGCTGCCCCCGCGAGCCGCGCCGTACCTGCGGAACCCGGGGCACGAGCTGGACTACCGGCGCTTCACCTCCGACGCCCAGCTGGCCTGCTACCGAGACCAGCGGGAGATCATCCGAGCCGCCGATCCGAGCGTGCCGGTGACCACCAACTTCATGGGGGCGTTCCCGGGGGTGGACTACCGGGGATGGGCGCCGTACGTCGACGTGATCGCCGACGACAGCTATCCCGACCCCACCGATCCGGACTCTCCGATCGGCAGCGCCTTCACCGCCGACCTGATGCGGTCTCTGGCCGCCGGCAAGCCGTGGCTGCTGCTGGAACAGGCCGCCGGCGCCGTGAGCTGGCGCGAGGTCAACGTGGCCAAGACCCCCGCCCGGGTGCGGCTCGACTCGTGGCAGGCCATCGCCCGGGGCGCGGTCGGGTCCTGCTACTTCCAGTGGCGAGCCTCCCGGGCCGGCGCCGAGCGGTTCCACGCCGCGCTGGTGCCGCACCACGGGACCGAGACCGCGGTGTTCCGGGGTGTCGAGGAGCACGGTCGGGAGCTGGCCGCACTGGCCTCGGATCCGTCGTTCTGGGCGGCTCGCTCCTCGGCCACCAGCGGCGACGGTCAGGTGGCCCTGGTCCTGGACTGGGACTGCTGGTGGGCCTCGCTGGCGCCGGACCTGCCGTCGGCCCGACTCGACCTGCTGGCGGAGACCAAGCGCTGGTACGCGGCCCTGTGGCGCCGAGGGCTGCGGGTGGACATCGTCGGGTCCGAGGACGATCTGAGCGGCTACGCGGTGGTCTGCTGCCCCTGGCAGCTGCTGCTCACCGACCGCGCCCGGGAGCGTCTGCGCTCGGCCGTGGCCGCCGGTGCCCACCTCGTGCTGGGCCCGTTCAGCGGGATCCTCGACGCCACCGCCCGGGTGCAGCCGGGCCCATTCCCCGCCGGTTTGACGGACCTGGTGGGGGCGCAGGTCATCGAGTGGCTACCGGTCGCCGACGGCGACACCGTACGGCTAAATGACGAACCCGGCGCCCTCGCCGACGCACGGGGCTCGTTCTGGGTGGACCGACTGCAGGTGGCCGACGCCGAGGTCCTGGCCGTCGTGGTCGACGGCCAGGCCGCCGGTCACCCGGCGGTCGTCCGGCGCCGGGTCGGCACCGGCGAGGGCGCGGTGACCTACCTCGCGACTCGGCCGGACGCGGAGACCCTGGACCGAATCCTCGGCGAGGTCGTCGACGGGGCCGGCGTCGTCGGCCCCGTTCCTGCACCGCCCAGCGGTATCGAGGTCGCCACCCACGGTGACCTCGTCACCCTGCTCCACCGCGGCGGCCGGGAGTGCATCGTGCCGACCGGTGCCCTGACCGACCTGCACACCGCAGAGCGACCGGGTGAGGTCCGGCTGCCGTCCGACGAGATACGACACCTGGTCCGCGCTCGCGCCCACGACCAGCACGATCAACCCACGAACGACCGGGAGAAGCCGGTGACCAGACGGGAGAGCAGGCGATGAGGTTCAGCGACGGCTACTGGATGATGCGGCCGGGTTTCACCACCCTCCGGCCCCGCGACGTGGACGGCGTGGTGGACACCGGGCACTCCCTGGTCGTGCACTGTCCGACCGCGAAGATCCGCAGCCGCGGCGACACGCTCAACCTGCCGAGCCTGACGGTCACCTTCACCACCCCCGCCGCGGACGTGATCGGCGTCGAGATCGAGCACTTCGCCGGACTCGCCGACCGCGGGCCGTCGTTCGAGATCCAGCGCGACGACGTCCGACCCGAGATCGAGATCCCGGACGACGGCGGCGCGGTGACGTTCCGCAGCGGCTCCCTCAGGGCTCGCGTCCGCCGAGACGGTGCTTGGACCTGCGACTTCCTGGACGACGGCGGCCGGGTGCTGACCTCGTCGACTCCCCGCAGTGTCGGCCTGATCACCGACCCGGACGGGCGCCACTACGTGCACGAGCAGCTGACCATCGGGGTCGGCGAGCACCTGTTCGGCCTCGGTGAGCGGTTCGGCGCGTTCGTCAAGAACGGTCAGAGCATCGACTCCTGGAACGCCGACGGTGGCACGGCGACCGACCAGGCGTACAAGAACGTGCCGTTCTACCTCAGCGACCGCGGGTACGGGGTCTTCGTCGCCCATCCCGAACGGATCAGCTTCGAGGTCGGCACCGAGGTGGTCTCCCGGACCCAGTTCTCGGTGGCGGGTGAGCGGCTGACCTACTTCGTCATCCACGGCCCGACCCCGGCGGAGATCCTTCGGAAGTACACCGCGCTCACCGGGCGGCCGGCGGCGGTGCCGGACTGGTCGTACGGGCTGTGGCTGTCGACGTCCTTCACCACCTCCTACGACGAGGCGACCGTCACCTCGTTCGTGGACGGCATGGCCGAGCGCGAGCTGCCGTTGAGCGTGTTCCACTTCGACTGCTTCTGGATGCGGCAGTTCCACTGGTGCGACTTCGTCTGGGACCCGGCGACCTTCCCCGACCCGGCCGGGATGCTGGAGCGGCTGAAGGCCAAGGGCCTGCGGATCTCGGTCTGGATCAACCCCTACATCGCCCAGCGCTCCGAGCTCTTCGCCGAGGGACGCGACTTCGGCTACCTGCTGAAGACCACCGACGGGGATGTCTGGCAGTGGGACAGCTGGCAGGCCGGGATGGCGCTGGTCGACTTCACCACCCCCGATGCCCGCACCTGGTACACCAGCAAGCTCAAGATCCTGCTCGACCAGGGGGTGGATGCGTTCAAGACCGACTTCGGTGAGCGCATCCCCGTGGACGGCGTGCAGTGGTTCGACGGCTCGGACCCCGCCAAGATGCACAACTACTACGCGCAGCTCTACAACGAGTGCGTCTACGATCTGCTGGCCTCGAGTCGGGGGGCCGGCGAGGCGGTGCTGTTCGCGCGGTCCGCGACGGCCGGCGGCCAGCAGTATCCGGTGCACTGGGGCGGCGACTGCGAGTCGACGTTCGCCTCGATGGCGGAGTCGCTGCGCGGCGGGCTGTCGCTCGCCCTGTCGGGGTTCGGCTACTGGAGCCACGACATCGGCGGCTTCGAGGGCACCCCCGATCCGGCCGTTTTCAAGCGCTGGCTGGCGTTCGGGCTGCTGTCGTCGCACTCGCGGCTGCACGGCTCGGACTCCTACCGGGTGCCGTGGGCGTTCGACGACGAGGCGGTCGAGGTGACGCGCATCTTCACCACACTGAAGATGTCGCTGATGCCGTACCTGTCCGAGCTGGGTCGTGAGGCCCACCGGGACGGGCTGCCGGTGATGCGACCGATGGTGCTGGAGTTCCCCCACGACCGCGGAGCCGTCGGCATCGACACGCAGTACCTGCTGGGGGACCAGGTGCTGGTGGCGCCGGTGTTCACCGCCTCGGGATCGGTCGACTTCTATCTGCCGGCCGGCACCTGGACCCACCTGCAGACCGGCGCGCAGCTGTCCGGCCCGGGCTGGCACTCCGGCACGTACGGGTTCGACTCGTTGCCGCTCTTCGTCCGGCCCGGGTCGGTGCTCCCGCGTGGGGCACGGCTGGACCGACCGGACTACGACCACACCGACGGCGTCCGGCTGGACGTCTACGGTCTCGACGAGGGCGCAGCGCGAACCGTCAGGATCACCCGGCCCGACGGCGAGCTCGCGACGTACGAGGTCCTGGGGCTCCGCGACGGCGGAGTGCGGGTGACAGCGGACGGGACCGACCGGCCGTGGCGGGTCCGGGTGGTCGGCACCGACCGGATGGGAGAGTGCGCGGGCGAAGGGGTGGTCGAGGTCTGAGAAGTCGAGCGACGAGCGACGGTCGAGGTGAAGCCCGGGTCAGCTGCACCGACGGGTCGCGCGGTGGCGAAGGGCGGGCTGCCGGATCAGGCTGTCACTTCAACCAGAACCGAGCTGGGGCCAAGTGATCGACACCGCTTCCGCCAGGTGTCGTTCCTCGTCCCGGCAGACTTGGACCCATGATCGACGATCTGCTCGAGCCACAGCACCGTTCCCGGGTCGACGCCTGGCGGCTAGCACGCGACTTCGTCGCCATCGGGAACCTGGGCGAGCACGTCACCGCGCGAGTTCTCGTGGATCTGAGCTACCAGATTCTTGCCACCCAGGACGACCTCGTGGGCGGTGTGGCCAACATCCTCGACCGTCCCGCGACCGAGAACCCTGAGGACTTCATCGTCATTGACCCGGCTGGACGATTGATCACCGTCAACAGCAAGGCGAGCGTGAGCACCAGGACATGCCGCCTGACGAGTGACGGCGACCTCATACCCCCGTCGCTGCGGGGGCAAGGCGACGTCGCCTACTACTCGATGCGAGCCGGCCTCATCTCACCGCTCGACCATGCCGAGACACACGGTCAGGTGGTCAAGGTCGACCTGATTCACGCGAAGGCCCAGGTCTTCGAGATCGGAGATGACGGCAGACTCACGAGGTGCTCTCCTCCGATCGACGTGGCTGAGATCGTCGAAACGATCCTCGACGAGCACACCGGTCGGGTGCCACCGCCCAGGTCGGAGAATCTCGACTGAGTTCTCGGTGGAGCCAGCGACTGCCCTGGCCCGGTCCACGTGGGTGTCTGTCGACGATCGCAGTCCAGTCGCCCGAATCGATCTATGAGTATGAGTCTTGTGCGCGAGGGGGGACTTGAACCCCCACGTCCTTGCGGACACTGGCACCTGAAGCCAGCGCGTCTGCCATTCCGCCACTCGCGCGTCAGCCACCCCATCCCTGGGGCAACCGCCGGGAAAGGCTAGCACGGTGCACGAGGCGGCCACGAATCCGCGGAACGCTACTCGGCACGGATGGAACCCGGTCGTCGAGTGGGAACCCGTCGGGGTCTTCGCGAGCAGCAAGACCCCCGTTTGTTCCTACTCGATCAGCGTTATCCGACGGTGACCCCCCACCGGCACCCGCGAGCCCGTGGAGCCTCCGGGCGTGACAGAACCGTGCTCTTCCCCGCCCGGCGAACCCGGGATCGCCAGAATCTGCTGGATACGATCTAGGCTGACCCACTGTGCCGGAGACTGCGGTCACGGTGTGCTGCGGCCAGGAACGGCGGCAGCGGACTGACGGGACGACGTACGGAGCGCCGACGGCGACGATCCGGGAGGAGGGGACGTGAGCATCTTCGGCAAGTTCGAGCGCAAGGTCGAGAGCGCGGTCAACGGCGTCTTCGCCCGCGCGTTCAAGGGCGACGTCCAGCCGGTGGAGATCGCGGCCAGGCTGCAGAAGGAGCTGGACGCCGAGGCCAAGCTGATGTCCCGGGACAAGCGCCTGGTGCCCAACGAGTTCGTGGTCGGTCTGTCCGAGCACGACTACGACAAGCTCACGCCGTACAGCAAGACGCTCATCGCCGAGCTCGCCGGTGAGCTCAAGACGCACGCGCGGGACATGGGGTACGTGTTCAGCGGTCCCATCCGGATCCACTTCGAGCAGAACACCTCGCTGCCGACCGGCCGGTTCACGGTGGCCTCGGAGGCCGTCGCGGGCATGACGCCGACCGCCGACCGTCAGCCGCCGGCCCGCCCGTCGGCCCGTTCCGCCCCCTCGGCCACGTCGGCGCCGTCCGCCCCTTCCGCCCAGTCGGCATCGTCGGCTCCCGTCTGGTCGGCTCCCTCCGCCCACAGCGCCGCGTCCGGAGCCAGCGCCGCGTCTGGCCTCTCGGCCCAGTCCGCCGGGAGCGCCTCCGACAACCTCTTCCGTCCCACCTCCAGCCGTACGGAGCTGGTGCTCGAAGTCAACGGCATGCGGCATCCGCTCAGCCCGCCCGGATTCGTGATCGGCCGGGGCACCGACGCCGACCTGCGGATCAACGACCCCGGCATCTCCCGGCTGCACGCCGAGGTGAAGGTGCACCCGGCCAGCGGGACCGCCGAGATCGTCGATCTCGGCTCGACCAACGGCATCACCGTCAACGGCCACAAGGTCCGACACGCCACGCTCACCGAGGGCACCCGGATCGAGATCGGTTCCACCCGGATGCTGGTGCATGCGCCCGCCGGGCGCTGAGGGCATCTGACCTCCCCATGTCCGAACTCGCCGTCACCGCCATCAAGGTGCTCTATCTGGCCCTGCTGTGGCTGTTCATCCTGTCCGTGGTCTCGGTGATCCGCAGTGACCTGTTCGGCCGTACGGTGCCCACCCCGTCGCCGGTCGACGATCCCCGGCCGCAGCCCCTGGAGGAGCCGGCACGGGCCAAGAAGTCCCGGCGCGGCAAGAAGGGTCGCCCCCACAAGTTCACGATCGTTCAGGGTCCGCAGGCCGGGCTGTCGGCCAACCTGGCCGACGGTGTGGTGCTGATCGGACGAGGATCGGACTGCCAGCTGATCCTCGACGACGATTACGTCTCGACCCGCCATGCCCGCCTCGTCGCGGCCGATGAGGGTCCCTACGTGGAGGATCTCGGCTCCACCAACGGCACGTACGTCAACGGCCAGCGGATCACCGCTCCGACCAGCGTCTCGTTGGTCGACACCGTCCGGATCGGCAAGACGGTCTTGAAGCTGGAGGTGTGAGCGGATGGCCCTGCAGCTCCGCATCGCCTCCCAGTCCGAGGTCGGTCTGGTCCGCAAGAACAACCAGGACTCCGGGTACGCCAGCCCGCACCTGCTCGTCGTCGCCGACGGGATGGGCGGGGCCGCGGCCGGCGACCTGGCCTCCGCCGTCGCCATCGACTCCATCCGACGCCTCGACACCCCCGAGCTGCTGACCGGCCCGACCGTGGCCGAGCCGGCGCCGACCCCGCCGGAGGGCGACACCGAGCACACGGTCGTGGTCCCGGCACCTGCAGGGGGCACGCCGGACCAGGGCCCTGCCGGCCTGAACCCGCTGCTCGGCCGATTCGCCGCCAGCGTCGCGGACGCCAACGCCCGGATCGCCGACCTGGTGGCCGCCGACTACACCCTGGAGGGGATGGGCACCACCGTCACCGGCGCCGTCTTCGACGGGCAGCGGATCGGGCTGGTGCACATCGGCGACAGTCGGGCCTACCTGCTCCGGGACGGTCACCTCGAGCAGCTCACGCACGACCACAGCTGGGTGCAGTCCCTCGTCGACGACGGCAAGATCTCTCCCGACGAGGCCGCCTATCACCCCCATCGGTCCCTGCTGCTGAAGGTCCTGAACGGCCAGCCGGCCAACGACCCCGACCTGACGACCGTGGAGCTCGAGGAGGGTGACCGGCTGCTGTTCTGCAGCGACGGCCTGTGCGGACTGGTCGATGACGACCGCATCGGTCAGCTCGCCGGCCATCCCGATCTGGACGTGGCCGTCACCGATCTGGTGGATGCGGCCCTGGCCGCCGGCGGCATCGACAACATCACCGTCATCCTGGCCGAGGCCATCCCGGCGGCCGGCTCCGTGTCGCCTCCCGAGGGCGCCGACGCCGCCCGGTCCGAGGACGAGGACACGGCCGTCCGACCGGCGGTGGGTGCAGCCGTCGTGCTGGGTGCCGCCGCCGAACGCGAGATCCCGTCGGTCCCTCGGCGCTCCCCGGTGGTGCCGGGGCTGAGCCCGGACGACGACGAGGAAGAGGAAGAGGACGACACTCCGGCGAACGGCACCGCGGTCGCGGCCACGGCCCAGGGCGCGCCCCCCGCGCAGGACGACGAGTCGCGGTACGCGCCGGGTCCTCCGATCAGACGGCCGTTCGTCCGTACCCTCCTGGTCGGGCTGGCCATCCTGCTCGTGGCGGGGGCCGGGCTCGGCGCCGGCTACGCCTGGACCCGCACCCAGTACTTCGTCGGGGCCGCCGGCGACCAGGTCGCGATCTACCAAGGTCTACCCGACGGGATCCCGGGGTTGCAGCTCGCCCAGGTGTACGAGGTGCAAGACCTCCCGGTATCGAGCCTGCCGCCGTACTACCAGGCCCAGGTCACCGCCGGTATCGAGGTGGCGAGCCTGGAAGCCGCCCGGGTCACGGTCGCGGAGCTGCAGGACATGGCGCGTCGCTGCGCGCAGCCCCCTACTCCGACGCCGAAGCCCACCGGGACCCCCACGGCCAGCGCGACACCCAAGACCACCGCGACCCCCCGGACCACCCCCAGCGGCACGGTCTCGTCGCCTACACCTGAGACCTCGATCACGATCACGCCCACCCCCTCGACACCAGCCACGGCCGCCTCGCCGGGTCCGAGCCCACTGCCCGGCCAGGGCTGCTAGCTCGATGAGCAGCCTCCAGCCGACAGTCGTCCCCAAGAAGCGCCGGGGGGCGGAGCTGTTCCTGCTGCTGTTCGCCCTGGTCCTGGTGCTCGGCGCGTACGCGCAGGTCGATCTCAACGTCGACGGCGCCTTGTCCGACCGGTTCACCTTCCTGGCGATCGCGTCGGCTGTCGGAGTGATCGCCGCTCACCTCGCCGTGCGCTGGCGGATCCCGTACGCCGATCCGGTGCTGCTGCCGTGCGTGGTGCTGTTGAACGGGCTGGGGATCGCGATGATCCACCGGATCGACCTGATCAACGACCCGCCGCTGGACGGCGCCCGCACCCAGCTGATCTGGACCACGCTCGGCGTCGTCATGTTCATCCTGGTGGCGGCGGTGCTGCGTGACCACCGCCCGCTGCAGGGCTACACGTACACGCTCGGGCTGGCGGGCCTGGTCCTGCTGCTGCTGCCCCTGGTGCCCGGCCTGGGCACCGAGAAGTTCGGCGCGCAGATCTGGATCCAGGTGGGGCCCTACAGCTTCCAGCCGGCCGAGGCGGCCAAAGTCCTGCTGGCGGTCGCCTTCGCGTCGTACCTGGTGGAGAAGCGCGACGTGCTCGCGCTCGCCGGCTGGCGGGTCCTGGGATTGGACCTCCCACGCGCCCGCGACCTCGGTCCGATCCTGTGCGTCTGGGCGCTCAGCCTGCTCATCCTGATCTCCCAGCGCGACCTCGGCACCTCGCTGCTGTTCTTCGGGATGTTCGTGATGATGCTGTACGTGGCCACCGAACGACCCGGCTGGGTGGTGCTGGGCACCGCCCTGTTCGCCGGCGGGGCGTACTCGGCGTTCCTGCTCTTCGACCACGTCAAGATCCGGGTCGGCGCCTGGCTGGATCCTTTCGGGGACTACGACCGTTACTACCAGGTGATCAACGCGCAGTTCGGCCTGGCCTGGGGTGGTCTGCTGGGTCGCGGCCTCGGCGAGGGTCGGCCCGGACTCACCCCGCTGGCCCGCTCGGACTTCATCGCGGCCGCGATCGGCGAGGAGCTCGGCGCCACCGGGCTGATGGCCGTCATCTTGATCTACGGGCTGATCGTGTTCCGCGGGCTGCGGACGGCCCTGCAGTGCCGGGACCCGTTCGGCAAGCTGCTCGCGGCGGGCCTCGCGTTCGGACTGGCCCTGCAGGTGTTCACCATCATCGGCGGTGTCACCCGGCTGCTGCCGCTGACCGGTCTGACCACCCCGTTCATGTCCCAGGGAGGCTCCTCGCTGATCTGCAACTGGATCGTCATCGGTCTGCTGATGGTGATCTCGCACCACGCCCGCAAGCCGATCGCGACGGCGATGGAGATCGACCCCGACAGCGAGACGACCCAGCTGATGGCGAGACCCGTATGAACAAACCGATCCGACGGGTCGCGTTCGTGGCCATGGTGATGTTCGCCCTGCTGCTGGGCAACGTCACGTACGCGGTCCTGTTCCGACAGGCCAGCCTGGACGCCAACGCCCAGAACCGGCGAACCCGAGACGCCGAGTTCGCCCAGGACCGAGGAGCCATCCTGGCCACCGGCAAGGTGCCGATGGCCGAGACCGAGCCGTCCGACGACCGGTTCCGCTTCCAGCGGGTCTATCCCGACGACGATCTCTACTCGGTGGTCACCGGCTACTACTCCTACGACCACGGCCGGACGGGCCTGGAGAACTCCTACAACACCCAGCTCGCCGGCACCGATGACTCGTTGTTCGTCCGCCGACTGGTGGACCTGGTCACCGATCGGTCACCGGAGGGCGCGAGCGTGCAAACCACCATCGTGCCCCGGGTGCAGAAGGCGGCCGCTGAGGCGCTCGGCAACCAGAAAGGGGCGGTCGTCGCCCTCGACCCCAAGACCGGCGCGGTGCTCGCCATGGTGACCAGTCCGAGCTACGACGCGAACGAGGTCGCCAGCCACGACATCGAGGCGGCCAACAAGAGCTGGACCAAGCTGGCGAAGGACGACACCAGGCCGCTGGCCAACCGGGCGGCCCGCGAGATCTACCCGCCCGGCTCGACGTTCAAGCTGGTGACGGCCGCCGCGGCGCTGGAGGACGGCATGTCGCCGGACACGGAGGTGGACTCGCCGGACCGGCTCAAGCTGCCCAACACCGAGACGTACCTGCCGAACTCCACCAACTGCGGGGGGTCGCAGACCACCATCAGCAACGCGCTGCGGGTGTCCTGCAACACCGCCTTCGCCAACCTCGGGCTCGAGGTCGGTCAGGACAAGCTCCGCGAGCAGGCGCAGAAGTTCGGCTTCAACGCCCGGCACCTCGCCGACCTCAACGGGGT
>DATDBH010000217.1:0-10473 GCA_036524985.1 Microlunatus sp. | reverse complement strand
GACATCGGCGGCCCGCGACAACTCCGCACCGGTCCACCCGACTCACGGGCTGGCCGAAACGTTGACCCGCTGCTGCGCGGCGTGGTCGGCGATGACCTCGACGAGTGGCTGCCACATCGCACCCAGCCCGTCCTGATCACCGTGAACGTCGCGGAGATCGTCGGGGCGGCCTTCATCGGGAGCTCCTCGGCCTCTCCGCCGCGATCGACCCGATCGACCCGATCGTCGACCGATACGCACCCATGAGAGAAGCCACGGCGCTCCACGCCCAGACGGCCGGGATCAGCGCTATCGCTGCGCGATACCACGACGAGTACCGCAGCCACGCCGATCGCTTCGCCGCTGCCGCTGTCGAGCACGGTCTACGTGCTGGTGTCCAGGTCACCGCCGACACCAACCCCTCCAGCGCCTGGCGCAGCCAGACAGCCGTCACCAACCCACGTGACGGAGCGGGTGACCAAGTCGCCTACGCGCTCTGGAACCTCGCCCACGACGCCGTACCACCACCTCACGTCTCGCTCGCGGATGCGCCGGCGAGCGACCTGCACCACGTCAGCCGAGGAGTCTAGTCATGGAGACGACCGACCGTTTGATGACGATCGCCGAGCTGGGCGAGATGCTCGGCATCCCGGTGAACACCCTGTACGGCTGGCGATGCCGCGGCGAAGGGCCACCCGGGTACCGCATCGGGCGCTACGTCCGGTACCGCCGCGCCGCAGTTGAAGCCTGGCTTGAGACCCAAACTGACCACGATCGGGTCATTCGGTGAATTGTGGCCTACATCGAGCGGCGCGAGGTTCAGAGGCGTGACGCCTCCGGTCGAGTGCGCAAGGTCATGCGGTACAAGGTTCGCTACCGCGACCAAGATGGGAAGTCCCACAGCGAGACCAAGGACCGACTGGTCGACGCGGAGCGACGTAAGGCCGAGATCGAGCTGCAGCTCGCTGACGGCGCCTGGCACGACCCGCGCCGCGGTCTGCTCAAGCTATCGACCTGGGTTGAGTGGTGGCTTCCCTCCCGTCACGATCTGCGACCGACGACGCGCGCCCGTCTGGAGGCGACGATCAAGTCGCAGGTACTTCCTCGCTTCGGAGACACGGCGCTGTCCCGGATCACGAACTCGGCCATCCGGGACTGGGTGCAGGACATGCTTGACGATGGCCTGGCGCCGACCAGCGTCCGCAAGGCCGTCTTCGCCCTCCGACAGGCTCTCGAAGCAGCCATTGCCGACCGCAGACTCTTCACCAACGCCGCGGCGAACGTCCCCTTGCCGACCGAGCGCGCCAAGCCACCCAGATACCTCACACAGACCGAGGTCGAGCGGCTGTCGACAACCATGCCGGCTCGGTACCGAGCCATGGTGCTCGTCGGCGCCTATGCCGGTCTGCGCTGGGGTGAGATCGCCGGCCTGACCCGCGCCAACATTGATACGAGGAGGTCACGCATTCGAGTCGCGAGCACCGCGATCGAGATCCGAGGTCACGTCACCCTCGCGCAGGAGCCCAAGACCCCACGGTCGAAGCGGACCATCCCCGTCGCCCGGTCCGTCATGCGGCGACTGGAGACCCATCTCGACGAGTTCGTGTCCCAGGATCCCGAGTCACTGGTCTTCACCTCACCCAAGGGCGGACCCCTGGCAAGGTCGAATTTCACTCGACGAGTTTGGCAGCCGGCCGCGGCCGCGGCGGGACTCTCCAGAATCACGTTTCATGGCCTGCGACACAGCTATGTCGCGATCCTGGTCGACGCTGGCTGCAACGTGCGCGAGGTGTCGGAGTGGGCCGGACACAACAGCGTCGCCTTCACCCTCACCCGTTACGGCGGGCTGTTCGAGGACGGCTCCGACGCCGCCGTCAAGCGGCTCGACGCACTGCTCAACGGGAGCGCCGACACGCCCCCTGAGGACGAACCTCGCCAGCTCGACGACGACTAGTGAGTCCCGCTCGCCCCCTCGGACCGCCGAACCAGCGCCCGAAGGGCTGCCGCTGACAATGAATGGCCTTGTCAGAGCAGTAATGGATGGGTGGGCCTAAGTGGACTTGAACCACTGACCTCTGCCTTATCAGGGCAGCGCTCTAACCGACTGAGCTATAGGCCCGAGAGTGCTCCGGGACATCCTGGCGCGATCGCCAACCTTAGTCGATGCCGACCGACTGGCTCAAATCGGTTCACATGTGTCAGCTGATGTCTCGCCGAGCCACCTGCTCCCACGAACAACGGATGGCGTCGTCCCCGATGTCGGGGACAACGCCATCCGTTGATGCGAAGAGGCGGGATCAGTCCTCGGCGAGGGTGATCTCCAGCCCGCCGAGCATGGTCGCCGCCAGGTTGTACAGGAACGAGCCCAGCGTCGCGAGCGCGGTGAAGATGACCACGTCCACGCAGGCGATCAGGGCGCTGACCCCCATCACCTTCTGGGTGTTGATGTACTCCTCGATGCGGAACGGGGTCGTGTCACCGGGCGTGGAGACCACACTGGCCACGATCTCGTTGACCGAGTCGAACAGTCCCGAGGTCGACAGCACAGTCCAGATCACGTAGACCGCGACGACCAGCATGATGCCGGCCGCGATGGAGAACAGGAACGACGTCTTCATCACCGACCACGGATCGAGCCGGGACAGCCGAAGACGCGCCTTGCGGGTACGCCGAGGTGTTCCGGCCCGGGGCTTGGCGGCGGCCAGGCTCTCGGGGGCCTTGGACGCGACGACGGCAGCGGGCACGGCAGCGGGGACGGCGGGCAGCACGGCAGTGCTCGGACCGGCAGTCTCCTCGAGGGCCGGCTCCGGTGCGGCTCCCGGTTCGCCCTCCGGGGTGGCCGGCTGTGGGAACCGAGACTGCGGAGCCTGCGTCGCGGCGGCGGCCGCGACAGCAGCTCCCGCCGGAGGATCGGAGCGGTAGAGCGGCTTCGCCTCGGGAGCCGACGACGCAGACGTCGCTGGCGCCGACGAGGACGAGGCGGCTTGGACGTTCGGCCGGTACGGCCCCGGCGCCACCAATCCCTCCCGGTCTGCAGTCTCCTTCGCCGAGCCACCCGCGCCGGCGGTCGGCCGGAGGCTGTCGCTGCTCGGTCGGGCCCACGGGGAGGTGGCCGGCACGGTCGCCGGCTTGCTCGATGCGGCGACCGCACCCGCGGCTGCCGCCGTGGCCCCGGCCGCAGCCACCACCGGGGTGACGGAGGGAGATCCTGGCTTGGGCGCGGCCGGGCTGGAGCCGGCTGCGGCCGCTTCAACGCCAGCGCCCCCGGACGTGTCGACCTTCTCGTTGGCTACTGCTGGCCCCGCCACCGTGGGCGCCGGGGACTTCTTCAGGCCCAGGCGTTCCAGCAGCGAGAGCTTCTTGGGCGGAGGTCCGCCGGCAGCCCCACTGGCGGCTGTCGGGGGTGTCGGCGCCGGACCGGGCTGCGGTGACGGCACCGGCGAGGCGGACGCGGCCGAACTCGGCACCGAGGGCGCCGACCCGCGAGGGGCGGACGGACCGGAGGAGGCCGAGGGGGGCGGCGGTCCGGCCGGCGGAGTCGCCGACGACGCCGATCGGGCAGAGTACGCCGAGTTGGCCGAGTAACCCGACCCGGCCGATCGCGCCGAGGGCGCCGACCCACTGGTGTACGCCGACCGAGCGGAGCGGGCAGAGGCCGCAGAGTAGGCCGAGGAGACCGAGGAGCCGGAGCTCGCCGGGGGGGCGGAGCCAGGAACGCCGCCGTTCGCCAGGGGCGAAGCCGAGGCGGCCGACCGCGCCGAGTACGCCGATTGAGCCGACGGTGCCGCCCCGTAGCCGGGAGTGGCGGGACCAGGATCGGCCGACCCGCGACCCGCCGGACCGGAGCCAGACATGGCGGGCGGCGGTGAGGCGGCCGACGGAGCGGACCGGGCCGAGTAGCCGGACGGTGCAGATCGGGCCGAGGTCGGTGCCGACGACGAGGAGCGGGCCGCATAGCCGGACGGCGCCGAGGAGGCCGAGCCGGCCGACGGCCGCCCGGGCCGAGCCGCACCGGCGTCGCCGCCGGTCGACGGGGCGGACGAGGAGCCCGGCCACGCCGTGGTGGACCGATGGCTCATGGTCTGCTCGGAGGCACTCTCGGCGTCTGTGCCGTGAGCAGCCGCACCACCGGACGGGGCGCTGCCCGTCGGGCGGTCGTTGGGTCGTCCGTTGCCTTCACTCACTGTTCGTCCTCCTCGACCGCATCGCCGGTCTCGGCCTCGCCGTCACCTGTCGCTGGTGCCGGGTCGCCCTCGTCCGGCTCCGCTGAGCCGGTGGTGTCCTCGATCGCTGCGGTCGCAGTCTGATCGAGATCCGTTGCGTCTTCGGTTGTCTCCGGATCGATCTCCGGATCCTCGGTGGCCTCCGGATTCAGTGCGATGACCACGACAGAGTCGTCGTCAGCCACACCGACGAACTTCACACCCATCGTGTCACGACCCTTGACGGGTACCTCGGACACCGCGCTCCGGGTGATCTGTCCGCTTGCCTTGATGGCGATGACCTCGTCGTTGTCGGTCACCACCAGTCCCCCGACCAACGAACCGCGGTCCTCGTTGAGTTTCATCGCCTTGATACCGAGTCCGCCGCGGCCCTGCTCTCGATACTCCGAGACGCGGGTCCGCTTCGCAAACCCTCCGTCGGTGACGGTGAACACAGCGCGGTCCGAATCGTCGTCCCCGGCCCGGATGACCGACAGCGACAACAGCTCATCGCCCGGCCGGAACTTCATCCCCGTCACACCCGAGGTGGCCCGGCCCATCGGCCGCAGCTGATCGTCGTCGGCCGGGAACCGGATGGCCTGACCCTTGGTCGAGATCAGCAGCACCTGGTCCTCGGGCGCACAGAGCTGCGCGCCGATCAGCTCGTCGTCATCGTCGCGGAAGTTGACGGCGATGATGCCGGCCTGCCGCGGCGAGTCGTACAGCGGCAGCGGGCTCTTCTTGACCAGTCCCCGCTTGGTGGCGAGCAGCAGGTAGGGCTCGACGTCGTAGTCGGTGATCGCCAGCACCTCGGCGATCTCCTCGTCCGGCAGGAACGAGAGCAGCCCGGCGACATGCGACCCCTTGGCGTCGCGGCCGGCCTCCGGCAGCTGCCAGACCTTCGCGCGGTAGACCCGGCCCTTGTTGGTGAAGAACAGGATCCAGCGGTGGTTGCTGGTGGCGAACAGGTGAGCGACCATGTCGTCGGTCCGGAGAGTGGCTCCGCGCACGCCCTTGCCGCCGCGCTTCTGCACCCGGTACGCCTCGGTCAGGGTCCGCTTGGCGTAGCCACCGCGGGTGATGGTGACCACCACGGAGTTGTCGGGGATCAGGTCCTCATCCGACAGGTCGCCATCGGCCGCGATGATCGTGGTGCGGCGCTCGTCGCCGTACTTCTCGACGATCTCGCCGAGCTCGTCGCTGATGATCGAGCGCTGCCGCTCCGGTCGGGCCAGGATGTCCTGCAGGTCGGCGATGATCCGCTCGAACTCGGCCAGCTGGTCGATGATCCGCTGCCGCTCGAGCGCCGCCAGCCGGCGGAGCTGCATGTCGAGGATCGCGGTGGACTGCACCTCGTCGATCTCCAGCAGCGCCATCAGTCCCGTACGGGCGTCGTCGGTGCTCGGGCTGCGTCGGATCAAGGCGATGACCTCGTCGAGCATGTCCAGCGCCTTGACCAGCGCCCGGTAGATGTGGGCCTTGGCCTCGGCGTCCTCCAAGCGGTGCTGGGTGCGCCGCTGGATGACCTCGACCTGATGGGCGACCCAGAAGGAGATGAACTGGTCCAACCGAAGGGTCCGCGGGACGTCGTCGACCAGGGCCAGCATGTTGCAGCCGAAGGTGTCCTGCAGCTGGGTGTGCTTGTAGAGGTTGTTCAGCACCACCCGCGGCTGGGCGTCGCGCTTCAGCACGATGACCAGCCGCTGACCGGTCCGGGCCGAGGTGTCGTCGCGGATGTCGGCGATGCCGGACAGCTTGCCGGTGTTCACCAGCTCGGCGATCTTCAGCGCCAGGTTGTCGGGGTTGACCATGTGCGGCAGCTCGGTGACCACCAGCAGGGTCCGCCCTCCCCGGTCCTCCTCGATGTCGACGACCGCCCGCATGATGACCGAGCCGCGACCGGTCCGGTACGCGTCCTCGATCCCCTTGCGCCCGACGATCAGCGCGCCGTTGGGGAAGTCGGGGCCCTTCACCCGCTCCAAGGACGCCTCGAGCAGCTCCTCGGCACTGGCCTCCGGATGCTCCAGGGACCACTGCACCGCCGAGGCGACCTCGCGCAGGTTGTGGGTCGGGATGTTGGTGGCCATGCCGACCGCGATGCCGGTCGAGCCGTTGACCAGCAGGTTCGGGAACCGCGCCGGCAGCACGACCGGCTCGAGCTCCTTGCCGTCGTAGTTCGGCTTGAAGTCGACGGTGTTCTCGCCGATGTCGCGGACCATCTCCATGGCCAGCTGTGCCATCCGGCACTCGGTGTACCGCATGGCGGCGGCCTTGTCGTTGCCCGGGGAGCCGAAGTTGCCCTGCCCGGCGACCAGCGGATAGCGCATCACCCACGGCTGCGCCAGCCGCACCAGGGTGTCGTAGATCGCGCCGTCTCCGTGCGGGTGGTACTGCCCCATCACCTCGCCGACCACCCGCGCGCACTTGTTCCACCCGCGGTCCGGCCGATAGCCCCCGTCGAACATCGCGTACAGGATCCGCCGGTGCACCGGCTTCAACCCATCCCGCGCATCCGGCAGCGCCCGCCCCACGATCACGCTCATCGCGTAGTCCAGGTAGGACTTCTGGATCTCGTCCTGCAGATCCACCGGCTCCCTGCGATCCGCCGGCTCGTGAGTCACATCAGTCATCGGTCAACCCCGTCATTCGTTTCACGTGACACATCGCCCTGCTTGTTGGTCTTGGTCCACTCATCCACCCCCATACGTCCGCAGTCACCCGCACCACCCTCAGCCATCCACCCGAGCCGACGACGTGTGGTCCGCCGGTCACAGGCGAGCTGCGGCGCGTACCCGACCATCGACCGCGCAAGGTCGCTGGGCCTGTGGGGGTGGGGTCGGGGCGTGGACGGGCCTGGCGGGAGCCCGAGCCTGCGAGGGCGGATGGTTGCCCCGACCCCACCCCCGGAGACGCAGCGACCGTCCCCCACGAACAAAGACTCAGATGTCAAGGAAGCGCACGTCCTTCGCATTGCGCTGAATGAACGCCCGTCGTTGCTCCACGTCCTCACCCATGAGAATCGAGAACATCTCATCCGCCCGCGCCGCATCCTCCAACGTCACCTGCAGCAGCACCCGCTTGTCGGGATCCATCGTGGTGTCCCACAGCTGGTCGGGGTTCATCTCACCCAGACCCTTGTAGCGCTGGATGGGGTTCTCCCGGGGCAGCCGCTTGCCCTCCTCGGCTCCGAGTCGCAGCAGCGCGTCCCGCTCGGCGTCGGTGTAGGCGAGCTCGTGCGCCGAGTTCGTCCAGTTGATCTTGAACAGCGGTGGCTGGGCGAGATAGACCTTGCCCGCCTCGATCAGCTCCCGCATGAACCGGAACATCAGGGTCAGCAGCAAGGTCCGGATGTGGGCGCCGTCGACGTCGGCGTCGGCCATCATCACGATCTTGTGATAGCGCAGCTTCTCGATGTCGAAGTCCTCGTGCACCCCGGTGCCCAGGGCGGAGATGATCGCCTGGACCTCCTGGTTCTGCATGATCCGGTCGATCCGCGCCTTCTCGACGTTGAGGATCTTGCCGCGGATCGGCAGGATGGCCTGGATCCGGGGATCGCGGCCACCCTTGGCCGAGCCACCCGCCGAGTCGCCCTCGACGATGAAGACCTCGCACTCCTCGGGGTTGGTCGACTGGCAGTCCGACAGCTTGCCGGGCAGCCCGCTGCGGCCGAGCAGACCCTTGCGGTCGCGGGCGGCGTCGCGGGCCTTGCGGGCGGCGATCCGGGCGATGGCCGCGGCCTGGCCCTTGCGGACGATGAGCTTGCCCTCGGCCGGGTTCTCCTCGAACCAGTCGCCCAGCTTGGCGTTGACCACCTGCTGCACGAACGACCGTGCCTCGGTGTTGCCGAGCTTGGTCTTGGTCTGTCCCTCGAACTGCGGCTCGGCCAGCTTGACCGAGATGATCGCGGTCAGACCTTCGCGGATGTCGTCGCCGGACAGCTTGTCCTCCGGCTTGCGGATCAGGCCCCAGTCCTGGCCCCACTTGTTGGCCGTGTACGTCAGCGCGGAGCGGAACCCCTCTTCGTGGGTGCCACCCTCGTGGGTGTTGATCGCATTGGCGAACGTGTGCACCGACTCGGTGAAGGAGGTGTTCCACTGCATCGCCACCTCGACGCTGATGCCCTGATCGGGCCGTTCGGCCTCGACCGCGATCACCGTCGGGTTGACGGTCTCCTTGCTCTGGTTGAGGTAGCGCACGTAGTCGATCAGACCGTCGTTGTAGCAGAAGGTGTCGCTGCGACCGCCCTCGCGCAGGGTGGGGTCGTCGGGGTTGGCCAGGTCCTGGCGGTCCGGGCGCTCGTCGGTCACCGAGATGGTCAGCCCTTTGTTCAGGAACGCCATCTCGCGGAACCGGGCGGCCAGCTTCTCGTACGAGTAGACGGTGGTCTCGAAGATCTCCGGGCTGGCGTAGAAGGTGACGGTGGTACCCGTCTGGTCCGACTCCTCCTTGCGCTCCAGCGGACCGTCCGGGGTGCCGAGCGAGAAGCTCTGCTCCCAGCGGTAGCCGTCCCGGAGAACCTCCACCGTGAGGTGGGCCGACAGTGCGTTCACCACCGAGACGCCGACCCCGTGCAGACCGCCGGACACCTTGTAGCCGCCGTCGCCGAACTTGCCTCCGGCGTGCAGCACGGTGAGAGCCAGCGTGACGGCCGGGATCTTCTCGGTCGGGTGCTCCTTGACCGGGATGCCGCGACCGTTGTCGGTCACTCGGATGCCCCCGTCGGCCAGCATCCGGACGTCGATGGTGTCGCAGAAGCCGGCCATCGCCTCGTCGACGGAGTTGTCGACGACCTCGCTCACGAGGTGGTGCAGACCGCGCTCACCGGTGGAGCCGATGTACATGCCCGGACGCTTGCGGACCGCTTCCAGCCCTTCCAGCACGGTGATGGACTCGGAGTCGTACTCCGTCGGCCGGGCACCGTTGCCGTTGTTCACCCGAGGCAGTGCGTCGAAGGCGGGGATCTCGACCGCGAGGACGTCCTCCGGAGCTGCGGTGGCGTCATCGGGGGTGGCTGGCTCGGGGTGCTCTTCAGTCACCGGCACTGATCTCCTGTCACACAGGCGCCGCCCGGCGGCACAGCCCGGAACCGGGTCATGCGAGGGCGGCACGACAACACAGGGACGGCCGCGATCTGGTGCATCCGCAGCCGTCCGGAACGACCCCAGTCTACCGCGTAGCGACGACAGAACCCGTATCCGCCAAGGGTCGAAACTGCCGGAAGTGGTCCTGGGAGAGCCGCAACGGCCGATTCCACCGAACCGCAGGGGTTTCTTGAGCACGGATACACACCCCCGGCCTCCTGAGGGGCTCAGAGGGAGTCCGCACGCGTTCTGAATGTCGTTGCCGGGCCGTCGCCCGAGCTCATCGACCAGGGTCCGTCCGCGATCAGAACGCCGGGCCCCCGGATGTGACGACCGTCCCCGTCCCCACCCGTGCGAACCGCCGCGCTGCCTAGACTGCCCCGGTGACCGAGGCCAGCACCGCCAGCCCTGCGACCGTGCCGGCGCAGCACGGACCCAGCGGTCGCCGCACCTGGGTGGCGGTGGGTGCGCTGGTCCTCGCCGTCGCCGTGCTGATCGGAATCCCCTGGGTCGCCGGCGGATTCGAACAGCGCACGGATCTGCAGACGGTCGTCGCGCCGGGCACGACGGTCACCGCCGGACCGTACGAGTTCACGTTCAGCGCCGGGACGGTGCAGAAGACGAAGACCTACTCCGACGCCGAGATCTATCGAGTCGTCCTCGCCGGCACCGGACGGGTGACCGGGAACGAGGCGATGACCCCCGACACCCTCAACTGGAGGTTCATCGCCAAGGACCCCCGGTCGCCGGCGTATAAGGAGCCGGCGAGTCAGCAGCTCGGCGCCGAAGCGCACCGCGGCTCGAGCGGCGGCTCCTTCTTCACCCCGGGGTTGCCGGCTATCCCGTACCGGCTGACCTTCGACTTCCCGGCCGACGAGCTCGCCGTCGGCCCCGACATCCGGCTGGGAGTCCGGATCCTGGACTACCGGGACACCTCGCTGCTCCAGACCGGCGACTTCCGCTGGGCGCCCACCGATCGCCTGTACCGCTATGACCTGCCGCTGCGGCGACTGGCCGACGACCTCGACTGACCGGCGTCGACGCGCCTGAACAGACCCGCTACGGAGGAGTCAGCACCGGTCGGATGGTGCGCGAGACCGGATCGTCGACCACGACCCCGGCCAGCTGGGAGGCAGTCTCGTTGACCTCACCGAACGCCGCGTAGATACCGAGAAAGGGCAGCAGGGTGATCGAGACGAGGCGGGTGAGGC
>DATDBH010000216.1:0-5549 GCA_036524985.1 Microlunatus sp. | reverse complement strand
CCGAGACGACGATGACCGACCAGGATCGCCCGCCGACACCGCGAGTGCTGAGCCGCCGCAACGTCTTGATCGGCTCCGCCCTCGGCCTCGCCGCCCTGGGCGGAGGTGCGGCGACGTACGCGTTCTACGGAACCGACAACCCGACCACGCCCGACCCTGTCCCGAGTCCGACGGAGAGCACAGCCGCCGGCACTCCCGGACCATCCGCGACGCCTGGCGGCGAGCGCTTGGGGGCCATGGTGGGAGCACCGGTGGACGCGCAGGACGTCGCTCGGTGGCGTGAGGACGTCGACACGCTCGTCGAGTTCGGGCAGACGCTGGTCCGGACCGGTGTGTACGCCTGGGAGGTGGCCCCGGAACCGAACGTCTGGGACGATGCGGCGGCCGCCTTTGCCCGCGAGCAGCTCGACTACGCCCGGCAGGCCGGTCTCGAGGTCAACCTGGTGGTGCCGGGGGCCCCGGACTGGGCGCAGTCGTACAGCTTTGCGGACTACGAGCAAGCCTGTCGGTGGTTCTGGACGAAGACGCGCGAGACCTTCGGCCATCAGGTGGCGTTGTGGCAGCCGTACAACGAGGCTGACCACGCTCACTACCAGAAGTTCACCGCGGCGACCCGTGATGCGGCCTATCTGGGCGAGTTCGCTCACATGCTCGGCGTCGCGAAGGAGGTCCTCGGGGTCGACGGGGTCCCGATCACCACCAACCTCACGGGGTGGCCCCTCAACGACGAGACCGAGAAGGAGTGGAATCTGGTCCTCGACGCGATCAGTGCGCCGCTCGACGTCATCAGCATCGACCTGTACCCGGCGGACAACGAGGACGAGATCGGCCGGATCGCCGCCCGGATGCAGCGGATCAAGAAGAAGTACGGCAAACCGGTCTACGTCGCCGAGATCGGGCTGCAGACCACTGCAGATTCTTGGAACGAGTCGGAGCAGCAGCGATACGTCAGTGCGGCCCTCCGGCAGCTGCGCACGGTGGAGCTCTGGGGTATCTGCCTGTACGAGCTCCGCGACAACGCATCGCCCTCCGGATTCGGGATCAAGCGCGAGGACGGCTCACACAAGAAGGGTTTCGACGACGTGATGAAGGCCCTGGCTCCGCGCTGACCCAGCCGAGGGTGATTGATCTCACCTCCGATCACCGCCGGCTTCGGCGCTGGAGTCGATCGACCGTCTGACAGGTCGATTTCCGTCACGCATACTACGAAGGTTGCCGATTTCCGCCGTCGGCTCATCCGTTGACCCGTGTTTCCCGATGTCCAGCTGAGGAGGTATCGCTGTGTCTGTCCGTCCGGACGCGCAGGCGCCAGCGTCGACCCCACTCGCAGACGTCGGAACGGTTCGCTCGGTGACCGGCTGGGGACTGTTCTGCCAGTTCTACGTGCTGGTGCTGCTCGGGGTCGGTGTTGCCGTGTCCAGTCGGTTCCGGACCTTCCTGGACGAGAAGTTCCTGCTGGACGGCAACTGGATCGAGGCGACGCTGCGGATACCCGATGCCAGCTTGGATCCTGCCGACCCGTTCCGCAACATCGCCCTGGTCTACCGGGTGCTCGGCTTGTCCGACCTGCCCGATGTGGCCGCCATGCTGGCGATCTCGGTCTTCGGTGTCGGGGTGCTGGCCGCCATCCGTTGGACCGAGCTGACCCGCCTGACCTGGTTGGGTCTGGGCACCATCACGGTCAGCTACCTGCTGGCGTTGGTCTACCTCTCCCAGTACAGCAAGGAGTTCGTCAGTCTCGCGCTGGCGGTGCTGGTGCTGCTGCTGCCGCGCGGGCTGGTCCCCGAGCTCGTGCTCATGGCCGCGATGATCGCCTATGCGGTGACCATCCGGCCGTACTGGGGTGTCGTCGTCGGCCTGTACGTCGTGCTGCGGTTCCTGCTGCCCAGGATCCGCGGGCTGTTGCCGCTCGTCCCCTTCGTGTTGGCCTCGTACGTGTTCCTCCAGGTCGCCTTCAACACCGTCCTCGGCGAGCCGTTGTCGTTCTCCCGGACGGCTGTCAACGACCTGCGGGCGCAGATCAACGTCTCGGTGGGGTCGCTCATCGTGGACTTCCTTCCCAACGCGGTGGCGCTGCAGTGGCTCAACGCCTTTCTGATCCTGCTCAGCCTGATCGCACCCTGGCCGCTGATCCTCGGCGGCTCCTCCACCTACCTGGTGGTGGCCGTGGTGCTGGCCTACCTGTGGGGGCTGGTGCTCTGGACCGTCCTGCGGATCCAGGCCGAACGCCGCGTCGAGCTCGGTCGCCCGGCCCGCCGGCACACCCAGCCGACGCCGTGGTCACCGGTGGCCGAGCGCAGCCCTCGTCCGGAACGAGCAGTCGCGCTGCTGCTGGCGCTGGTGATCATCCAGGCGATCTTCGAGCCCGACTACGGCTCGTACGTGAAGCACATCGTTCCCATGCTGCCCCTGTTCCTCGCCCTGGTGCCGTTGCAGGCCAGGACGGCCGGCGCGCTGATCGGACCCCAGGACGATCGCTCGCTCGACGACGCCACGAAGGACTCGACATGACTCCACTCTCGGTGCTGCACGTGACCGATGCCAGCTCGTCCGGGGTCTTGGTGGCCGTCACCACGATCGCTCGGCAGCAGAGCCTGGACCCGAGGTTCGACCGCGTCGTCTTCGCGTACGTGCTCCGTCCCGACTCGCCCAGTCACGCCGAGATCGAGGCACTCGCGGGCCCCGGAGTCACGGTCCGACGCTGGTCCGAGCAGCTGTCCGCGGCTCGTCTGTTCGCGCTCGCGCGGTCCCTGCGCCGAACGCTGCGCTCCGAGGACTTCGACGTCGTGCACCTGCACTCCTCGCGGGCCGGGCTGATCGGTCGGTGGGTCGCGCTGATGACCCCGCACCGCCGCCGGTCGGTCTACAGCCCGCACGCCTTCGCCTTCGCGTACGACCACTGGTCCGCCGGCCGGCGCTTCGTCCTCTGGGCGCTGGAGCTTCTCGGTGCCGTGGCTGGCGGCCGGTTCGTGCTCAACTCGCGATCGGAGCAGACCATCGCCGGGCGCGCGTTCCCGTGGGCGCGGACGGCCGTGCTGGTGAACGCGGTCGACGTCGAGCGGCTGCGTCGCCTCGCTTCGACACCCGACGCCGGACAGCCGTGGTTCGCGCACATCGGCCGGATAGCTCCGGCCAAGGCCCCTGCGCTCTTCGCCGAGGTGGCCGCGATCGTCCGCGGCCGGGTGCCGGCCGCGCGGGGCCGCTGGTTGGGGGAAGGGGACCGTGAGCTGCTGGAGGACTCCTCCGGTGCGGTCGAGGTATCGGGGTGGCTGCCGCCCGACGAGCTCCACGAGCGCCTCGCCACGGCCTCCGCCCTGCTGTTCACCAGTCGAGGGGAGGGGATGCCGATGGCCGTGCTCGAGGCGCAGGCCATGGGGATTCCCGTGGTGGCCTCCCGGGTGACCGGGGTGGTGGATCTGATCGACGACGGCGAGAACGGTCTGTTCGGTGAGAGCGCGGAGGAGCTGGCTGACGCGTTGACCCGGGTGCTGACCGAACCCGAGCTGTCCGGCGACCTCCGGAGGCGGACGGCCGAGGCCGCAGCGCGATTCGACCAGACCGCCACGGCGCAGCACTCGCTGGATGCCTACGGCAGCCTACTGCCCGCGGTGAGACGTGAGCTCGGGGGCGCGTCGTGAAGCCGAGCGGCCGGTTCGCCGACCTTCGTCGACTGACCGGTGACGCCGGACTGGTGACGCTCGGCCAGCTGATCTCGTACGCGTACCCGATCGTCTCCATCCCGCTGCTCAGCCGGGTCCTGGGCATCGACGGCCTCGGTGTCTTCATCGTCATCCTCGCCACCATCCAGATGCTGCTGGTGCTGACGGACTTCGGCTTCGGTTTCAGCGCCCTCCGTCGCATCTCCGTGGCCACCAGCCCGCAGGAGCGACAGCAGGTCGTGTCCTCGACGATCACGGCGAAGCTGGCGCTGTGGGCGGCCGGCGCCGTGGTGCTGCTGGTGGTCGTGCTCATCGTGCCGTCGATGCTCGAGAACCTCGTGCTCTACGTCATCGGCATCCTGCTGACCGTGGGGGCCGTGTTCTACCCGATGTGGTATCTGCAGGGTGTCGGCCGACTGAAGCTGTTCGCCCTGCTCACCGCTGGTTCGCGACTGGTCGCGCTCGCGGGCCTGGTGCTCACCGTGCACTCCGCCGACGACGTGGCTCTCGCCGTCGTCTGGCAGTTCGCCCCGTTCCTGCTCTCCGCCGTCGTGTTCTGGATCGTGCTGATCGCCCAGCGTGAGCTGCGGCTGCGGCTCAGCCGCCCGGTGGAGGCCCGCGCCGCCGTGAGTGACAGCGTGCCGCTGTTCATCAACCTGATCAGCGGTCAGGTGATCGTCAACAGCTCGGCCATCCTGCTGGGTCAGCTCGCCGGCTATCGCCAGGTCGGCCTGTTCGGCCCCGCCGACCGGCTGACCAGCGCCATCCACGGCGTCCTGGTCGCCGTCGAGCAGGCGATGATGCCGCGGGTCGCCGCCGCGCACACCGATCCGACCGTGCCCAGCCGCCGCCGGGCGATCATGGTCGGGCTGATCGGCTGCTACGCGCTGTCCGGCGGCCTGCTCGCTCTGTCGGCGCCCTGGCTGATCCCCTGGTATCTCGGCGACGGCTTCGCCGAGGCGATCCCGGTGGTCCAGCTGATGGGGCTCGCGACGATGCTCTCGGGCGTCACACGGACCTTCATCCTGGACCTCGTCTCCGCCGGCCGATCCCGGATCTGCTCGATCGTCACCATGACCGGCGCCGGGTGGCACGTGCTCACGGCCACCATCGGTGCCTGGGGTTGGGGTGCCGTCGGCGTCGCCGTCGCCGTCTGCGGGACCCAGCTAGTCATGGGCGCGAGCGTCGTGATCGCGGACCTCCGCGGACCGCGACGTCCTCGCTAGCCCTCCGAAGCTCATCCGAGCTCGATTCCCGACCGTGAACTCACCAAGGAGGAGCACCGGTGACTCTCGCTTTCGCGCTGCAAGCCGTCCGGCGCCACATCGCCCTGATCCTGATCACCGTGCTCGTCGTGGCCGGTGCCGGTGTCCTGATCGGCTCGTCGTGGCCGAAGACCTACACATCGAACGCGCAGATGCTGATGGGCCTGGATCTCAAGGGATCGACGATGGATCCGGCGACCGCGAACCTCTATCTCAAGGACCGGATGGCGACGTACGCCGAGCTGGTCACCGCCGACCAGGTGATCTCGCCGGTCGCGGAGGCGCTCGCCATCCCGCCGCAGGACCTGCGCAAGCGGACGGTTGTCGCGATCGTGCCCGAGACCGTCGTGCTGGAGGTCAGCGTGACGGCGTCCAGCCCGCAGGAGGCAGTGCGGCTCACCCAGGCGGTGACGGAGCGCTTCGGCAAGCAGGTCTCCTCCTACAACGTCGAGACCGGTGGCCCCCGGATGCTGCCGGCGCAGCTGTCCGATCCGTTGCCAGCGGTCGAACCCGACCAGCTGCACGGCAACATGCTGGTCGCGGTCTCGGGTCTGGTCGGCCTGGTGATCGGGGTCGTGCTGGCGCTGCTGGTGGCGCTGATCGGCAGCAGCCGCGCCAAGGTGCG